>CAZKQQ010000059.1:15931-34049 GCA_964554945.1 uncultured Solibacteraceae bacterium | reverse complement strand
CGGTTCACCTCAGCCGCCCCCTCGCGACTGAATGCGAACTTATCAGGATGAACTACGCGGCGTCACGCATCCCTGCCGGAAACTCATGACACTGAAACGGCGCTTCTTCAGACATCACTTACTGTGAGCACTGGATCTTCCCAGGCGTACTGTATAATGCTAGACTCCAGTCGCTAGAGTGCGTTCATGCCTCTTAAACGTGCCATCATTCCTGCGCTGTTTCTGAGCGCGCTGATCGGGAAAGGCCAGCCGACGGACGCTCCCGCGGTCAATCAGTTGGCGCAAAGGCTGCATAGTGGATACAGCCTGAGGGACCGGGAGGCGATCCTGGCCCTTTGGAGCGAGAAGTCGCCGCAGCGCGCGGTGCAGCAGGCGGCGCTCGATAAACTCCTGGGAACAGGCTCCCGGATCAGCGAGATCACGGTTGGCGATCCGGAAATTTCCGGGGACCGTGCGCGCGTGCGGATCGATCGTGAGATCGTGGCAACCCCCGGAACTGCGGCGGCCTCCACAAGAAAGAAGCTGGTCCTTGATTTTGTCAAAGAGCAGAACGGCTGGAGGATCTGGCAAGAGGTTCCGGCCGCACAGGATCTCGCCTCCCGGCTGGCGCTCGCCGGCACGGTGGATGAGCGGAGCGGCCTGCTGGCTGGAAATCCGGACCTGGCCGATGCCGATCTGGCGAACGCTCTCATCGATGTCGGACGCGATGCCCGCAATCATGGCGAATTCAAGCAGGCGCTTGCTGTCTATGACATTGCAAACAGCGTAGCGGAGCGGGTCAACGCGGGTGAGGCCCGGGCGTTGGCTTGGAACAACGCCGGCCTCGTGCACTATGATCAAGGTGATTTTGCCGCGGCACTCGAGACCTATCGCAAAAGCCTCGCGCTGAGCGAAGATTTGCACGATGATGCAGGCACTGCCCGAACGCTCAACAACATGGGTGCGGTCTATTCGGATTCCGGCGAATTCACTTCGGCGTGGGACAGTTTTGACCGAAGCCGGGCTCTTGGAGAGAAACTACACGATAGCCGTCTGGCCGCTAATGCCATGGGAAACATGGCGCTTATTTATGCTCAACGTGGGGATTACCTGCAAGCCTTCTCTCTTTTGAATAAACTCTACGAACTGCACGCGCCGACCACGGACAAGCGTGCGCAGTCGATCGACTTCATCAATTTGGGAAATCTCTTTCTATGGCAGGGCAATTATGCTCAGGCGCAGGACTACTTTGAGCGGGCGCTGGAGACCTCCACTGCGGCGGCAATGAAACCGCTGATGGCCATTGCCCTGATGAGCCTGGGGCGTGTGGGGGAATTCCGGGGAGAATATCAGGACGCCATCGGGAAATATCAGAAGAGTCTCGCGATCTTCGATGAGATTGGGGACAAGCCGTACGCTGCGAGCAACCTGTCGTTTATCGGCAGCGCTTATTCGGCGCAGGGTGATCACGCCAAGGGCCTGGAGTATTATCAGAAGGCCGCGGAACTGCAGAAAGCCATGGGCGGCGGCGGTGAGATGGCGCTGACCCTCACCCGTATGGCAACAGCCTACAACCGCAAAGGCGACTTCCGTGAGGCGGCCCGCGTCGCGGCGGAAGCGGCCGAGACCGGCACATCGTTGGGAATGCGGGAAGCCGTCTGGCGCGCGTCCCTCGAACAAGGCAATGCCCGTCGGGGCTTGGGAGAGTCCGAACAAGCGGAAGCGGATTACAAAAAAGCGATCGCCACAATTGAGGACTTGCGCCTCGAAGTGGCCGGCGGCGAATCGGAGAGAGAGAACTTCTTCGAAGATAAACTCGATGCGTATGACCGCATGATCGATTTGTTGGTGGCTGCCCGGCGTCCGCAAGAGGCTTTCGATTATGCCGAGCGCGCCAAGGCCCGCGTCCTGTTGGACGTCTTCAAGAACGGCCGGATGGAGATGGCGAGCCTGATGAGTGACGCGGACCGGCGGAAGGAAACGGATTTCCGCCTCAAGCTGGCTTCGCTGAACGCTCAACTGCTCCGGGGGCAGAGAAGTCTGACGGCGGCTCAGTTGGCCGCCTTCCACGCGGACCTGAACCGTACCCGTCTCGACTATGATGCGTTCGAGACCGCCCTCTATGCCGAACACCCGGATTGGAAGCTGCAAGCGGGATCCATCGAGCCGGTCAAGCTGGACGACGTCGCCGTCATGATGCCGGGTGCGGATACGGCGTTCGTCGAGTTCGTGGTAGCGGAAGATAAGCTGTACACTTTTGTAGCTAGCGGCACGGTGCGTCCCGGCGACTCGCCGAAGATTCAGGTGTTGACGGCGCCGGTTTCGCGCAAGCAGTTGGTGGATCGCGTGGAGCGCTTCCGCGCGCAGCTTGCCAACCGCGATTTAGGATTCCGTTCGACTGCTGCCGGCCTGTACCGGCTTCTTTTTGGCGCCGCCGGAGCGGACCTGTCCCGCACTCGCCATCTGGTCGTGGTCCCTGACGGAGTTCTGTGGGAGCTCCCATTCCAGGCCTTGGTGGACCCGGGCGGCCGGTATCTGCTGGATGACGCGGCCGTATCTTACGCCCCATCGCTCACAGCACTCAAGAGAATGATGGAGGTGAAAAAACAGCGCAAGGAAACTCCGGGCAAAACACAACTGCTGGCGATGGGCAATCCCGCCTGGGGAAGCGGCGAGGTCGCCCGGGTCAAGGCGGTTTATCGCGATGAGGATTTGGGAAACCTGCCGCGGGCCGAAACCGAAGTCGAGCGGCTCGGCAAAATCTACGGCGAAGATCGCAGCCATATTTATATCGGCCGCGAGGCCCGCGAGAGCCGCTTTAAAGCCGAGGCCGCTGACACGAAAATCTTACATCTCGCCACGCACGGAATTCTCAACAACGCCAGCCCGCTTTACTCTTATCTGTTGCTTGCGGGTGAAGGAAACGGCAGCTCGGAAGACGGGCTCCTCGAGGCGCGGGAACTCCTGCACATGAAACTGCGGGCGGAATTGGCTGTGCTCTCCGCATGCGAGACAGCGCGGGGCCGCGTCGGAGCAGGGGAAGGAATGATCGGGTTGAGCTGGGCGTTATTCGTTTCCGGCGTGCCGACCACGGTCCTGAGCCAGTGGAAGGTGGAATCGGACAGTACCAGCCGCCTTATGATTGCGTTTCACCAGAACCGGCGGAACAGCATGAGCGATGCCGATGCGTTGCGCGCAGCGGCGCTTACGATCCGCAAGGATCCGGCCTACCAGCACCCGTTCTATTGGGCGCCGTTCATCGCAATTGGCGCGGGCTTGAATTGAGGTTTTGGGTTACTGCGCGGCGCCGCGCAGGCGCTCCACGCTGGCCAAAAGGTTCGCGACTTCTGCCGAAGCCGGGTTCTGCCGGCGCAGCGCCTGAAGCTCCTGCTCCGCTTCTTTCAGCATTCCCGCGCGCGCGTACAGGATTCCAAGCACCAGGTGAGAATCCCCGGATTGCGTTCGGGCGCGGGTGAGATTGGCTTCCTCCGCCTCTCCGAGAATGCGAAAACGGGCTTCCGGTGCGGGAGGCCTCGGCACGGTGAACTCCGCGCCGTTTTGACTGGCGGTGATCTGCCAGGAATATCGCACGCCGCGGCGCAGCGGTTTGGAAGTCTGCCACTCGGTCGCGGTGATGCGGCCGCTCTCGGCGACCATGTTGTAATCACCGTCATAAACGCTCACGCGGTAGGTTGTGCCGGAAATCGGCTCCCAGCGAAAGGTCGGGCGCTGGCTTTCCACGACAGCAGATAGAGGCTCAAGGAGCTTGCCGCGTGCAGGCTCGCCAGGCGCTCCCAGCAACACACCACCATTGGGAACAAGATCCGCAAGCGATGCGGAGCGCTCGATGCGGCCCTGCATGATGGCTTGCTGAAGCGCCGCCCGGTCGGTCGGCGGCAGTTGATCCAAGCCTTCGAGCGTGCCGTTGGCTGCCATGGAGATGACGTGCGTTCCGTCGCGAATTACCGGCCCGGATTGGGCCGGCGGCTGAGGCGTTGGTACATTAGCGGCTTGAGCCGCTTCGCGCCCCTGTGGAGCCGGCGCCCGAACCAGCACAATCGCCAGCAGCGCGCAGGCGGCTGCTCCAGCCAGAGCCAGCCCTCCGCGCCAGCCCAGCAATCCTTTCCAGAACTCCGCCCGGCGTGCCGGCTGCAATTCCTGCCGGACTACCCGGATTTCATCGAGATCCGCTGCGCAAGACTGGCAGTCGCGCGTGTGCGCCTCCAGAGCGAGCCGATCGCCGGCTGCCATTGTGTCATCCAGGTAGGCCTCGAACTCTTCGTAGCCTGGGTGGACCGTCCCAGTCTCCCCTTTCAACGCACTCCGAAAGGCCCGGATGCCCCTGGCCCACTCTTCCGGCGAGGCGAGCCGTACCCGGCACGCTTCGCACGTGCCGATGTGCCGGGAAAGATCCAGCAGTTCCGCGGCTGCCAGCGACCGTTGGCGGTACGCGTGAATTTGCTCGTCGCTTAAATGAGCGGTCATAAAACTCTGGAACGCCAAATTGTACTGTAAGCCGTACTGGTCCCCTGTTTACATGGATGAAGAAACCGGGCTAGTAATTTCCGGCGCTCCACTAATTTCCGTATTCAAATTCCCTCATCTTCCGTGCCAGCCGTTTCCGGGCGGAACTGCGGCGATTCGCTACGTCCTGCCGGCTGAGCCCCAGTTCCCGTCCAATCGAAGTGTCATCGAGCGGCAGCAGTCTCCACAGCTCCGCAAAAGCCAGCGGTTCCATTTCCAGGGCCGCTCCGATCTGACCAATAGTGGCAATTCCGAGGAAATCGAATAGCTCGATATCGCCTCCCGCCGAATCCTGCAAATTGAATAATAAAGCCTTCCGATGTTCCAGGGGCAGGTCGCAGATCTCTTTCCAGAGGCGCTGGATATATTGGCGCTCCCTCAAGCGAGCTTCGGCCGGCAACTGAGCGTCCGGCACTTCCCGGCGTGGTGCGTCATCGCCGCGGTCCTCGTCTAAAGACTGAACCCACACCTCTTTGACTCCGGACCACTCCGCGACCACGTCCACCAGGTCGTCCAAAATCAAGGGAGCCTGAGCGGCACTTAAGATCGTTTCGACCAATTCGCCCAGGCTCAGCCTGCCAGGATCCTGACTCCGCCATAACTTTTTGCAGGACTCACTGAGACCTGCAGTGTCTGAGTTGACGTCCCGGCCGCGATCCCGTGCCAGCCCACACACGTCACGACCGTCCGCGGTTTGCCATAAGCTAAATTTGGGAGCATGCGTGGCCAGGTATCGCAGCTTCATTGATAACCTGACCCACGCCGGTTTCCGGGCGCGGAAATATTCGTTGCAGGCGTTATAGGCGGTCACCGCTGCATAACCGGTGAAATTCCAGACCGCCGGCTCGCTGTCATTGGCCTTGATTCGATCGAGCCGAGCCAGAAGGTTGTAAAGCGCGGTGGCACAAACGTCGTCAATATCGGCCGATTGGGGGCCGCGGGCCCGCGCATGGCGCGCCGGCTGGAGCTTGGAATTGACAATTCGGCGGATCAGCGGTTCGGCGTGATGACGGACCAGAATCTCCATCAAGGTACGCGCGCGCGCCGGATCGCTCTCCCGAAACCATTGATCCAGGAGAACTTCGGCTTCATGTGTGGACTGCTGGGATGCCATGGCGCCGTAGCTGCCTATCGTCTGTATCATAGCCACTTCGGCCGCTGCCCTGTAAACTGTACCTACTTTTTACTCGTGCGGCAATTTCGAGTATCGTTACGCATCATATGACTTCAGTTGGAGACGGTTCACTCCACGGCCGGTTCCTACAGGAAAGGGAGCGGAGGGTCCCTGGCGGGATCTCATCGGAGGAAGTATGGCAGCGAGAAGGTCCGCACTGCCGTACTCTCCGCTCCCCTCTCGGAATCTCGCGGGAGATCTTTCTACTTCGCCGATTTCTCTTCGGCGCGCGCGGACGATAGAATTCCGAACATGCCGTAATTGCCTTCGTGGCAGGCGTACTCGTAGATGGCGCCGTCGCTGCGAGCGCTCGGAATCTGAGCCGTCCAGGGTTTGGTAAACGCTTCAGGATCGTTCACGGTGAATTCGTAGAGCAGCGTATCGGGGTCGACGCGCGTGAATTTTTCGGTCAGGCGCATGTGCTCGGAAGACCCCTGGAACGCCGTTTTGTCGCTGAAATTGCTGGTTTCGATCACCAGCGTGTCGCCTTCCCAATGGCCGCGGGAATCGCCCAACCACTGGCGAATGTTTGATGGCACATGCGGGCGTCCGTCCATGGGAATGACACGCGCGTCGTGAATCATCTCATTAAAGATGACGACGGTATCAGGCGTCTGTACGATCTCGTAGTTGTTGTTGTAGGCGCTCGGGACCATGGGTGGGCCGGCGGTCCGCCAGTTCAGACAGCGCTCCGACAAGCCGCGGTCCTCCGGGCCATCGGCCGGATGCAACCGGCGATACTCGGCGCGAGCTGCCTGTCGTTTCTGCGCTTCGGGAGTCATTGCGGGAATGCGCCCGTCGGGGGGGTCCACGATCAGCGATGTCCGGTTAGTCTTAATCGTCTTGGTGCCCCGGTCATACCAGAAGTCGTTGTAGGCGCGCGCGACATCGGCCTCAGTTCCTTTGGCCTCACGCACGTCGACATTATTGCGCCGCACGGTGTTCGATGCGAACTCCGCAGCCTCCTGGTCGCTGAGGACAGCTTTTCCGGCCAGTTCGGAGGGGCGCTCCAGCGGGGTAACGGTCGCATTCGACCAAATGCCCTGGAGGTCGGGATGGCCGTCGGGAGTGCGAGGCGCGGTCCAAGTCTTAGACGCGGTGGATTTGGCTTTCGCCGCCGCGCCAGTCGTTTGGGCAAAGCTAGGCACGCATAGCGCCGCACCACTCAGGACCGCCAATATTCGCCTTTGCATCGAAACCCTCCGTGATTGCCACACTACCTGTTCGCCCGTTCCAAAGTCAAGGAAGCGGCATGGTTAACCGAGCAACAGATAATATACAAATTCGCGCCGGATGAGTCGGGTCCCGCAGGCTCAAACCTCCGTGCGGGCCAATACAGAACCACGCGTGAGTGGCGCAGGCGGCCTGGCGTAAGATGAAATCAGGTCTTCGCAGTCATTTCCAGCGGCGACCATCGGCATCTGACGGTGTTGACTGACAATGGCTGCAAAGTTTGAGATCATCCTCGTCGATGAGGGTCCCACCGATGCTGAATCCATTGATCTGGCGCTGCAGCGTGCCGGCTACAATCTAAAGCTCCACAGGGTTAGAACGCTTGCCGATTTCGAAGCTTCCCTGAAAAGCTCCCGGCCCGATATCGTTCTGTCGGAATTGCAGCTGGATGGCACAAGCGCATTCGACGTACTCGACACTCTGAAAAAGTCAGGTGCTGATGTGCCATTTATCATTGTGTCGTCGGACGCTGCCGACGAGCGATCGATTGACCTGGTCCGGCTGGGCGCCCATGGTTTTGTAAAGAAGAATCAACTGGATCAATTGGGGCCGACCATCGAGCGGGAGCTCGCCGCGGCGCGGCTGCGCCAGGCGCAGCGTGATGCCGAGGCTTCGCTGGCCCGCGCGGAGGCGCGCTTTCGCGCGCTGGTGGAGCACAGTACCGAAGCGATCGTTCTGCTGGACAAGCGGGGTGTGATTACGTACGCCAGTGAGAGCACCAGGCGTGTTTTCGGTTACCGGCCCGAGGAGCTGGTGGGCAAGACCGGTTTTGAACTTGTCCATCCGGATGACCTTTCGAGCGTCCGTGACGTTTTTGCGGAACTGCTGAGCGAGCCCCGCGGAGCCCGGACAATCACCGTGCGGGGCCGCCACGGGGACGGCACCTGGCACTGGATGCAAAGCACCGGCACCAATCTCCTGGACGATCCGAGCGTGGGCGCCCTGGTGACAAACTTTCGGGACGTTACTCAACAGCGGCGTGCCGCGGAGATGCTCCACAAGAGTGAGCGGCTGTTTAAAGCGCTGGTCGATTATAGTTCCGAAGGGCTTCTGGTGCTGGATGCCGACGGGAAAATCACGTTGAGCGGACCGTCCGTTCTCGGCTATACGCGGGAGCAATGGCTGGGACGGGAGCCGTTCGAGATCATTCACCCGGACGACCGGGAGCATGTGCAACGCGCGCTGGCGGAAGTTCTGCCCGGTCCGGGCGCCGCCATCAAGGTGGAATTCCGGGCGCAGGACGCCAGCGGGTCCTGGTGCTGGATGGAAGCGGTGGCGCGTAATCTTCTGGCCGATCCCGATGTCTCGGGCCTGGTGGTCAACTACCGGGATATCACAGCGCGTAAACAATTTGAACAAGGACTGCAGGAACGCGCCGAACTGCTGGAGCTCGCTCACGACGCGATTTTGTCTCTTCAACTCGACGGCACCATTGAATTCTGGAACCGGGGCGCCGAAGATCTTTATGGCTGGACACGCGAGGAAGCGCGCGGGCAAATCTCTCATCGTCTGTTGCAGACCAAATTTCCGGAATCGCTGGAGGAAGTGCACCGCAAGCTGCTCGCATTCGGGGGCTGGCAGGGGGAACTGGAGCACGTAAGTAAGAGCGGCGCGCATTTGACGGTCGCCAGCCGGTGGGCGGTGCGGCGTGACGCGTCAGGACGGCCAAATGGTTTTCTGGAAATCAACCGGGACATCACTGAGCGCAAGCAAATGGAGGATCAACTACGCCATACCCAGAAACTGGAGAGCATCGGCGTGCTGGCCGGCGGAGTGGCGCACGATTTCAATAATCTGTTAACAGGCATCATGGGCAATGCTAGCCTCCTGCTGGACTCGATCGCGGGAAACGACCGGGATTTGCTGCTCAATGTCCTCGACGGCGCGGAAAAGGCCGCCAATCTTACCCGGCAACTGCTGGCCTATGCGGGCAAAGGCAGGTACTTGATCGAACCGCTGAACCTGTCGACGGTGGTTTCCGGGCTTGCCAATCTGCTGCGAACCACGATACCCAAACACGTCCACCTGCGATTGGACCTGGATCCCGAGGTTCCGCTGATCGAGGCGGATGCCGCTCAGATCCATCAGGTGATCATGAACCTGGTGATTAACGGCGCGGAGGCAATCCCGGAGGGGTCTGACGGAACGGTATTGGTCACCACGAAGCGCCAGAGCGTGGATGAGAACTACATTCGGCAAGCTCTATCGGGGGATGAGGTACGAGCGGGGGAATACGTCGCGGTGGAAGTGCACGACACCGGATCGGGCATGGCTCCCGAAGTGCAAGCCCGCATTTTCGACCCCTTCTTTACCACCAAATTCACGGGCCGCGGTTTGGGGTTATCGGCCGTGTTGGGTATCATTCGCAGCCACCGCGGAGTAATCAAAGTCTATAGCGCGCCGGGCCGGGGCACGACGTTCAAACTCCTCTTCCCGGCGCATCACGGTTCGCGCCGGGTCAGCGCCGGGCCGGTGGAGGCGCCGGTGGTCCCGAATTCCGGGGTCATTCTGGTTGTCGATGACGAGGACGTGGTGCTGAGGACGGCCACTTCGGTTTTGCAGAAGGCAGGATACAAGGTTGTGACGGCGTCCAACGGGCGCGAAGCAGTGGACGCCCTTCGCAACAGTGTGGCCGCGATCAGCGCCGTACTTCTCGATATGACAATGCCGGTGCTAAGCGGGGAGGCCACGCTCCGGGAATTGCGAGCCATTCATCCGACGATTCCGGTGATCCTGTCCAGCGGCTATAACGAGGTGGAAGCCATCCAGCGGTTTTCGGGGAAGGGTCTGGCGGGATTCCTGCAGAAGCCGTATACAGCCCGGACGTTGCTGGAAGTACTCCAAAAGGTGCTGCCGGGTTAGCCGTTTCCTTTGCCTGGAGCCGTTTTCCGAAACGATCGTTTCGGGGAAACGGGAGAGATTTGTTGAAAGCAGAGAGTTTATCCGGCAGACTCCGATTTGTACAAATCGGAGCCCGCGGTGAGCGGCGGTTCCGGACGGCTGGCACTCGCGCCTTACGAGCGGCTCTGTAGGGCGACTGTCACTCAAAAGACATCCTCCTCCTAATTTAATTATGGAACGCGCTGCCAAATTTGTGCGGCCGTCACGGGCATTACCAAGGAGGTTGGGGCTGTATTTTGTGAGGGCTAGAAATATTTGCGGGTTCGGTGATGAACGAGCGTGGCGGTGACTGCGGGGTCCGCAATTCACAGGGTAGCCAAGATGAAGGTAAGGTCTTGAATAAAAAACTTCCGCTCTTCGGTTCGGACCAATGGGGGGATCGCTGCTTCAGCTTGCTGCCGGACCGTTTTGATTTGATCCTGGCTCCCCCCGATGCTTCTCCAATAGAGATGAACATCGCGCTCTTTTTCCGGCAGCGGCAACGAAAGCCACTCCACAAAGAAAGTGTAATGCCACTTGGCCAGGGCTTTGTCAGCATCAGTAAAGCGAAGCCTCTCCGGCAAACCGCGATCATAGCGAGTTGTTTCGGGATTCCATAGGCTGGCAATGTAGATCAATCGTCCAATGAGCGCAGGGACCCGGACCACCAGTTCATACAACTCGATGAGGGGATCACTTGGGCCTGCCATGGAGTGTGGATGTGCCGAATTGATTGTCCGGACACGTCTCAATGATAGGGCTGTTGGTACAATCGGCGCTACAGGCCAGGTTTCTTGGACACCGTTATGGCCCAGGAGCCGGAGGCATTTCCGCCGGCCATCGGGGAGGAGCCGTTCTGCCGGAAGGAGCAGGTCAGGATTGTGACCCGGGTACAGGTCGCGAGGAAAAAACCAGAAAACGTCCCGTCTGTCCCCGGGTTTCGACACCGGGTTTCCGCGCTCAGCGTTTCAAATTAATTTTGAGTTCCGCGGCAAATAACATGGTCCGGTCGTTGTCGCGTGCCGCCCACTTCAGGAGCGTCGCCGGACTTCGCTCGACCCGACCCTGAAAAACCTGCCGGCCGTTCGCCAGCACCCGGATGGGCTGAGAGAAATCAAATTTCTCGGGCGAGAGCAGCAACGTGAATGCCGTAACTCCGCGCGTGGTGGCGTCCACCGTATTGCCCGTCCGGATCAAGTCCACGCGGCCTCCGCTGGCGTTGGGAAAAATCCGGCGGCCGGTTTCGTCGAGCAAATCAAGCTCCGAGGGGTCCACTGCGTTCCCGTCGGGCAGATTGACGGACTCGCCGGGTACGGATCCGAACTGATCGATGACGAGCCAGTGCGCCCGACCGTGAGCATTATCGGCCGCCTGCCAGGAGAGCTTGTCCGGAAAGGGATCTCGCGGATGCCTGGTGACGAAGGTCTCGAACAGATCCTTGACCTCCGGCCACCAACGGGTATTGTGTTCCCCATCCGGCTGCGGATGATATTCGATCTCAACTCCGGCGCGCATCAGATGTTTGGTGTATGGCTCGACGATTGCAGTCGGATAGAGCCGGTCGCGCCCGCCGTTCACTACAAACAGGGGTTTATTCCGCAGATTGGCGGGAAATGTCCGACCATCATCGATGTCACTGTTCGAGAGCACCGCGATAAAACCGTTGAGGGGGAGGAAACTGGCGTACGGAGTGGTGTCGCGCATGGCAATGTAATACGCTCCGGTAGCGCCATCGGAAACGCCAGCCACGACCACGCGATTTTCATCGATGTTATAGGTGCGCTTCAACGCGTCGACAATCGCGCTCAGGTTACTCACCTGATCATCGCTCCACCACGGCGCGTCTTCCCAGGCGTACGGCAGGACGTAAATCTGTTCGGCGCCGGCCAGAGCGCCGATCTCGCCATTGCCGCGCGGCTTATTATCGGTCCGCGCTCCGATTCCTCCGTGCAACTGAAAGCGAACCTGGTAGCGCCGCGCCGGATCATAACCCGAAGGGATATTGACGGCGAAATTGTGCTCGACGCCGTCACCGGTGCGGTTGCTCAGAAAAAATACACCGCTTTTTTGCGCCGAGTAGCTGCGCCCGCGCTGCAGCCGACGCCAAGCCTCGTCAAAGGAGATACCGGTTTTCACGATTTCTTCGGCAATCGGGGCTGCCTGCTGTGGAGATGCCGCCGCCCAGAACTTCGCAAAGGCCTCATCGAGAGGGTCGGAAGGGGCCGTTTGCGCCCGGGCCGCCGGAGCTACCAGAAGAGCCGCCGCGACAGCGCAGACGCCAGCGAATCGCACGAGGTTCATAGCGCCTAGTATAGACCGGCCGACCGAATCAGGCGGCTCGAGGGGCCGAGGCAGCCTACGTTTTCCGTAGTTGGGCTCGTGCCCCGAGAACGATACGGACAGCACTGGGTAGCGGCGCACAATGGCCGCACCGTGTGGCATATCTCAGGCTGAGCCGGGCTCGGAATGGTCTCGCCAGGCCTGCGCGTGACGTCTGGTTTTCCAGCATCAGTTTACCTTTCGAACGAGATTAATATCCTTTGAACTAAGGGAAATAAGAGTTTGATTGAGATGGCTATTCATGTTTTATTAAATAAGTTCGCTTCTGCCAAGGTCGCTTCCGTTCAGGCGGAACATTACGGGCAATTAGGGCTAGTTTTTCGTAACAGTGGAAAGGCCGAAGACCGGAGTGTCAGACAAACCTGATCTTGCCGTGGATGTTCGCCAGGTGAACCATGCCGGCGGGGCGCCTTCCCGGAGTGCCGGCGCGGCTCCAGGCGCCGAGGGCCCATTGGAATCCGGGGACGGCGCCCTTTCCGGCGCCCGCAAAGCCGCCATTCTCTTGACGAGCCTCGGCGACGACGCCAGCGCGGCGATCATTCGTCAGCTCACCGAAGAACAGGTCCATGACCTCACACGCGAGATCAGTACTCTCGGGCGGCTCAATCAACAAGACCGCCAGTTCGTAATGAACGAGTTTCTGTCGACGGCCGGTGAAGGGGCCAACATAGCAGGAGGCGTCGAATACGCCACCTCGGTGTTGTTGTCGGCATTCGGTCCGGAAACGGGCAAGCGCATGGCGGAACGCCTGTTGCGATCCGTTGGCGGGGATTCCTCGGGCCTCGATATTCTGCGCAAAGTGGATCCCCAACAGCTCGCCAAGGTGGTCCAACGAGAACACCCCCAGACCCTGGCCCTCATAGTCTGCAACATGGATTCGACGCGCGCGGCGCGGTTATTGAGCGAACTGCCGGATAAATTGCGCGCGCAAGTGGTTCGGCGCGTGGCGGCTCTCGATCAAGTGTCGCCGGAGGTGACGAGCCGTCTGGGCAAAATTATCGGGTCGAAATTGCGGGGCGTCGGTGAATCCACTTCGGAGTCCTTCGGCGGAGTCCGCATGGTGGCCGAGCTGTTGAACCGGATAGAACCTGAGAACAGCGAGGGGATTCTCAAGGAAATCACCAACGACGATCCGGAACTGGGGCAGCAAATTCGCCAGATCATGTTCGTCTTCGAGGACTTATTGAACATCCCCGAAGAGTCGTTGCGCAAGCTGCTCGGCAAGGCGGATCGCAAGGTGCTCACGCTAGCGTTGAAAGGCGCCACAGCACAGATCAGGAAGCATTTTGCATCAGCCATGTCGCAGCGGTCGGCGGCAATGCTGGCCGAAGACATGGAGGCACTGGGCTCAGTGCGCCTCAAAGACGTACAGAACGCGCGCCAGGTTCTAATCGCGACGGCGCGGCAGATGGCGGATGGCGGTGAGATCAGCCTGAGCATGGGCATGGAACAGTACGTGGAGTAATCTGGCGCGCCATGGCGCTGCGTGCCGGAACTATGTCAGGATAAGCAGCTATGAGGCGCGTGTTGGGTTGCTTCCTTCTGGCCGCGAGCGTGTCGCCGGCCGCGAACTATCAGCTCAAAGCGGGGCCGCAGACGCTGGCCTGGGGCTATTACTGGGCGGGCGCCAAGCCGGTGCTGACGGTCAAATCGGGCGACATCGTCGAGATCCAGACTGTTTCCGGTAATCCGCAGACTCTTGAGCGCGCGGGTCTGCCGCCTGACCAGATCCAGCCCGAACTGCGCCAGATCTATGCCGGGATCCCGCAGGAAAACCGGGGGCCGGGCGGCCATCTGCTGACGGGGCCGATTGCCATCGAAGGCGCCGAGCCCGGCGACGTGCTCGAAGTCCGCATTCGCAGCATTCGGCTGGATTTGCCTTACGCATACAACAGTTCCGGGCGCAACGGCTTTCTGGCGGACGTTTTTCCGCAGGGCCGGACGAAAATTATTCCGATCGACCGCAAGCGGATGATCGGGCATTTCGGCGAAGGAATCGATCTGCCACTGAAGCCATTCTTCGGAAGCATGGGAATCGCGCCGCCGGAAGCCGCCGGGAAGATCAATAGCGCCCCGCCCGGAATTCATGCAGGGAATCTCGACAACAAAGAATTGGTTGCCGGCACCACGTTGTTCATTCCGGTGCACGCCATGGGCGCTCTGTTCGAGGTCGGGGACGGGCACGCCGGCCAAGGCAACGGCGAAGTGGATATCACCGCGCTGGAGACCTCTCTGACCGGCGTTTTTCAGTTCATTGTGCGCCACGACATGCATTTGAAATGGCCGCGCGCCGAGACCCCGACGCACTACATCACGATGGGGCTTGATCCCGACCTGACCCAGGCGGCGCGGCTGTGCGTTCTGGAGACGATCGATTTTTTGACCAATGAGAAAAAGCTCAGCCGCGAAGACGCCTATGCGCTGACGAGCGTTGCCGTCGACCTGGAGATCACGCAACTGGTGGACGGCACCAAAGGGGTCCACGCCATGATTGCCAAGAGCGTGTTGAGGCGCTAGCGGGCGGGAAATTTTCCCGGTCGCAGGAAAAAACAAGAAAACGTCCCGTCTGGAAGCCGAGTTTATGCCCCGGGATTCTGATCTTTTGTGGCTTCGTTAGCGCAGGAACAGATGGCCCCCGGCGCCTCAGGGATGGCCCCGCTGCCCACGGAGGAACTTGGCGATGCGGTTCCGCATGGCTGTATCCGGGACTTCGTCCAGCACGCCCTCCGCCAGTTTCAACTCTAGCCGGTACTCGCTGGGCATGGAGAGAGTCAGGTAAGTGCGGGCGGCTTCGATGCGCTCCCGCATTAAGCTTTCCCGCATATCGGGATCGTTTTCGAACTCGGCAAGAATCTCGTTAAGGAACGCGAGGTCCTGCGGGTCGGGAGAAGGAGTCATGGTTAGCCTCCACCGGCGCTAGTTTTTCTTGGCGGCGGCACGGCGGGCTCCGCCTCTTCGAGCCGGGGCTGCCGCGCACGGCGTTACGCTCAAACCATCCACCTTGGCCTTTTCCGTATCCATAGTCAGCATGAACGGGTCTTTGCTGAAAGCCGACGGCACGCCTTCCCACGTGAACTCCTTGTTGAGATCGGGCTTGCCCGTCAAGGCTGTGTCGAGTTTCAAGGTGATTTCCGGCCGTAGCGGCTGCTGCTGTGCGTCGGGAAGGGGAAGCGCGACCAGCAATTCCTTGGGGCGGCACTCGGGCTTGGCCTCCACCAGCGTTCCCTTGAGCTGCGGCACCGCCGAGTTCTTCAATTGATCCTGGAAGTACTGTTCGCCGCCGGTGTCGGCGAGTTGGCCCTTGATCTTCATCCACAACGCGAGCTGCGGATTATTCTGCTCGAACTTGGCCTGGTTTTCCTGCGCGATCTGCGTGGCAGTCTTGATGGTAAAGCCGGCCGGTGGAAGGGGCGCACCCTTGGCCTGCTGCTTGAGCTGGTCCAGGCCTTCGGTGCTGCCATGAACCGTCGCGTACGCTGTATCGGCGAAATCCTGGATCTTCTTGGGATCGGCGCCCCCTCCCAGGGTGGGATCGATCACCGCCGCGCGTTCGAACTCGTAGACCGCCTGCGGGATCTTATCGGGATTCTCCTTCTGCTGGCAGCGCAACGCCAGCGCCAATTGGTACGCATGCATAGAGCTGTCCGGATAGACCAGGAGTCCTTTCTTATAGGCCTCCTCGGCCGCAGGGCAATCCTGAGGTTTCTTCGCCATCGCCTGGTTGCCGGGTATCAGGGAGAGCGCGATCAGTGACTTTTTGGCGGTAGTCTCCAGTTGATTGCGCGCCTGGGCCCAAGCTTGATCCGGTGTATTTGCCGGCTTTTTGTCGGCTGTAAAGAACGTCGGCAAAAAGTCCAGGAGATCGTGCGCCGCCTTTTCTCCGAGGGCTATCTGATCGGGGGTCGGATTGGGCAGGGTGGGCACGGTGGCCGTCAGCAGGTATAGGACATTCAAGATCACGGTGGGGCCTTGCTGCGGATCCGCGAAGGTCGTCTTCAGACCTTTGTTCACCAGTTGCGTTCCATAATCCACCACCTTGGCGGGCTGCGGCGGGTTTGCCTTGCTGTAGGCCTGCATGTAGTAGTAGAGACGGTCGTCTTTGAAATCCGAATCCGGATACTTCTGTACCCAGGTGTCGAGGTCGGTTACCGCCTTTGCCGAATTATTTCCCTGAATGTCTTTGATGGCTTCGTTAAAGATGTCGTATTCGGCATTATCTTTCGGCTTTTTCTGGGCTGCGGCGGCAGCCTGAGCGTGGGCGCCCGGCGCTGCTCCCAGAATGAACACCACGCTGAAGACGGTGAGAGAGCTTATCCCGATCAACGTCCTGAGCCACTTGGGCATGGGGTGCCTCCTGTCTGGATGTCGCTCCGCAACTCGGAATCGAGCAGCGGTACTTTGCGGAGTATATTCGAACTGTGTGAGCCGCGCAACCGATCCGGCAGTCGTGACAATGTAATCCGCAACGCCGTCCCCCGCAATCCGAACCAGCCTGAGGCAGCCGGTCCCGGCAAGCGCATCCTTATTGTAGCTCCGGCGGGCTCATCCCACGGACGCTCCAATGCCATCCTTTACAATGAGGTTTCCGGTGTGTAATAAAGCGATCCTGGCGGCGCGTTTTTGATCTGAATCTGGTGGAGGATGGATGGCTGGGAAACGAATCGGTATCCTGACGGGCGGCGGTGACGTGCCCGGACTAAATTCGGTCATCAAAACCGTGGTCTATCGCGGCGCTGAAGTCGGATGCGAATTCATCGGAATACGGCGCGGCTGGGAAGGTCTGACGCACGTCGATCTGCAGGACCCGCGGAGCCGCAGCCGCTACGTCCTGCCGCTTGACCGGCATAACACGCGCACAATCGATCGCACCGGGGGCACGTACCTGCATACCTCGCGAACGAATCCTTCCAAGATGAGGAAGCTGCCGCCGGCTCTCGCCTCGCAGACTTTTCCCAAGCACGACACCACCAAGAAAGGCGTCACCACGACCGTGAATGACGTCACTCCGGCGGTGCTGCGGAATATCGAGATCCTGGGCCTGGATTATCTGATCGCCATTGGCGGCGACGACACGCTCAGTTACGCGGCTGAGCTCGGGCGGCAGGGCATGAACGTCATCGCGGTTCCCAAGACCATGGACAACGATGTGCGGAATACCGAGTACTGCATCGGCTTCTCGACGGCGATCACGCGCGCCATGGATGCAGTGGAACGACAGCGCACCACGGTCGGCTCGCATGAGCGCATTGGGATTTTTCGCGTCTTTGGACGCGATGCGGGCTATACCGCTCTCTACACCGCGTATGTGACTTCCACCCGGTGCGCGATTCCGGAATACCGAATTAATCTGCACAAGCTGATCGACCTGCTCATGAACGACAAGCGGAACAATCCCAGCAACTACTCGCTGGTAATCCTTTCAGAAGGCGCCGAGTGGGAAGGCTACGAGGTGAAGGAGTATGGGGAGCCTGACGCCTTCGGACACCGCAAGAAAGTGAGCGTGGCCGAAGATCTGAGCACTGAAATCAAGAAGAGCACGGGCGAGGAGACGATTGTCAGCGATTTAACTTACGACCTGCGCTCCGGCAGTCCGGACTTCGTGGACCGGATGGTGGCCGCAACCTTTGCGGGGATGGCGATGGATGCGATCGAGGATGGCAAGCACGGCATGATGACCGCCATTTGCAACGGCTGTTTCGTTCTGGCCCCAATTCCCGATCCCAGCCTCGGGCCGCGGCGCGTGGATGTCGATACGATGTACAACGTCGATCGGTATCGGCCCTTCTACGATCACAAGCTTGGTCTACCGATCTTCCTCACGCGGGCGTCGCCGGACAACCAGGTGAATGGGTGAACTGGAAACGGTGGTTTGCGCGGCGGGCAGATCCCCGGCTTACTCCCGAACTGCGGGCGCAAATCCAATCCTCGTTCGACCAGGCGTCGGCCGATGAGGAGCATTTTCCCACCACCGTTGATCCACGCCTTTAC
>CAZKQQ010000059.1:0-15921 GCA_964554945.1 uncultured Solibacteraceae bacterium | reverse complement strand
AAATTGATTCGTGAACACCTGGGTGCGCTCCGCGGCAAACGGGTGCTCGACGTGGGATGCGGCAAGGGCCGTTTCGCCCGCGTGTTTCTGGAGCAAGAGCCGGAAGCCGAATTGTGGGGGCTGGATATTTCCGAGGAGATGCTTCGATTTGTGCCGGAAGGAATTCACACGCGTGCCGGCTCCATGACCGATTTGCCTTTTGAAGCGGATTTCTTCGACGCCGCCTACGCCACCGAATCGCTGGAGCACGCGGTGGAAGTCGAAAGGGCGGTGGCGGAAATCTGCCGGGTGGTAAAGCCCGGCGGCCGCATTGCCGTGATCGATAAGAACGCCGAGCACTGGGGCCGTCTCAAAACTCCCGAATGGGAACGCTGGTTCACCCGCAAGGAACTGGAGCGGCTGCTGGCGCGTGACTGCCGGCAGGTCTCGAGCCGCTTCATTTCCTATTGGGAGGACGTCAAGCCAGACGGCCTTTTCATCGCCTGGCTCGCCGTCAAGTAGGTATACCGGTTCGGAGCGGCGGCTGAGCAGGTTCCAGCAACCGACCGTGAAGCGGAGTTGCCGCCTAATTACGAGGTGCGCTACCGGCGCTTGGTAAGTGTGCGGCCTGCTCCTGCTGAAACCGGGCTGCCGTGCCGTCCTGTAAGCCTTTACGCAATGCCGCGCGGGCCCGATCGTTGAGGGCTTGTTGCAACGCCGCCTCATCCTCTTTGTGGACGGCCAGCACCTGTAGGGTTACGCTTCCCATCTCATCGAACGACTGCTCGCCCCACTGCACGCGCTTCGGGGGATTGCTGGGGTTGCGCGGGTTGTCACCGGAGTTGTCATAACGCAAGTGCACGTCGATTCGCGTGCCCTTAGGCAACGATACCGGAGCCTTGTAATTGTAGCGATCCTGCCAGGCGAAATCCCAATCAGGAATCCACAATAATGGCGTGGTTGAGCCATCCGGCAAGGTTGCCGTGGCTTTCATTTCCTTGCCCACATAGTGCGCGTGCGCACCGGCCGCGTACGCCATCACATCGACCGGCAGCGTCAAGGAATCGTCCACCGTATAATTCCTGTCGCCGGCCGGAATGTCGAGACCGGCTCCAAATCCAAAAATGGCCGGCAGTTGCACAGACATCAGCTTC
The DNA here is from genome assembly GCA_964554945.1 of uncultured Solibacteraceae bacterium. Classification (GTDB taxonomy): domain Bacteria; phylum Acidobacteriota; class Terriglobia; order Bryobacterales; family Bryobacteraceae; genus PSRJ01. Next base: position 14,788 of record CAZKQQ010000059.1, on the reverse strand, counting down.
CGCTCCGGAGCCTTATCCGCGAAATAAATGCCGACCGTGGATTTCTCCACCTCGGGTTTTCCGGTTAGATGAAAATGCATCTGGAGAACGAAATCCGAGCCCTTTGGCATGGGGAGAGCCAGCCCCTCGGGGAGAAATACGGGAGTCGCGCCGACGGCCCAGCCGCCCAGACTACCGGAGCCGGCGCCACCGGGCGTCACGCCAATGCTACCCATCCCACCGAAGCCGGGCCGCCCATCGGCGCCATCGATCTTCGCCAGCGCGCCGCCGCCCACGTACGCATACAGGACGTGATGCACTACCTTGCGTGCGCTCGGGTGAAACTCCACCGCGCGCACCCACTTGTCTTCGGCCAGGTGGCTGGGAATAATAAAATTCCGATAGATGTCTGGTCCGCTTGCGGGCAGATCAAAACCGGCCGGCATCTCCAAGACGAGATCGGGCTTACCGAGGTGCCAGCCATCCGGGAATTGCGGCATCTTCGGCATCTTCGCGGCATCGCCTTGCGGCATTCCCTGGCTGACCCAGTCACCGATGGCCGCGATCTGCGCGTCCGTGAGCCGCCGCTCGTCGGCGAACTCGCCGTATCCATGCGCCGCGTGCCACGGCGGCATGTAGCGGGACTTGGTCACGGTTGCGAGGATCGCGCCCCGCTTCTTCGCGTCTTCATAGGAAATGAGCGAAAATGGCGCCGCCTCGCCCGGCCGGTGGCATGTCACGCAGTTCTGGTAAAGAATCGGCGCGATATTCTCGGTGAAGGTGACTTTCCCGGCTGCAGGCAACAAAGCAACAGCAGCGACGCACATCCCAATGAGTTTGGCAGCCATGACCCCTCCTGGAGGAACGCCCGCGGAACTGTTATTTAGTATACGATTTTTAGGGCGCCAGCACCGTGCGGTGAACCCACAGAATGTTATCCCAGCTCAGCGGTTTCTCCGTCCCGTCGAACAGCCTGGCATAACTTCCGCCTCCTGCCTTAAACGAGAACTCCTTGACGCGGTCGGCCGGATTCGTAGTCACGTTGCGTAGAATATCCAGCACCTGTTCCTGCCGCGAGATCTGGAAGAATCCCGGATTCTTAGCCGAATAAAACCGGACGTCGGCCGGGTTGGCTTTGTTGGCTACGCCGCGCTCGTACTTGATATGCAGTTCGAGCCGTTCGCCGGTGGCGGCGGCGAATAACCAGTCCTGCGAATCCTGGATCGGTCCGCTAGCGCCGGCAGCCGTTGTGCGCTGCATACTGTGAGTGGTTGCGCGCAGATAAACCCCGAATGGCCCCGGCGCATCCTCCGGGTCTTCGGTGAGTCCTGCAATTACCACCTGCGCGGCGCCGCCGCTTGCATCTTTGACTGGCGCAGCAAGGTAAACGAGCCGGTTCGATCCTTTGCCGGCGGGTTTTCCATCCGGTCCATTAATCGTGACACGGTCGATGAACACAGCCCGCAGATTACAGTCCTTCGCCGGCCCCTGGGTCGCAACATTGGGAGTAAAGCCAGATGGCAGTAATGTCGCGAGGGCCGCGTCGGGAACTTTCAAATCGAGCTGAAAGCGCGTCTCCAGGCTCGATTCTACCGGCGTTTCGGCACACGCGCACGCAGCCGCGATCAAAGCGAATATCAGGCGCATCAATTCCTTGCTCCCCAATTTATTCCCAGTACACAAAGGCCATCGCGTTCCCGGTGCCGGCTTCCGACCGGTAGCAGGGCACGTAGTCGACCCTATGAAAACGCCGGCCTTCCGCATTCATCGCCGCAATCACCGGATACCAGTTCTTGATTTCCGCCGTGCCGACTTTGAACACGTTCTCCGGCAGCTTCGCCAGCGTGTCTTCGTCGCCCTTTTCCATTGCGGTAAGGACGGTTCGATCCAGGTCCTCATCGATCACGAAGTGGGTCAGCCCGCCGGAAGCGATCAGCGCCACGCGCCCGCATCCCTGATAATTTTTGATTGCCCGGCGCAAGGCGTGCCCCAACTTCAAACACCGCGCGAGCTTCGGCTGGTTGTGCGGGAAATGCACGTTCAGAATGATGGGCACACTGGGCGGTGGATTGTCTCCCAAAATCGAGTGATAGATAAATCCGTACGCGTGCGGAATTCCCGGACGAGTCGCGCCCTGCGGCTTGGTCGACGATTGCGCCAGGTCAAAATCTTCATCGGCCAGCGCGCGCAGAAGATGATCCGCCAAGTCCGGAGAGCCCGGGTAGGTGGCGCCTCCCTTGGGCGCGTTTCCGCCTTCGGCGATCGCCAGCCCCGGCGCCGGTTCGTGCGGATCCTGCTGGTTGACGATCTCCTTGCCCCGATACACGGTAATCGATGGCGTCAAATCTTCGCCGAAGAATTCCCGCTGATCGTTGCCTACGATAACCACCGCATCCGGCTTCACCTCTTGGAATTTGCGCCCCAGCGCCTCCATCGCGCGCCGGCACTGCGCGAATCGTTCGCGCCGCACTTCGACCGTGACTTCGTTCGCGAATCCGGGCGCACGCTCCTTCAGCAGCGATTCATAATCGTAAGTCTTCCCGCGAAACCAGTGGTTCTTGTTCGCCCGGTCCGCGCCCGCCCGCAAATCCCATTGCTCCGGCGGTGTCGATAGCAGCGGTCCGTGCGACGACCCCATCCCCAACACAATCTCGGCCATTCTTCGGTTTCTCCTGAACTACTTCCTGATCGCCAGTTTCTGCTTCTTGCTTTCTTCAGTTTTCACTTCCGGCCCATACAGCTTTTCAAAGAAACCGTCGCGCACCAACCGGTCGACATAGGTATTATCGACGACCGTGCGGAAATCGAACGATTTCATCTGCGCCGCCATGCGCTCGTCCGATTGCTGCGCAATCACCGATTTCACGGCATTGGCGAGCACATAGGGGACGCGTTCGAACAGGTTGCTTTGTTTGTACCGGTCGTAGATGCGTTTCACGTCGTCTTCCGGCTGTTTGTCAAACGCCTCATAGGCCTTCACCGCGAAAGCTTCGTCGTCATAGAAGCGCTTGATGGCTTCCGCGTGCGCCTTGATCAGCTGTTCGGGCAAATTCGGATCCGACGCCACCTTGCTCTTGCGCAGCATGTACACGGTGGCCGCATAAATTTCATTGTGATCGGCGAGGTTGGCCAGGTTCTTATATCCCTGCTCCTCCAGGCGGAAATAGTTGGGAGCCGTCAGCAGCGTGGCATCCGCGCGCCCGCTGACCAGTGCCGCCGCCCGCCCACTGACATCGGTGCCGACCGGGATCCACTGCACGTCGTGCACTCCGAGACCATAGCTCTTGAGCAGCGCCACGGTGTAGTTATACGGCGCATCGGCAAGCTGTCCAACGGCCAGCCGCTTCCCCCTGAGCTGCTTGACGTCCGAAAAAGTCTTGTTGGCCATCAAGGCGAACAGGGCTTTATTCAGCGAACTACCCACCATCACGAAGGACCCGTCCTTCGTGCTCGCCTCCATCGCCTGTTCCAGCGAGTAGTTGGCCATCGCCGCCTCGCCGCTCACCAGCATGGCGATGCCGGCGGGGTGCACGCCAAATTTCAAATCCACATCGAGCCCATATTTCTGGTAGTAGCCGCCCTCTTTGGCGATGTACATTGGCCAGGATGCGCCGCTGCGGGTCGGATAATTAATCGTAATTTTCTGGGCCGGCTGAGACGGTGCAAGATACGCGACCGCCAGAGCGCCGATCAGGGCCTTTATGCATGCAGCCATGGGTTTTCCTTGATTCGTGAAGAGACTATGATCTCCCGCATTATATCTTGACCGGGCTTCAGTGATAGGATGACGCCAAGATGCTCGATGCAGCCAAAAACCAGTTGCTCACACAGGTCGGTCCCGGCACTCCGATGGGCAATCTGCTGCGCCGTTACTGGATGCCAATTGCCGGCGTCAGCGAGTTCGAAAAAGAATCCATCAAGCCGATTCGGCTGCTCGGCGAGGACCTCACGCTCTATAAAGATCTCAGCGGCACCTTCGGCCTGGTGGATCGCCGCTGCCCGCACCGCCGCGCCGATCTTTCCTATGGCTTCGTCGAGTCCTGCGGCTTGAGATGCAACTATCACGGCTGGCGGTTTGACGAGCGCGGCCGCTGCGTCGAACAGCCTTATGAAGATGTGGCCGAGCCCGAGGCCCGCTTCAAGGATAAGATTCGAATCAAATCGTATCCGGTGGAAACCAGAGCTGGTTTGGTGTGGGCTTACCTCGGACCCGAGCCTGCCCCCCTGGTGCCCAACTGGGAGCCGTTCACCTGGTCGAACGGTTTTGTCCAGATCGTGTTTGCGGTGGTCCCTTGCAACTGGTTCCAGTGCCAGGAAAATTCGATCGACCCCCTGCACTTCGAGTGGATGCACATGAACTGGAGCGTGCGCCTGAACGACCGTCTGGGCCCCTATTCGCCGCGGCACCTCAAACTGGCCTTCGAGGAATTCGATTACGGCTTCGTCTATCGCCGTATCCGCGAAGGCATGAGCGAATCGGACCTGCTCTGGACCGTGGGCCGCGTCTGCCTTTGGCCGAATGCGCTTTTTACCGGCGATCACTTCGAGTGGCGCGTTCCGATCGACGACGAAAACACGCTGAGCGTAACGTGGGCCTTCAGTCGCGTTCCGAAAGAGCAGGAACCCTATGTGCAGGAGCGTATACCCGCGTGGCACGGTCCGGTCCACGACGAAAAAACCGGCCGTTGGATCTCGAGCCACATCATGAACCAGGATTTCGTTGCCTGGATAGGGCAGGGGACTATCGCCGACCGCACCCAGGAGCACCTCGGCACGAGCGATCGAGGCATCCTCATGATGCGCAACTGCTTCCTGAGCGACCTCGACCGTATCGCCCGTGGCGAAGATCCCAAGGCCATCATCCGCGACCCCGAAGTGAACCGGTCGGTCGAATTGCCGATTGCCGAGCGCAAGATCCTGACCCAGGGCGCAACCCGGGAAGAGCTGTTGAAGCACCCGCTGTTAGGCAAGCAGCTTGCGAACGGCTTCCCGTTCCAGGCTGATCAGCCGGAAGAAGTGCGGAAAGCCTACGAAGCCGCCATGGGCATCTAGTCTGGCGACCAAAAATCGCTTGATCAATGTCCCGGGGCCGACGCTCTCGCCGGCTTGTTCGAATGTGAGCTTCGCTCAGTTGGTTCCCAGCCACCGCAGCCGGAATACCAGATGCCGCCCCTGGCTGCCATAGTAAGTCAGAAAGTCCGGCGTTCCGATCACGCTGTTTACCAGCGTGGGGTTCCGATGATTGGTCAGATTGGCGAAGCCCGCGCGCAGCGCCACATAATGTTTTCCCAAGCGCAGGCGCCGTTCCACGTGGAAGTCCAGATCAAAGTAGGAAGGCAGCCGGTACGAATTGATGTCTCCCACGATCGCGCCCGCGGCAGTCGAGGCTGAGAATGGAAGTCCGTTCCGCGCCTCCACCAGGGCCGAGACCGCCCAATTCGGCCATGGTGTCGGAAAATAGCCCCACGCCAACAGGTGGTTCGGCGTGTCCCACGGCATACGCCCCACGTTGTTCGGCGACCACAAAGGCTGATCCACCGAGTAGCCGATCACCGAATTGGAAAGCGCGCGCGACCGCGTATAGCTCGCCATCCATTCGTATTGCTTGCCGAATGACCGCCGCACCGTGATCTCCGCCGAATCAAACACGTCGTGCCCGTAGTTCCGAAGCACGAACAGAGCCGCCAGCGCCGGATTCGGCGCTGTATTCGCGAAAACGTACGTCAGTCCATCCTGTCCGCGCCGGCTTTGATAGCTGACTGTCAGGAGCGTGTTGCCCGGCAATATCTGTTCCAGGCCCGCCGTCCAGTTTCGGTAAAGAGGTGTGCGCAAGTGGCCTGGCGGAATCGCAAAGTAAGTTGCAGCCGGTCCCCAGAGCACAGCGCCATCGGGGTCGTAACCGATCGTGACCGCGTATTGGTCCAGCGGCCGCGCGAACTGTGTCAGCAACGACGAATCCCGCGTCACTGCGTATCCGGCGGTCAATTTCGTATTTCTCCAGCCGAACGGTGACAGGGCTGTCGAGATGCGCGGCGACCACACCACGTTACGCAGCAATTCATCCCAATCCTGCCGCACGCCTGTCACCACCACCAGGTTCGGTCTCACTTTCCAGGAATCCATGAGGTAGGTGGAGGCCTCTGTGTTTGGACGGCTGAATGCGCCGCTTCCTTGAAACGTGGTGCGGCTCAGCAGCGCGCCGTTCAACGCGAACATCTCGTATCCGGTGCGCCGGTTCACCACGTTGTAATTCAAACGGTCGGCGTCGACGCCAGCCCGCAGCTGGTGCGCGCCGGCCCAATGAATAGCTTTCGGCGTTACATTGACGAGCCACTGTTGCCGCCGCGCGGTTTCTCGCGAATTCAGGAAGAAATTGCCGCCATGGCCGTGCGGCGTGATCTGGTACAACGTATCGCCCAGCGGGATATCCCGCAGCAATGTCCGGTCCTCGGCATAGCCCCATTCCAGAATCGCTCCGCTGCTCAGGTAATAGTCGTGCTTCAGGCTGAAGAACCAGGTGCGCGCACGCCGGTCCTGCGTCGTCGAGTACGGATCGAGCGCGCTTAGCCCCGTGCCTGGCGCATCCGCCGCATTCTCCAGGAACGAGGCGAACACCAGATTCCTGGGCGTGAGATTCACCTGAACCCGCAGCAGATTATCAATTCGCACGCTCGAGATCCGGCTGTGATCTTTCGCGTCCGGCACGGTGAACTCGCTGTACACCGCGTCCACGCTTTCCGAGAACCAGGCCCGGCCTTTCACAATCGGTCCGGTAAGCTCAAATCGCGGCGACCACGTGCCGATATGCAGGCCGGATGCCGTATCGACCCCCGGCACAAAATTTGTCGCATTGTGCCGGATCACGTCATTACCCATCTGGCTGTCGATGGCAACCACTCCCGCCGAACCCTTGCCGAATTCCGGCGAGTAGCTGCCCGTCTCGAAACGCATGCTTCGCACGGCATCCACGTTAAGACGTGTCTGGAACGTGCCGCTGATCGGATCGGTGATATTGAAACTGTCCAGCGTGTACATCACCTGGTTGGCCGCGCTGCCGGAAAGATGCATCCCGTTTTGGGAATCCTGCACCACGCCCGGAATCAGCTTCAGCGCCGCATTGACATCGCGGCCCTGATACGGAATCTCGAGAATCTCCAGATTGCTCAGCGTCTTGTCGTTACCGGTCTGCTCAGGATCCACCGGATTCGATGCGCCCGGCACATCAATGGATGACAGAACTTCGCTTAGGTGGTTGAGCACCAGTTGCATCGACGGGGTATCCTGATCGATGCTGACCGGTGTGTCTTTGAGGGAAAAGAAACCTTTGCAAGTGGCCGTCACCCGGTAACCGCCCGGATGCGGCAGCATCACCGCGAAATTTCCGCCCGGTCCTGTGGAGAGTTCAATCGGCTGCTCCGACGCGTCTGCCGATCGAAACCGCACTGCCGCCTGGGCAACGGCAGCGCCATTTTCATCGAGCACACGGCCGGAAACCGCGATTTGCGCGTGGGCAGCGCCACACAGCAGCAGAAGTCCCGCGACCGGCAATACCTGACTGTAGAACATCCCCGACCTTTGGCGCCGGAGTCCTTCAACTCTACCTCATTTTCCGAAGGGCCGGGGACGGAACGCCGGATCCGGATGTGATCTCCGGTGCTTCTCCGCCGCGCCGGTGAAAGGCACCGTGACCGGCATTGACTGGGTGAATCCGCACGCCCGAACCGCCGTTGGCGCGAAAGCCGCGGCCAACGCCACTGCGGCCGGCATGCCGATGAGTATCCACCTGCCCTGCATGTTCGTTGGCAATTATACAACGTGCTAGCCTTTGAGAGTGTCTTCGCCAGGGGCCGCAAAGGCGCTCACCGCCGCGCAACTGGCCGCCGATTTTGGCCCGAAAAACGCGCTGGCGCGGCATGCAATAGCAGCCTTCAAACGCGCTGGGGCTCCCGATCCCGCGCGCGCCTACTATGGTATTTTGCTGGAGTGTCTCACCGCCCGCGCCACCGGCGCACCATTTCCCAAGGGCGCAGCCATCCTGAGTCATCGTCTCGCTGAGTACGGTCCTCCTCCAGAACCAGCCGACCTTCTCAAAGATCTATATCGTCAACTTTTTTCGCGCGAGGTCCGTCACGCCCTCGGTGAATACTACACGCCGGACTGGCTGGCGGAAAAATTGCTTGCGTCCACGCTCGGGCCGGATCTGGGGAACGCGTCGAAGCGCGTCCTCGATCCCGCATGCGGCTCCGGCACGTTTCTGGTCCTGCTCATCAAATACATCCGCCGCCGCGTCGCGTCCGGACAAATTGCTCCCAAGCAGGCGCTCGATCTGATTCTGACCAACGTGATTGGTTTCGATGTACATCCGCTGGCCGTGCAGGCTGCCCGAGCGAATTATCTGCTGGCGCTCGGCGATCTGTTGCGCTTCACTCGGGGCGCGCCCGACGTTCCTGTTTTTCAGACAGACTCGGTGCTTGCTCCGCCGAAACAACTCGAAGGCACCTGCGACTTCATCATCGGCAACCCGCCGTGGGTAAATTGGCAAGACCTTGCCGGAGACTACCGCCGCGAGACCACGCCGCTCTGGGAACACTACGGGCTGTTTCCAAAACGAAAAACCGGAATGCAAACCATCCTCGGCGCCGCGAAGTATGACCTTTCGATGCTGATGACTTATGTCGCGGCCGACCGGTTTCTCCGAAAGGGCGGCCGGCTCGGCTTCATCGTCTCGCAATCCTTATTCAAAGCAGCGGCCGCGGGACAGGGTTTCCGCCGATTCCGTTTGCCCGATGGAATACCATTGGGGGTCCTCCTGGTGGAAGATCTCGTCAAGCTGCAGCCCTTCGATGCCGCGGCTAACCGCACCGCCACTCTCGTTTTGGAAAAAGGCCGCGAGACCGAATATCCGGTGGCATACGTGCACCACAGCCGCGAGCAACAACATCGCTGGCGCGCGCGGCCGATCTCCGTGGATGTCACCAGCCCCTGGATCTGCGCGCGTCCCCGCACGCTCGCTGCGATTACGCGCATTCTGGGACCTTCGCCCTACCGCGCCCGCGAAGGCGTGAATACCGGGGGAGCCAACGCGGTTTTCTGGCTCGACGTTCAGAAGCGCGCGCGCGGCCGTGTTGCCGTGCGCAACGTCACACAGGGTGCTCGTAAAGTGGCGCCGTCCACCGAGGCCTTCCTCGAGTCGGGCCTCGTGTATCCCCTTTTGCGAGGCCAAAATGTCAGCCGCTGGAGCGCCGTCCCCGAACACTCGATTCTGGTCACCCACCACCCCGGCATGAAGTTGAGCGCCATTCCCGAAACGGAAATGAAACGCGCATTTCCGCGAGCCTTCTCATATTTGAGCCGTTTCGAAGGGCTCCTGCGGCAGCGCCCCGCGTATAAGCGTTACTTCAAGGAGGGTGCACCGTTCTACTCGATGTTCAACATCGGCGATTACTCCTTCGCGCCATGGAAGGTGGTCTGGCGCGAGCAAGCCCTGCCCTTTACCGCTGCAGTGGTTGGCCCAACGGGTGACAAGGTTGTGATTCCCGATCACAAACTCATGATCGTGGCGGCCGGGTCGGACAATGAAGCGCACTACCTCTGCGGCGTGCTCAATTCGCTGCCCGTCAGCGCGGCCGTCTCTGCCTATACTGTGGAGACTCAGATCGATACCCACGTACTCGAGCACATTGCCGTGCCTCGCTTCGACTGCGCCAACCCGATCCACCGTGCGCTCGCCTCCGCATCGCGGCGAGCGCACGGTACGGTCGAAACAACCGCCAGGGCCGAGGCCGCCGTCAATCGATGTGCCGCACAGTTGTGGGGGCTGAGCGAGCACGACCTCGCGGAAATGCGCCTTTTCCTTGGCGAAACCGGCTTGAAAGTGCGTGATAAGATAGTTCCCGGCCGCTGCTCAGGAGACTGACATGAATAGGTTTCTTCAATCCTTAATATTGATGATCGCGCTGCTCGTGCCGGCGTTCCTTGCAGCTCAGCAAGCCCCCGCCGGCGACGCGTCCCGCGGCAAGGACCTCTTTATGAAGTACAGTTGCTATGCCTGCCACGGGTTCTCCGGGCAGAACGGCCCTGGCGCCCGCCTGGTCCCGATGCGCATGACCCCTGCTGCGTTCACCGCGTATGTCCGGTCTCCGCGCACGCGCCAGATGCCATCGTTCTCCGCAAAGGTGCTCACCGATCAGCAACTGGCCGACATCCACGCGTACGTCAAGACGCTTCCCGATTCCAAGCCCGCCAAAGACATCCCGGCGCTGGCGCAGTTCAAAGAGCAGTAGAGAAACAGATCAGCGGTTTTTCCAAGCCGCCTGCCACCGCGCCCGCATTCCCGCGCGATCCACCTCTTGCCCGCGCAGATAAACCTGATTGATCTTCCGCGTATTGCCGATGTTCTCCAGCGGGTTCGCATCGAGCACGATGAAATCCGCGCTCTTGCCCGGCGCCACCATTCCCGTATTCAGATGAGCCATGTCCGCCGAATCGCGGGTGGCCGCCAAGATCGCTTGCATCGGCGTCAGCCCCATGTAGACCCAATTCTCCAATTCCAGTTGGCCCATCCAGCCGATGAAGAATCGCGTCTGCCCCGTGTCGCTGCCCAGAACAATCTTCATTCCTGCATCGCGGAGCTTGAGCGCATTGGACGCTCCGATCTGCCGCAGATTTTGCCGCGCGCGATCCACCGATTGTGGCGTCAGCTTCGCCAGATAATTGCCCCAATGCCGCTGAATCTGCTCCGGTGAGACTGTCTCGCGCAGCAGCGGATCGTCCCAGACCTCGCGGCCGGAAGCGGTCCACCCCGCGCCCGGATTGAACCACATGTTGGGCCGGTCCTTTCGCGCGACGCGGTCCCTGATGATGCCCAGCAGCTCCTCATCGGGAGCCTCCCCATTCCGCACCGGGAGGTGCAGCCAGCCTTCCACTCCCGCGCGCATCAACTGCTTCGCATCCGCCAGCGTGACGTTATGCGCCGCTACCGGGACGTTGTATTTGTGCGCCTCGTTGATGATCGCCAGATACAGCGGGGGCGTCAGCTTCCTGGTCCGCCCGTCCCGGTCGTCCACCCAGATTTTGATAAATTCCGGTTTGATCCGTACATTATCCTGAACCGCGGCGCGCGCCTCCTCCACCGTGGTGACAGGATAGGGCACGTCCGTGCGCGAGGGATGTCCGTTCGCTCCCGATCCCGGCCACGCGATTCCCGTGCCCGCCGTGCGAAACAGGGCCGCGCCCGGAGTGATCTCGTCCCGTACCCGCAAAGGGACGTTGCCCCAGTTCGTTCTCCCGCCGTGCAGATCCGAGCGGTCGACCAAGTCCCCGATTCCAATGATCCCGCTGAATCCGTAATACGCCAGCCGCTGCAGATGGTCGACGAGATTGTCGCGCGTGAAATACTCCTTCGCCATGGTCCCATCCACATCGTGCTGGAACCCGATGTGGCCGTGGAGATCCACCTTCGCCGGCATGACCGTCTTGCCCGCCAGATCGACGTGAACGGCCCCGGCGGGCGCCGGCACCTGGCCTCTTCGGCCCACCCGCGAGAATTGCGTATTCTCGACCAAAAATGCAGAATCTTCGATTGTGGCACCGTCTCCGGTGATGAGCCGTGCGCCTTCGAACACGGTCACGCCGGTTTGAGCGCAGATCTGTCCAAGCAGGCCCGTGATGAGAAAGAATATCGCCGCGCGCATTCAGCCCTCCAGCACACGCTAGTCTACATCACGTATGTGGGTAGGTTTCCAGCCTGGCCAAATTCAGCGGCGCAGGCCCGCAACATCTTCTTGCGTCTTATCTTTAGTACGTCGCGACCCGACGTCACAGGACTGCGACATTCAAGTTGGAACACCAAGGCGCGGCAGCACCCACCGTATCAGGGCAAAGTAGCCGCCGAGAACCAGCAGGGGCCCGATTAGAGACATACTCATCTACTAGTGTAACCGGAGCCAGAAGAACCCGGCCGGATTCGATCCCCCGCAGCACCCGCCGGCGAAAACCTCTCCGGCATCGTTAACATCGATGGAATGGGGGCCCGGCGCCTCCGCCTGTCCCAGAATTTTCCCGGTCGCCGTATCCACTTTGAGGATCCGCGGTGTTGCCTTGGTCTCGACCGTCATCCCCGCCACCCATAAGGCGGCCCCTTCGATCTTCAGCGCAAACGGCCGCCCCAGGTGCGTCCATTCCCCCAGATATTTTCCATCCAGATCGAACCGCTGCACTCGCGCGTTGGTCCTGTCCGCGACGTAGAGCGTGTTGCCATCGAATGCAATGCCGTGTGGAATTTGGAACTGGCCCGGCCCCGTGCCTTTGCTCCCCCACGTTTTGACTCGCTTCCCGTCGGAGGTGTATTCCAGAATGCGCGCATTGCCATACCCGTCCGAAATGAACAGCCGGCCATTGGGTCCGAACGTCACGTCGGTGGTTCCGCAGAGCGTTGGAAACGCGCAGTCGGAGCCTTTCGCGACCTCCCCCACGTCAATTTCCTGAAGCTTCTTCCCTTCGGGGGTAAACTTTAGCAGCAGCGAACTCCCCGCATCGACAGTCCAGATGTTCCCCTCCGCGTCCACCCGCACGCTATGCGGAACCGTAAACATTCCCTTGCCCCACGACCGCAGCACGCGGCCTCGCCGGTCGACCGCAATTACAGGATCCGCCTTGTCGCCGCGCTGCAAAACATAGATCACGCCGTTGCGATCCACCGCCACCGACGATACGGTTCCCAGCGCCTCTCCATTCGGCAAGCTGGCCGTAAGCGGCACAGCGCCCGGCTGCGCCTGCGCCATACCGCATAACACCGCCGCGATCCACAAAACCCGCAACATGAATTCGACTCTACCAAAACCGGGGGACAGACGGGACGTTCCCCTCCGCGCTATGCGGGCGGAAACAACTCGTCCATCACCCGCAGCAAGTCGGAAGGAAAGAATGGTTTGCTTAGAAACTTCACTCGCGCCGATTTCACGAATCGCGAGTTTTCGCTGTACTGTCCGGAGATCAACAGCACGGCGGCCTCCGGGTGGAGCTTCAGCACCCGTTCGGTCAGCCGCTTGCCATCCATCTCGGGCAGCGCGATATCGGAAATCAGAAGGTCTACGGGCTGGCTCTCCGCGATTCGCAAGGCGTCGCTCGGTTTCGGCGCCACTTCGATACGGAAATTACGCGACCGCAGCATCTTCTGCACCAGCTTGAGAATCTGCGCGTCGTCGTCGACGATCAAGACCATCCGGGCCGCTTCCGCCATCTCACCTGACCTTCTTCAAATCACCTTCGTAGCGCCGCCATCCATATCGATCAGCGCCCCCTGCAGAAAGCTACCCTCGGCACTGACCACGAACGCCACCAACGCCGCTATATCCTCCGGCTCGCCGATCCGCGTTACCTGAGCACCTTCGACAATCTTCTTCTCTGCCGCCGCAGCATCGACGCCATGCTCGCGCGCCACCTGTTCCAGTCTTTGGATGTAGCGGCCGGTACGCACGTTTCCAGGATTTATCGCATTCACGCGGACTCCATCGCGAATCCCAGCGTCGGCCATGGCCTTCGTAAACGACAGCATCGCCGCGTTCACTGAGCCGCCGATCGTAAACTGCGCCCCCGGCATCCGTCCGCCCACGCCGGAAATGTTGACGACCGCCCCGGAGTTTGCCTTTAGATGCGGCCACGCCGCGCGCGTCAGACGCACTGCGCCGAAGAACTTCAGAGCGAACCCGTCCTCCCAATCCGCGTCGGTCAGTTCCAGAAACTCCCCCCGCTTGGTCGCGCCGGCATTATTTACGACAATGTCGATCTGCCCGTACGTGCTCCTGGCGAACTCCGCCACCCGCGTTCCCGCCTCCGGTGTTCGCAGATCCAACGCCAGGGCAGCCGCCATGCCGCCGTCATTTTCGATCTCGCGCACCGTGTCCTGCAGAAGTTTTCCATCGCGGGCGCACAGAACCACGCGGCATCCCTCTCCCGCCAGCCTCTGCGCGATCGCCTTCCCAATCCCGCGGTTCGCGCCCGTCACGATTGCCGTCTTCGCCTTGAGCCGTTTCTCCATCGTGACGAAGATAGCACACGGGGCGCGTTGCTAAGCCCGATCCAGATTGTTATAGATTGCCGTGATATTCCCGGCCAACCGTTCTTCCACCGCCGTCCGGCTCCCAATGTAGATCGCATGTTTCGCCAGGTTCTCGGCCACGTATTTCCCGAAGCCCTGGTCCTGCAACGTCGGCAGTGATGCCACGGTGATGGTTTTCTGCAGTTCCGGCAGCGGCACTCCGGCCTTCTTCGCTTTCTCCACCCGTGCCGTGAGGTCTTCGATGTAATTCCGGAACTGTCCCATGCGCCCGCGCCCGTGCTGCACCGGGCCGTGACCACCCACGAGATAGTCGAACTTCAGCTCCGCCACCGAATCGATGGTCTTGGGCCAGGGACGCGGATACCCATCGTTCAAGTTGGGCAAAAACCCAATGATCGTGTCTCCCGCAGCCACCGCTTTCTTCGATGGCGAAAAAACCTGAATGTCTCCGGCCGTATGTGCTCGCCCGTGGAACTCGATGTGCAAATCGCCGGCGCTGTCCTGGATTACGTGCGTCTTTGCGAACGTCACGGTGGGAAGTTCCAGGGGATAACTCTTCATCTCTTCCTGGTAAGCCTGCAATTGGCGTACCTGCTCGTTCGCCCAGTCGCGATCCTGCGGCGTGCGGGCGTTGGCTGCTCGCGCCTTCAACGTCTCGATCATCCCGGGCACGCTGTTCAGCGATTCCTTCAGGCGGTCGCGCCCGAGGCGGCTCATGAGCTGCTTGGTTGTGTCGCTGGTGATGATCTC
>CAZKQQ010000058.1:0-34091 GCA_964554945.1 uncultured Solibacteraceae bacterium | reverse complement strand
GATTTAACTCCATCCCCTTGACACCGCCTGCGGCTGGGAATATAGTCACGCCAATTATCGGGCACGCGTCTGAGTGAAACAGGAGTGCCAAGGAGATGGGGATGATTACGTCTGTTGTCCGCTTGTTCGCGGGAATTACAATCGTACTTCTGCTCTCGGTGTGCGCGTCCGCGCAGAGCACAATTTCCGGCCAGGCGAAGGATGCCTCGGGCGCGGTATTGGCCGGAGTGGCCATTGAGGCGTCGAGCGAAGCGCTCATCGAAAGATCGCGCTCGGCAGTCACTAACTCGGAAGGCCGCTATGCCATCGTTGACGTGCGGCCCGGCAATTACACCGTCACTTTCACCTTGATGGGGTTCAACACAGTCAGACAGCAGGTGGAGGTGCCGGCCAATGTCACAGTCCCCGTGGATGCCAACATGCAAGTGGGCTCGATCGGACAGACCGTCGAGGTGCAGAGCAAGATCGCCACCGTTGACGTGGAGAACACATCGCACCCGGAGGTGCTTACCCGCACGGACCTCGACTCGCTGCCGACTGCGCGAAATCTGCAGTCGGTGGGCTCCTACATACCTGCCGTGCACCTGAATATCCCGGATGTCGGAGGGTCGCAGCAGATCCAGCAGACTTACATCGCCACTCACGGCAACCCGCCCGAGCACAATGTTTATCTGCTGGACAGCATGCTGATTAATACCACTCAGAGCGACGGCCAGATTCAGACGTACGTTGAAAACGAACTGGTTCAAGAAGCGACGTATTCGACCGTGAGCAACCCCGTGGAAGCAACCGCCGGCGGCGTGTACGTCAACCTGATTCCTAAGGACGGAGGCAACGCCTTCCATGGAGAGTTCTTCGGCGCCTATACCCCGTCGCAATTTGTTGGAACGAACCTCGACTCGAATCTGCTCGCGCGAGGCATTGCCGCGCAGTCGGCAATCACACAACTGCAAGACTTCGATGGATCCCTCGGCGGACCCATCAAGAAAGACAAGCTGTGGTTTCTTCTGTCCGGGCGCAAGCAGCAAACTTACCAGCAATCGCCGCTTTGCCTGAACAACGGCAGTCCCTGTATCGATCGTTCGCACATTTACACGGGCCATTTACGCCTGACCTATCAGATGAACGCGAAAAACAAGTTCAGCGCCATGTGGATGCGAGACTTCAAACGGTCCGAGGACGAGGCCGTCACCAACATCGTTAATGGCGTCGCGGCCAACTTTCAAGCCACCACCCAACGGATCCCGGCGATGTATTACATCACGCAGGAAAAGTGGACCGGCACGATCACGCCGAGACTGATCCTCGAGGCAGGGTTCTCGTTCGACAAGCTCGATTACAACATCCGATACCAGAATGGCCAGACCCAGACTCCTTTCTCTCCGCTCTGGTACTCCAACGTGCTGGTCCAGGATACGGTCAAAGGTCTGCGCTACAACGTTGGCACGATGCAGCAGATTTATAATTTCGACCGCTACGTCGTGCAGGGAGGCGGTTTCTACGTAACCGGATCGCACCAGATCAAGTTCGGAGTCCAGGACAGCTTTGGGCCCGCATATCAAAAGACCTTCATGAATGGCGACCTGTACGCGGTCGAAGCCAACGGCGTGCCGACCAGCGTTACGGCTTACGATACACCGCTGTACAACAAGCCGCATTTGAACGCCGATCTGGGCCTGTATTTGATGGATACCTGGAGGATCAAACGGTTGACCATCACGCCGGGAATCCGGTGGGACTATCTCTCTAACCAGATCGATGCGGCGAGCGCGCCGGCCGGACGCTTTGTGCCGGCGCGAAGCTTCTCGGCCATCACGTGCAGCACCTACAAGGGGATCTCGTGCTTTAAGGATTGGGCGCCGCGGCTCGGGCTGGTGTACGATCTATTCGGCAATCACAAGACGGCGCTAAAGGCGGGCGCCGGAAAATACGAAACGCCGCTAGTCGCCAACAACCTGCAGGCATTCAACCCGATGTTCGTAGCCTCGCAGAGCCGCGCGTGGAATACCAGCTGCACCGGTGCAACTTGCTTTCCGCTAGATAGCGAAATCGGCGCGGCTCCTGCGGGCGCATTCGGGACGCTGACGCCGCGAACGCTCGACCCGAATTATCACCGCGAATACAACATCCAGTATTCCGCGGGCGTCCAGCACGAGATCCGCAATGGCCTGACCGTGAATTTCAACTGGGTCCGCCGTGACGACTATCAGCAGGAACTGATCGTGAATCAATCCGTGCCGTCATCAGCTTGGACGCCGTTCACCATCACCAATCCGCTGGATGGCACGCCCATCACGATGTACAACCTGAACTCGTCTTTCCGCGGGCTGACGCCGGTGCTCTTTCAAACGAATGCGCCCCGGAGCTTGCGGGCCAATTCGTATAACGGATTTGAGACTTCGCTCGCGGGACGCCTGCCGCACGGCGCCTTCATCTTCGCGGGCTGGACTATCGATCACGAGCTATCCCGCCAATGCGACCAGACGGCCGGCACCGGCAATCTGATTAACGACCCAAACTCGCTGCGGTACTGCGACTGGTACGGGAACTTGCATCAGGATTTGGGACAGGTGGGCTCGATTCCTTACCGAAACGAGTTCAAACTCCAGACGAACATTCCCTTGTGGTACAGGTTCGAAGTCAGCGCGTCCGTGTATTCCGACCCGGTCTACAACACTAATTTCGTGTTGAACAATCCGCCATATGGCGTGACGAATCCGGAGACCATATTTGCGGGTGCGCAGCAAGGATTTAAGGAAGTCTACTGGACGCTGACATCGACCACAAAATATCCGGCTAACTGTAATTGCCCCTCGCCGGGCGCCACCGTGAACCCGGGCCTGTTGCAGGGTTCTGAAACGATTATGCTGGTCGCGCCGGGAAGCCGTTTGACGCCTCAGTTGAATCAATTGGATATTGCCATCCGCCGCGGGTTCGTGATCCGTGACCGCTGGAACATCAAGGCGGAGGGCCAGATCTTCAACCTTCTCAACGCCAACACGGTTTATCAGGAGAACCAGACGTTGGGAACATCGGTCACACCATTCGTGAAGGGCGGTATCGGTGGCACCCCCGCCGCAATTCTGAATCCGCGGATGTTGCGTCTGGTGGTGCAAGTCAAGTTTTGAAGACGGGCTGGAGCCCGCCCCGTTGACTTCGGCCGCCGGTTTGAAGAATATATTCGACAGAAATCTCGAGTAAGGAGGTTGCCGATGTTTGGTAATTCTTTTCTCACTTTGAGTTGGATTGCTTGGGGGGCAGTGACCACGGTGTTCGTTGCCCTCATGATCTGGAAGTCGCTGGTCGGCTTAAGAGAGCAAGATAGTCTGGTGCTCGACCCGGCCGAAGACCGGCAGGCCGCCGAACAGCGATTGATCATCGCGAAAGTCGAGCGCGTTACTGCCTGGGCCAAAGGCTTCGGCTTTGCTTCCGCGGCGCTGCTGGCGATGACCGGCGGCATTTGGGCCTACCGCGGCTACCAGGCGTTCACCGGCGGCCAGATCCCGTAACGCCGCCGATCTAAGCCGTACAAACTTCGCCCAGCTTCCCTGCCCCGCCGCAGTACCGCGGGTCTTGAAGCTGCAGGAGAATACCGTCCGGATCGGTGAAGTATAACTCCGCCGTTCCCTCGGCCGCTCCCCCGCGATTCGGCATCCGCATCGTGACGTAGTGCCGCAGCGGCTCGACGGGTCCGCCCCCGTCTTCGCGCGGCTTTAACCCATAGTCCGTCAATCCCTTCAGCACCTCCTCGGGATTGAACCGTTCCATGAAAAAGCATCCGTGATTGATGCTTCCCGCCGCGGCTGATGCGCCGCCTCGTCCCGCCAGCATCAGAAACTGCGGCCCCGCGCCGACTCCGAAAACCGGCGCCGCCGGCCCCTGATGAGCCTGGATAAACAACCCAAATACTTCCTGGTAAAACTGCTGGGCGCGCGCAGCGTCGGGAACAAAAATCGTGAAGTGGCTCAGGTCACGCAGCGCGAAGCGGCCCTTGGGCGCAGCCGTCTGCAGCGCCCGGCATACATTTCCCAGCGCGCCGGCCCCGCCGCAGTAGGTCGTGTCCTGCAATTGCACCACGATCCCGCTGGGATCGCGCAGAAACAGTTCCGGCGTCCCCTCCCGCGCCCCTCCTTCTTCCGGACCGCGCATTTGAATCCGCGCTGTCATCGGCGCCGGGTCATCGCTCCGCGTTACACCATGATCGGTAAGAGCCTTTAGCACCCGCCCGGCATCGAACCCATTCACGCCGATTCCGAAGTGACTGTAGCCGGGCTTCGCGCTCCCTTCCGCGGCTTTGAGCGCGAGAAATTGCGGCCCGCTGCCGACGCGCAGAAGAACCGTCGAGCCTTGCCGGGCCTGGATCGGCATGCCGAACAGGCCTTGATAGAACTCCAGCGAGCGCCCGATATCCGAAACCACCAGCGTCATCTGGTTCAGCTTCCTCGCCGGGATCGGCGCTGCGCCCGCCTGTCCGAACGCCCGTGACACGGTCACCGCCGCTGGAAACGCTTGCAGCAGCGTCCGCCGTGTAATTTTACTGTTGCCGGTCCGATCCATAGTTTACTTTGCCCCCGCCACGCCGAGCGTCGCCGGGAGCGGCCAGTTCCCGTCAAACGGCGGCCAATTGGGCACAGGCGCTTCCGGCGGCGGATAGAACATTGCCGAGTAAATGCTGCGAATCTTGTCTTTGTCGATGACAAACCATTCGCTAAACACGTTCCGCCTCGTCGGAGTCCCGGGCTTTCTGAGGAACACCGCGATCGCCAGCGCCACTCCGGCCTCTTCGTCCAGAATCGGATACCGCCGCGCCGCGACATTCTGAATGTTGATCGTCTCCAGGTTCGAGGTGCAGTCGGTCACGCTCTGCCCGGTGTTCCGTCCCGTCACCGTCCGGCCGTTCTCCACGCGTACGCAGCCCGGGTACGCCATGATAATCGATCCGTTGTGCGTCGTGATGCCGTCAAAATAGCTGTTCGTGATGGCCATCAGCGCTTCGCGGGGCAGCCGCGCCTCCTTGGCAAGCGTGCGCTCCGGAGGAGGGTTGGCGGCAAGATTCTCCGGGTCAAAGAAATTGCCCGCCGGTTGGCCCGGCGCCGCCGGGCCGTTAAGCCCTGGGTCGCCCTTGCGCGCGATCAGCCATTCGGCTTCGGTAATCTTGCGGTGTTCCACTTTCACGCGCACCGTGGCGATCGCGGCTTCGCTCCCTTCCTCCACGAGGCCGAAGTAACCAGCTTGTCCGCTGACCGGATCCAGGTACCGCCGCTGCAGTTTTCCGAGCGCCGTCACGGTCTTCCAGACGCCCATCCCCGGCCGCACAACAATTGAGTTATCCGTTTGCCGGAATCCGATGAACAACGGCGCCGCCGCGGAATCGTGTTTAACCACGGCATTCAGATATTGATCGAGCGCGCTCTTGAGGCAGGCGCGATCGCAATCCGGAACCGCGGCCCGAGCCGCCAGCGCCGCCGCCGCGCAAGTCAGGAGCACTCGTGGAACCCGCATGGCCGCATTGTACCCGAACCGGCTCTATGCGGGTGCGGCATCCGGGCGTGCGTCCGCCCCATCGCGACGCGTCAGCCCCGAGTTCCCTCTGCACCGTCGGCGCACAAACCCGATGAAGCGCGGATTGTTCGAACCTTCATTGGCCTTTGACATCTTTCCCGGCGTCTTGGCGCCTCGGCGGTAAAAATTAGGGCCGGATTGCTCCCGTCGCCCGCTACGCCGGTTCCAACTCATGAGCCAGTGGAAGCTCGATGACGAACGTGGTGCCGCGCCCGCGTTCCGTTTCAAACCGGAGCGTGCCCTTGTGCTTTTGCACAATCACCGTGTGCGCAATGGCGAGGCCCTGTCCCGTGCCCTTGCCGACCGGCTTGGTCGTGAAAAACGGGTCAAAGACCCGCGACTGTATGCCATCCGGAATGCCCGTGCCTGTGTCGGCGACAGAAATCTCTACCACCGAATCTCTCTGCCGCGTGCTGATGCGGATTCTGCCCAGTCTTCCCGAATCCTTCACCACGTCCGCGATCGCGTGAGCCGCGTTGACGATCAGGTTCAAGATTACTTGATTCAACTCTCCGGCTACGCACGGAACCAGCGGCAGGTTCGGATCAAGATTCGTGGTTACCTCCGCGACGAATTTCCATTCGTGCTTGGAAACCAGAATGGTGCTCTCGATAGCCCGGTTGATATCCACGGCGGCTATATCGAGGGGCCCCGGATGCGAAAACTCCTTCATGGCGCGCACAATTCGCGCCACCTGATTCACGCCTTCGATTAGCTGCGTAATCGCGACCGGCACTTCCTTGCGCAGATACTCCAGTTCCCGCTCGTCTCCCTGCGTCTGACGATGGGAGTTCTCGGACTTGCCCGGCGCGCCGATCAGTTCCCGGAAGGCGTCCTCCAGGAATTTGGCATTATCGCCGACGTACTGTATCGGTGTATTGATCTCGTGTGCTACACCGGCGGCGAGTTGTCCGACCGATTCCAGCTTCTGCGCCTGGGCGAGCTGGCTCTGCAATTGCTTGACTTCGCTGATGTCGAAATCCACCCCCACCACCAGGCTCTGTTCTCCATGCGCGCCAAAAACCGGGAGCGCCCTGCTATGAAGCCAATGGATCGATCCATCCGGCCACACAACCCGATATTGGCGGTCGATGGACTCGCGGTTACCGCGCGGGGTCATGAGTTCTCCGATCACCAGTTCGCGGTCATCAGGATGCACGTAACTGAGCCACTCTTCGAGCGTCAGGCGTTCTTTATCCTCGTAAATGCCATACAACCGTAGAAGTTGCCCGGAGCACTGAACAGTTTTTGCCGTGACATCTAATTCCCACGTCCCCAAACTCGACGCGGACTCGATCAACTTCAAGCGATCGGTTGCCCGTTGTCTCGTGGCTTGCAACGCCATGACCAGACCCGCCAATAAAAGTGAGAGCAGCGCCGTACATCCCGCGGCCCACGCTGTTGGTGTTCTGCTGACGTACGGAAAGTTGGGAAGCCGGCGCCAATCTAATGTCCACGTGTTTTTTCCCAGCGTCAGGTGAGTGGTCCGCTCAGGCGCGCGAGGCGCCCTCTGTCCCCCGCCCGATTGAAAGAACTGATCGCTGGGCGCGGCGTGCTCGCCATAGTACACCTTCAGCGAAAGGACGCCTTCGAGTGCGCCCAACGCGGAGCGAAAGACCGTGTCGGCCCTGAAAACCACGCTCACCCACGCAACCAGAGCGCTTCGCCGCTCCTCCGTCGTCTTTAGAGACGCGCCTACCCGGTATACGGGAACGAACAGTTGCAGCGCTCTTCCCGACCCGTCCCCCAGCGTCGTGCTCCTGCTCAATACGGCGGCTCCGGAATCGCGGGCTTGCTCTGCCGCCGCGCGCCGTAGCGGGTCCGTTGCCAGATCGGCGCCAATTGACTTCAGCGCCACTGTCTCCGGTTCCGCGCAAATCACCAGCAGGTGTTCCGGAAAGAAATCGGGAGCGGCGGCCACGGAGTCGATCTTGTGGGCCGTGAATGCCGGCCACTCGCTGTTCCGGTGCGTCCGCACGAAATTATTCAATTCTTTGTCGGGAACCGGTTGGACAATCGCCATCGCGGTTGTCCCGGGATCCCCTTCGAACGCACGCAGGCGCTCGACATAGATGTGCCAGCTCTTGGGAGTGATCTCCCCCGACGCTTCGAGAAATCCCGCGGCGCCCCACAATACCTTTTCATAGGTCTGGAAACGGTGGTTGATTCGCGTTTCGACCGACCCAATCACCTCATCGAGACGGGCTCCATCGTATATCTTCCGATCCCGGTCCATCGAGCCGTAGAGCCACCCGCTCACCGCCCAGCCCATCAGCAGCACTCCACCCGGCAGCGCCAGATTGCTGGCCGCGCGGAACCCGCCCACCGCTATCCCGGTGACGGAAACAGCGATTAGAAATAACGCCAGGTTCTGCAGATTTCCACTGAGTGTTCCGCCGGCGAACGAACCTACTCCGTTATGCGTGGCCCAAACCGCCGTGCCCGCAATGACGAGCGCCGCTACCCGCGCCGCCGTCGGACCCAGCCAGGCTGCCGCAACCAGGATGAGGAGGAAGACCGTAAACAACAAATAGGATTCCGCCGTCCGGAAAAAGATGAAGTAGCAAGCCACCGACACGCCGGCCATGTAGAGGAAGGCGTAAGCGGAATGCCAGGATAGCAGTTTGCACTTCCCGTCAGACCACCATCGGGCCGCCGCGAGGAGCACCGGAGTAACTGTCAGCATGCCGAGTGCGTCGGAGCTCCACCATTGGCTTACGATTGCTGCCCATTCGGAGGGTGGGAATTTCCCGGCGGCGATGAGGCAAACCGCGCCAAAGCAGGCGGCCAGCCCCGGCGCGAGGCCCGCGCCGATGATTCCGGCCAGATCTTCGAAAGGTCCCAACCGGCTCTTAATGTTGGAAGCGCGACGGAAAATCCAGGCGGCGGCCACAGTCCGGACCGTGCAGGCCACGGCCAACCCGCACGACGGCAGCCACGGAACTCCCTTTCCCATTGAAGACCCGAAGAACACGGCCAGCAGGATCGGCCAATATCGCGTCCCAAATACCAGAACGATCGCCAGATCCACGGCGAACCCGCGAAACGCCGGCATCACCTGCGCGCCCCGGGAGAACAGAACATTTCCGAACCACAACGATCCTACGTGAAAAATCGCTATGAAGAGAGCTATGCCGAGGTAGGGCGCCTTACGAAATCGCGAGTTCTGGAAGGGATCCTTTGTGGGCACGGTACGGCATTTACCATACTCCCGCCGCCTCTCGGGCGCAGCAATGCTGCCGTTGGTTAACCGCGCGCGACCGGCATGCAGATACCCGCCCCGGCTTGTGCTTCGCTTGCGCGAGTTATACAATTCGCTCCCGAAGGACTTGGTGACTACATCATCAAGGAGGTCAGACGGTGAAACTTGCGCAGATCCTCCCGATTTTGGCCGCCCTCGTTTCGTTGGCCCCGGCGGCATCCCCTCAATCACGCACCGCGAGTGCCTGGCATCCGAAAGATACCGAGTGGGCATCGTACACGGCCGACATCCGCGGCAGCCGCTATCGCCCCCTCGACCAGATCAACGGCTCCAACTTCAGCCAGCTCGAGGTGGCGTGGCGCTTCAAAACCGATAACCTCGGCCCCTTCCCGGAATATAAGCTGGAAGGCACGCCGTTGATGGTCAACGGCGTCATCTATACCACTGGCGGCACCCGCCGTTCCGTGATTGCCCTGGATGCGAAGACCGGCGAGCTGATCTGGGCCCATAGCATGCGCGAAGGCAAGCGCGCCGCCGTTTCGCCACGCCAGCTTTCCGGACGCGGCGTTTCCTATTGGAGCGACGGCCGCGGCGATGATCGCGTCGTCTACGTCACTACCGGTTACCGCCTCGTCGAACTCGACGCGAAGACCGGCGCTCCTGTCCGATCGTTTGGCGCCAATGGCCTCGTCGATCTCAAAGCCGGTGTCGTGAAGGGCGTCGACCAGCAGATCGATCTCGAGAGCGGCGAGATCGGCATCCATTCCACCCCTGCCATCGCCAAAGATGTAATCGTCATCGGCTCTTCCATGCGCGAAGGCGCCACCGTCCCCACCCACAACAACACCAAAGGCCTCGTCCGCGCCTTCGATGTGCGCACCGGCAAGAAGCTCTGGCAGTTTAATACCATTCCCCGGCCGGGTGACCCGGGCATTGAAACCTGGGAGAACGATTCCTGGGCGGTCAACGGCAACACCGGCGTGTGGACGCAGATTACCGTGGACGAAGAGCTCGGCTTGGCGTATCTACCGGTCGAAACCCCCAGCTCCGACTATTATGGCGGCCATCGCCCGGGCGACAACCTGTATGGCGAGAGCCTCGTCTGTGTCGATCTGAAAACCGGCCAGCGGAAATGGTACTTCCAACTGGTGCATCATCCTATCTGGAATTTCGATATCTCCTCCGCCCCTCTGCTCGCCGACATCACGGTCGACGGCCATCCGGTCAAAGCGGTCGCGCAGCCGAGCAAACAGGGTTTCCTTTACGTTCTCGATCGCGTCACCGGCAAGCCCGTGTGGCCCATTGAAGAACGTGCCGTGCCCCAGTCCGACGTCCCCGGCGAGAAGACTGCGCCCACGCAGCCCTTCCCCACCAAGCCCCCGGCTTACGCCCTCAATACGCTGAAGGTCCCCGATGACTTGATCGACTTCACGCCCGAGTTGCGTGCGCAGGCCCTCGAAGTGATCAAGCATTATAAGGTGGGAGACTCCCCGTTCACGCCGCCGATTCTCGGCGATGCCAACGGCCTGTTCGGCGCCATCGGCGCGGGCACCGCTACCAATTGGCCCGGCTCGGCTTACGATCCCGAAACCCACACCGTCTTCGCGCAAGCCACGTATCATGCCGTCGCGGCCCGCTCGCTGGTTGCGCCGCCGCCCGGCTTCTCCGATATTCGCTACGTCCAGGGAATGGCCGGCCGTTCTTTCCGCGAAGTGCTGGGACCCGGCGACTGCTGCGCTGCCGATGGCTCGCGCCGTCAGGCCGGCCAACCCGCGCCGTCTCCCGGCGGTCCTCCGCCGAATCCTCTCGCCGAAGCCGGTCTCACCGTGCAAGGCCTCCCGATTTTCAAACCGCCGTATGGCGTGCTGTCAGCGATCAATCTCGATCGCGGCGAAATCGTCTGGCAAGTCCCTCACGGCGACACACCGGACAACGTCCGCAACCATCCCGCGCTCAAAGGCGTAAATATTCCGAAAACCGGCCAGCCCGGGACCAGCGGCGTGGGCCTGCTCGTGACGAAAGCCCTGGTGATCATGGGCGACAGCCAGGTCACGACCACTCAGCAGCATCCCCGCGGCGCGATGCTCCGGGCCTACGACAAGTCGACCGGCCGCGAAGTCGGCTCTCTCTGGATGCCCGCCCCGCAAAGCGGCTCTCCGATGACCTACATGCTGGATGGCAAGCAATACATCATCGTTGCCGTGAGCGGAGGCAACTACACCGGCGAATACATCGCCTTCCGCCTCCCCGACGCTCAGTAGCGCAGGCGATCGTTTTCGTCTTCTGCCGTCCGCTTACTTCGCAATTGCCGGATTCACATACCCCGCCGGCAGCACGCGGTCCGGGTCCGGACGCACGCTCAAATAATTCACATGGTCGGAAATCCCCTTCCATCCGTGACACACATCCGGCGGAATGATAATGATGTCGCCCACCTTCACTTTCCGCACCTGCGCGTCGCTATCCCGCACCCTTCCATTCGCGCTCGGTCCATTAAGCACCTTGTACGCCTGGCTATCTGGCGCGATCTCTTTCGGGTCCATGATGGTGCCGCCCGTGATGAGCGTGCCGTCGCCGTCCACGATGATGTACGTCTCGGTTTGGTTATGGTGCGCGATGCAGGGCGAGGTTCCGTCGGTGGAATCCTTCGAAGGCCCGCGATGAATAATCCCAACTCCCAGATTGTACGGTCCGACGTCCACGACCTTCAGTTGCTGATCAACCGCCGGCGGCGCGTGCTTCAAAACTTCCTTGACGTTTTCATCGGTGATATCCGTCGCCACCGTCGGTTTCGGATGCGATTGCGCGAACCCGAGCGCCGCTGTAGCCACAAACAGGAATCCCATCTCCTGAACGATTTTCTTCATGTGCCGTCTCCTTATTTCCGACGATCCCTTTCGCCGTTGGCGTGAACCGGGAAACTATTCCACAGAATCTATATTCTTCAGGACCGGATCGCAACCGGTCTCCCCACGTGGTAGCCTCATTAACCTTGGTTAACCCCCCGAATTAGCCTGTTACTTTTTGCCCTTTTCCGGCATCCTATAACTGTAGGCCAAAGGCTCGCCCACAGTCCGAGTACCTCGTAGGCTGTACTCCAGTAGCTCGAAAACAAAAGGTTTAGGAGAACAAAACTTTAATGAAACTGACAAAACTAACGCTCTGCTTCGCTACGCTCGTCCTCGGTATTGCCAGCGCGGCATCCTCGTATACGGTCACATTGGGATCGGATGCCACTGCCGGTTCCACCCAATTGAAGGCTGGCACGTACAAGCTGGAAATCGAGGGCAACCAGGCGATTTTCAAGCAGGGTAAAACATCGACTACAGTCCCGGTCAGTGTGGAAAAGGCTCCCAGCCCATTTCGCTACACCTCAATCGATACTCGAGCCTCCAAGCTGATAGAAATCGATCTCCGTGGAACCACCACGAAGCTCGTTTTCGCCCCGACCCAGGGCTCCGTAGCTACCGAGTAACTCCTGCTTCGCGCGAACCAGGGCCGCCGTCAGGGGCGCGAACCCTGGTTCGCGCTGCACCGGCCTCAGCGCGGCGCAGCGGCGCTCCGCGGCGTCGGCTTGCCGTACACCTCGATCCAGTCCACTCGCGTCCCCCCGCCCGGTCCGCCGCCGCTGCCGCGCATGAGATCGGTGAATCCGATCTCGTCGACTTTGCTCAAATCCGGATCTTTCTTCCACTGCCCATCGCTGGTCTCCACCACGCCCCGGCTAATATCCAAACCCCGCCACCGGACATCGGCCAGGGAAAACTCGCTGACGATCCAGTCCACGCTGTACCCGTCCGCGTGATCCCCTACCAGGAACGTGCCGTCCGCAAGCTTCACCACCGGACGCAGCAGGTGGAACCCCGCCATCTTGATCCGCCACCGGATCTTCGCCACCGGCCCGCTCAAGTCAGCGGTATTATTCTTGTCGCGAAGCGTAAGCGCCCAGTTCGCCGGCGACGACCCCGACCAGATATATGTTGGATCATCCTTCGGTGCCGCATGCCGCACAATCCGCACGTCGAGGTTCGGAGGCCCGTAAAGTTTCAGCTCCAGGTTGGCGCTTTCCACGTGGTCCTGCCGGACCCCGGGCTCCTGTTTCCCCTCGGTAGCCAGCGGGTCCTTCCAGCTTTCCCGCAGAAATAGCGGCGGCCGGTGATCCTCAGGATATTCCCGCGCCGTCTGGGCCGTCGCAACTCCTCCGATCAGCGCGCAGAGCGCCAGTAGCCGTCGTGATCTTCTCACTGGTGCGTGGCGTAAAATCAAATTATGGACGAGTGGCATTTCATCGCCGAACGCAAGATCCGCGAAGCCCAGGAGGAAGGCGCGTTCGAGCACCTCGAGGGCGCAGGCAAGCCGCTGGACCTGAGCGATCACCCGTTTGAAGATCCATCGCTCCGCATGGCTCACCGATTACTAAAGAATAACGGATTCGCGCCCGGTTGGATCGAGGAAGCCCGCGAGATCGAAGCCGAGTCGCTCCGCCTCAAGTCTCAGACCGGCGCTGAGGCGGGCGATTTTCACAGCCGTGTCGCCGCCTTAAACCGCCGCATCCTGGCATTCAATCTGAAAGCGCCGTCCGTCACACTTCACAAGCGCAGATTTTGAGTGGCGCAGGCCATCGTTGTGTGTGGCCTGGGTTCGTGAGTAGACGCCAGAAATCGATCGGCAAATCCTACGCGTGGCTCGCACTCACACTCAAGAGCAGCTCCCAGGGCGGTCTACTCGCCGCTGCCGCCCGCCGGCGCGGCGTCCGCTTTATTAAGTACTTCACGAACTTTCCGCATGAGGGTGACCGAGGTGAATGGCTTTCGGATCACCATTTCCTGTTGCACGGCGAGAATCTCGCGATGCTCCGGAAACCCGGTCATAAAGACGATCGGCACGTGCGGCCTCAGACGGCGCAGCTCCCTCGCCGTCTCAGGGCCAGTCATGTCCTCCATGATCACATCCAGCAGGATCAGATCGATCTCTAGATCAGTCCAGTTTTGAAGAAGTTCGACTGCTTGGTTGCCGCTGGTCGCTGGAATTGCCGTATACCCGTATCGGCTCAGCATAGCCGAAGTCATGCTCAGGACGGCGCTATTGTCATCGACGATAAGAATTGTCTCGGAACTCCACCGTCCGGTCATAGCACGACTTAATCAACAGCATGGCATGCGACCGAATTTTTCTCCGTGAGAAAAATCACCCTTCATTCACCCGCATAAGTGTTTGTCCTAGTACGCACGGCCTGGTGGAGAGGTAATGAACCTGCAATGGATGGGATGGGGCTGGCAGGTGGTAGCGAACTCCGCTCGTCCTCGTCGGCGCTCCGATGTGCTGTCAGCCCTCGACACGAAGTTACCTCAGACCGCTCTCGGTGGAAAGTGTCGTTATTCGCCACCCTGGGGCGTCTTGTTATTCCTTATACATCCAGCGCTCCCGATTCCGTGTTGCCACCAGCCGTTAAACATGAACGGCTCAACTTATCATGGCCGGCAAGGCCGCGGAATTCGTGGCTGGGCTTCGAGCTGTAAGCCCACAGGGGCAGACGGGTCCTGTTCCATCAGATCGAGCACGCCCTCGCGCGGAAACGCGTCAAATTCGACCCGCGACACGTGGCAGCGCTGCCACGCCGATTCCTCAATTTCCAGTGTGGTCAACGAAGTGGAAGGCGGTGCGCGGATTGCGATTATGCAGGGCGGAGGTTCAACCCCATGTTCGACAATCCTTCCAAAGCAAAGACAATCATTCTTGGCGCCGCCTGTGTCCTTGTGGCAGTAGGCGTGGCTGCCGCAGCCTGGTACACGGTCCCCATTCTCAAACGGCACGACTCGATGCTGGCGCAGAACGCCGGCGTGAAACAGTCCGTGCAGGCGCTCGGCGGTCGCATCGATCAGCAGAACTCGAAGCTCGCCGAATGGTCCAAAGCGCAAGACCAGGTGCGCGGCGAAATCGCGGACCTGCGCAAGGAAATGCGATCGCGCATCGAATCCGTGAGGAGACAGTCCGGCAGATCCGGCGAAGAGTTGATCCGCCGCGTAGAGGCCGAAATCAGCAACCAGATCGATGGCATTAAGGAAAAAGTAGCGGGCCTGGAGACATCGCGCGAGGCCGATCGCACGCAGATCGCGGCTCTCGAAAACGAACTGGCCCGGTTGCGGAAGGACATGGCGGCGCAGGCACAGCAATGGAACGACAAAGTCGCGGAGACCGCGACCGGTGCGGGAAAGGAATTGGCTGATCTCGCGGCTACCGAGGAGCACAATCGCCAGGCAGTGGAGGACATCAACAAGAAGCTGGCTATCCGGCGGATCGATTTCGAAGTGAACAAGGGCCACAGTTACGAGCTGTCACCTGGAATCTCGCTCGAGATCAGCGGCACCGACGTAGCTTATCGGCGCGTGACGGGTTGGATGTGGGTGTTGCCCGATCACCGCACCATCTGGCTTCGCAACCAGGGCGCGCAGGAGCCGGTCGTCTTCTACAGCAATGACGACGGCAAGAAACGCGAGTTAGTGATCACCAGCGTCACCAAGAGGTCGGCCGTGGGATACCTGCTGGTCCCCGAACAGATCGCAAACGCGCAATCCGTCGCGGTTGTTGGAGCGGCTTCGAATGCCGCAGAGTAGTGCTGCAGTGTCCGCTCCCTGACGGCCTGTTCGCGGTTCCCTACCGCCGCGGCCGTTAGGGAGCGCTTGTCTTTGATAGGATAATTCTCACAGGCAATGCCGATCTACGATTATCAATGCAAGAGCTGCGGGGAGGAATTCGAACTGCTCGTGCTCAAGACCACCGTGGCAGCCTGCCCCGCCTGCCAGAGCCAGGATCTCGAACAGCTCATCTCCGGGTTCGCCGTGAGCTCGGAATCCAGCCGCCAGGCCAATCTGAAAGCCGCGCGCCGCAAGTTCGCCACCAGCTCCAATTATAAAGAGCAGAAAGTCGCCGAAGCCGAAGAGATTCGCGAGCACGCCCCGCAATATTTCGAGAAGAAGAAGAAAGACTGAAGTTCAGCGTGTGACGCGCTCACTGAAAGCGTCAGTGCGGCTTTTCGTGAAGTCAAAGCGGAGAAGCCACTCTTGCGGAGCCGTATCGTTTTCTGGCGGAACTGGCTTGAACTTCCAACGACGCGCGGCATCGAGCGCGCGAGCGGCGAAATAGCGGCTCGGTCCGGGGGAATCCAGCTTTGCGTCCACTACCGTTCCGGACGCGTTGACGCGCGCCTGGACCCGGACTTCCAGCATGCCTTGAAGCGTGTCTCTCGCGTTTTGCGAAACCTCGGGCAGGACCTGTTCCTCAATCTTGCGCGCCGACTGTGCCTGCGGCGACGTTGACGTGGGCATCACAGGTTGGACTGGAGGTGGTGGAGGCATAGCTGGCGCGCGGACCACGGATGGCGCCTGGGGCGGCGTCACGGCAAGCGCCTTCTGATGGGGGCGCATCAGGGCTCCCGATAATCCCAGCCCGAGCGCCACAGCCGGCACGGCATAAGGCCACAGCCGGAATAATGATCGTGACGTCTTCGGGCTGGTTGGTTCCTCGACCGGAGCCTGCCGCAACCGCCCCGCCAGATGCTCGATAGTTTCGCGGCGCTCCGGGTCCGGCTGCAGACATTGCCGCGCGATATCCAAAAACAGTGGAGGCAGCGTCACCGGGATGCTCGGAGGTTTGTGCTGCGAACGCTTCGGTACAATCGGACGCTGCGTCAATGCCTCCACCAGCGTGATGCCCAGTGACCAGACATCCGCGGCGGGCGAGACGAATCCAGCCGTCGATTCCGGCGCATCGTACAAGCCGGGATCAGGCAACGCCGTCGGTGGCTCGCCCGCCGGCCGCAGCCAGTCGCTCGAAATTTTCAACTGCTCGGCGACGGAAAGAATGTTCGATGGCTTCACGTGCCCATGTACCAGGCCGCGGCCGTGAACATACGCCAGCGCGTCGAGAACCGGCGCCAGCAACTCGCGCGTCTCGCTCGCGGTGAGCGGCCTCTGCTTCAGAACGTCCGCCAGGTTTTCATCCGCATACTCCATCACCAGGTAGGACAGCGCGGTGCCTCCGGATTCTGCGCTCCCCATGTTGAATAAGCGGATCAGACCGGGATGCGAGAGTTCCGCTGCGCGTTCCCAACGCGGCAACAAAATCTCACGATCCACCGATTCGTTTAGGACCACCCGGATCGCGGCCGGTTCCGGCGTTCCGTATCCATGATGGGTTAGGAACACCGCGCTGTTATCTCCGCCGCCAAGGCAGCGCTCCAATTGGAAGCGGCCATCGATGGTGCGGCCTTCCCATTCTTTCCACGCGGGCGCAGCCGTCTCGGTGCGGGTCGCGCGCCATACTAGCGCGCCGGCGCACTTGCGCAGAAGCACGGAGTTCTCGAAAGCCGCGCCGAACAGGCTTGCCGGCAGTAATTCTTCCACATGCTCGATCCATGCGCCGCGTTTCGACTCGTCGTGACGGTCGGGCTTCCGGCAGCACAGGTCCACTCGCGCTCCAATGCCTGCCAGCCGCGGCTGATCGCCAATCAACGCGACCACGCGCAAGCGCTCATTCGAACGCCGCAGCCCCTCGATCCACTCGGCCGATTCGGCGAACGCTGCGTTGAGGATCAACAAATCGACTTCGATCCGAAGCTCGTGCAGCATCGCGGTCGCATCGGCCACGCTCTTTGCGGGATATGCCTGATAACCCGCGTGGTCGAGACCGCGCGCCAGCCAGAAGCCGAAGCCTAAGTCGGAATCAACAATGAGAGCGGTCTTCATCCGCGGTGTTGGACAATGGCAAGCTGTCTGCCAAAATCGGGCGTTGGCATTTACAGCAACTTAAGCTTTTCGTCCGATAAAAATTACCCGCTCGTCCGGCAATACCGCGCAAGTTTTGACATTGTGTCAAACGCGCGCACCCGGCGAACCCCCGTTATCTTTTGTTAGCGCGTAGTGCAGATCTCCGACCCGCGATGTGCCCACACGACGGGGCGGCGCACGTGCGTCCGCCTGCCCCGCTGCTTCGCGCAGCTACAATGGAAACTGATTCGCTCCGTGCATGGCTTTCGAACCCGACATCACTCTGATTCTTCCGGCGTACAACGAGGCGCGTGTTATCCCGCAGACCATCGGCGAGGCCGTCCGTTATTTTGCCGGCGCGGGGCTACGCTACGAGATCATCGTGGCGGCGGACGGAACGGACGGGACGCGCGAAACGGTTCGCGAGTTGGCGCGGGAAAACCCAGCGCTCCGGGCCATGGGAGAAGACCGCCGGCGCGGTAAAGGACTGGGCGTCCGCGAGGCCGTGGCGGTGGCATCGGGCGCCGTCATCGGTTATGCGGATGCCGATAATAAGGTGCCGATCGAAGAATACGAAAAATTCCGGCCGCTGCTCGGGGAGGGCATTGAAGTCGTAATCGGAACACGGCGCAGCGGCGCGCTGATCGAGCGGCCCCAACCCCTGTACCGCCGCATCGGCTCGCGCGGCTTTCTCTGGTTCATGCAGACCGCGGTCGGTCTTCCGGGAATCAACGACAGCCAGTGCGGATTCAAATTCTTCCAGCGCGCGGCCGCCAAGGAGCTGTTTCGCCGGCAGAAGATCGATAGCTATATGGCCGACGTCGAGATCCTCGCGATCGCGCGGCGGCTGGGCTATCGGATCCGGCAGGTGCCCATTCGCTGGCGCGATGATGCCGACAGCCGGCTCAATCTCATCGCCGGAAACCTGCGCAATGTGCGCGACATATTTCGGATCGGCCTCGAGCATCGTTTTGGAGGCAGGATTTCGTGAAAATGTTCGTGACCGGAGCCGCCGGCTTCATCGGCAGCAACCTGGTGGACCGTCTGTTATCCGAAGGTCACGAAGTCACCGGGTTCGATAATTTCTCCACTGGGTTCCCCGAGTTTCTGAATCACGCGCGCGGGTGCATGAGCTTCCGGTTTGTCCAGGGCGATCTGCTCGACACCGGCGCGCTGAACCGGGCCATTGCGGGCTCGGATTTCGTGTTTCATCTCGCCGCCAACGCCGACGTGCGGCACGGACCCGATCATCCGCGCAAGGATCTGGAACAGAATACGATCGCTACTTCGAATGTGCTCGAGGCGATGCGCGCCCACCACATCGGTAAAATCGCCTTCGCTTCCACTGGATCGGTGTACGGCGAACCTGACGTGTTTCCCACGCCGGAGACGGCGCCGTTCCCCGTGCAGACCTCTCTTTACGCCGCGTCAAAGCTGGCCGCCGAAGGAATGATCGCGGCATATTCCGCCGCGTACGCTTTTCAGGCCTGGATTTTCCGTTTCGTTTCGATTCTCGGAGAGCGCTACTCCCACGGTCATGTTTTTGATTTTTACAAGCAGCTGCTGGCGCATCCGGAGCACCTCGATGTTCTGGGGGATGGCTATCAGCGAAAATCCTATCTACATGTTCATGACTGCGTCAGTGCCATTCAGACCGCGATCGAGAAGGCCAGCGATCCCGTCAATATCCTGAATCTGGGCACGGACGAGTACTGCCAGGTGAGTGATTCGATCCGCTGGATCTCGGAACGATTGCGTCTCTCCCCGGAACTGCGCTACACGGGCGGTAAACGCGGCTGGGTCGGCGACAGCCCGTTTATCTTTCTGGATTGCAGTCGCATGCGCGGCCTCGGATGGAAGCCGGCGCTCACCATCCGGGACGGCGTTCTACGCACCGTGGATTTTTTGGAGCAAAACCGATGGGTGCTGGAGAAACGCTCGTGAAACCGCTCAAGACCGAAGTGACCTACACGACGCCATGGTTCGAGATTATTGGTAAGACGATGCTGGCCGGCGAGGCGCCGTATTACTCGCTCCGTCTTTCGGACTATGCATCGGTGGTGGCGTTCACCGAGGAGGAGCGGATACTCATTGTCCGCCAGTACCGCCCTGCGGTGGAGCAGTACACCCTGGAGTTGCCGAGCGGCATCATCGATCCGGGAGAAGCGCCGGCTGAAACCGCGCAGCGCGAACTACTCGAGGAGACCGGCTACTTGGCAGGCGTCACGGAAGTAATCGGCTCCCTGTTTGTGGATACGGGACGCATGTCCAATCGCATAGTCGGCTGCGTCGTGACCGGCGCCCGGAGAGTAGAAGGCCGCGTCCCGGAAACCGGGATCGAAGTCCTGGCCTGGCCGGTCGATGAGCTCTGGCGTGCCACGCGCGCGGGCGAATTCGCGCTCTCCCTGCATGTCGCCGTCCTCATGCAGGCGGTTCTGGCCGGCAAGCTGCCGGTACGATAAAACACGCGCCTCCCCAATTCCCTCGCGCCCGGAGCTACAATAATTCAGGGTCTTAAACGCTTAAAATGCCGCGGCGCCTCGCCCGGAAGCTGATGCTCTCGATCACGGTCATCGTGATCATCGTAGCGGCGGTCTCCGGGTTCGTTAACGTCAAGATCGAAGAAGGCCAGTTCGAAAAGGCCATGATTCTCGGTGCGGATCAACTTACCAAAGGCATTATCAGCGCCACTTGGCAGTTCATGCTGGACGATCACCGGGATGCGGTTTACCAGGTGATGCAGACCATCGCGCTGAAGCAGGGCGTTGACCATATCCGCATGTTCAACCGGTCGGGGCAAGTGGTGTTCTCGACCAATCCACCGGACCGGCAGACCCAATTGACTCTCAAATCGGAAACGTGCCTCCTGTGCCACGCGGATGTGCCGCCGCGCACGCAGCTCGCGCTCTCCTCGCGCGTCCGGATTTATGGACAGCCGGGCGGCCACCGGCGGCTGGCGATGGTCACTCCGATCTACAACGAGCCATCGTGCAGCCAGGCGGCCTGCCACGCACACCCACCGGGAACCAAAGTCTTGGGAGTGCTGGACGTGGGCCTGAGCCTGGAGGCGGTGGACGCCGAAATCGCGGCGTTCAAGCTGCGTGTGGTGATGCGCGCGGTCATCGAAGTGGTGCTCATCAGCCTGGTTCTGATGTTCGTCATCCGGCGCTTCGTGACGCACCCGATCAGGAAACTGATCGAGGGCACGCACGCAGTGAGCCAGATGGAATTAGACCGGCCGCTGGACATCCTGCACAGCAGTGAGGAATTCGACGAACTGGCGCAGTCGTTCGATCGCATGCGCGAGCGCCTCCGTGAGGCCGTTGCGGAGAACAGCCAATTCACGCAGCGCCTCGAAACCAAGGTCGCGGAGCGGACCCGGCAGCTCAATGCGGCGCACCAGAAGCTGCTGCAAAGCGGCCGTCTCGCGTCGCTTGGACAACTCTCGGCAAGCGTCGCGCACGAGATCAATAATCCGATCTCGGGCGTCCTCAACCTGAGCATGCTGATGCAGCGCATGCTCAAGGCGGAGGGCGTGCCCATGACCCGCGTCGACGAGTTCCGGAAATATCTGGGACAGGTTGTCTCGGAGACGTCGCGGGTAGGCCGCATCGTCTCCGATCTTCTGGCGTTCTCACGCCGGTCGAAGCCGCACCGCGCGCCGGCCGACCTGAACCGGATTGTGCACACCACCCTCTCTGTGGTCGCGCACAAGATGAAACTCAACAACGTCGAAGTCGAGACACGGCTCTCGGAAAACCTTCCTCAAGTGGCATGCGATCAATCGCAGATGCAGCAGGTGGTGCTCAACCTCGTGCTGAACGCAGCGGAAGCGGCCCAGCCGAAGGGCGGCGGCCATGTGATAGTGTCCACGAACGCCGCGGAGGCGGGCGTAGTGATGAAGGTCTCCGATGACGGCGAAGGCATCCAGCCGGAGAATCTCGCCCGGATCTTCGACCCCTTCTTTACCACCAAGCCGGAAGGAAAAGGCGTCGGTCTGGGGCTGGCGGTTTCATTCGGCATCATTCAGGCGCACGGAGGTGACATTGAGGTTCAAAGCAAGGTTGGCGAAGGAACAACGTTCACCATTACTCTGCCGTTGCAGCAGTCCGGCCAGCCCGCCGAGCCAGGCGAACTCGAACTGGCGCGCCGGGAATGAAGTATCTGTGCCTCGGCGCTACTCCGGAGACCGACCTCGGGGCGCTCGCGGCCATCGGCCAATTCCTCGCGGCCGAGTTGGATTTGCCGCTGCGGCGGATCGACCTGCCGGCGGTCGATTTCGCGTTCGATGCCGGACGCAAGCAGTACGCGTCCACCGCGGTTTTGGAGATGCTCCTCCATCTCTGTCCGGACGATGCCTTGCGACTGGTCGCGGTGACGGAACGCGACCTGTTCATTCCGGTGCTGACCTTCGTTTTTGGACACGCACAACTGGGCGGACGCGCGGCCGTGGTGTCGCTGGCCCGGCTCCGGCAGGAATTCTACGGGCTCGAGCCGAATCGCGACATTTTTCTCGATCGCGCGCGCAAGGAAGTGCTTCATGAAACCGGGCACACATTCGGGCTGGTGCATTGCCTCGAGCGGAGCTGCGCGATGTCGCTTTCCACGCGCGTCCAGCAGATCGACCAGAAACGGGCCGCGTTGTGTCCGGCGTGCGTCCGGCAATTGTCCAAGGGAGTCATGACATGAAAGGGCATTGGCGGATCCTGGTGGTCGACGACGAGACGGTAATGTGCGAATCCCTCGCGGCCTGGCTGCGCGAGGACGGGTACGCCGTGGACACGGCACCGTCGGGCGCCGACGCGGTCGAGCTTGCCCGGAAAACCGATTACGCGATTTACTTCGTCGACTTGAAGATGCCGGGCGGCATGGACGGCATCGAGACCATGATGCAGGTCCGGCGGCTGCGCCCGGAAGCGTCCATCATCATTATTACCGCGTACGCTACGGTGGACACGGCGATTACAGCGATGAAGGAGGGCGCGCAGGAGTACATTGTAAAGCCCTGTAATCCGGAGGAAATTTCGCTGCTGGTGAGCCGGATCATCAAAGTCAAAAACCTGCAAAGGGAAAATACAATCCTGCGCAAGAAGCTGACGAGGCAATATCACTTCCAGGATGTGATTTCGAAGAGTCCGCGCATGCGCGCCATTCTCGATCTGGCGGCCGAAGTAGCCAGCCTGCCCAGCACGGTTTTGATTCTGGGAGACAGTGGAACCGGCAAGGAGCTGATTGCGCGCGCGATTCACAATTCCGGCCAGCGCGCCGCCAAGCCCTTCGTGGCGGTATCGTGCGCGGCATTGGCCGAGACGCTGCTCGAATCGGAGCTGTTCGGCTACGAGAAAGGCGCATTCACCGGCGCCGATCAGCAGAAGCGCGGCAAATTCGAGCTGGCCGACGGCGGAACGATCTTCCTCGACGAGATCGGCGACATCTCCCCGAAGTTGCAGGTGGATCTGTTGCGCGTCCTGCAGGATCGGACCTTCTATCGCCTCGGCGGGTCGGAAGAAGTGCGCGTAGACGCCCGCGTTATCGCGGCGACCCGCGTCAACCTGCAGCAAGCGATCGCTGATGGCAAGTTCCGCGACGATCTGTTTTACCGGCTGAACGTAATCGAAATCCGCATCCCCCCGTTATGCGAGCGCCGCGAAGACATTCCGCTGCTGGCGCAGCACTTCGTTGAAAAATTCGCCCACGAACTCGGAAAGGAGATCGGAGACATCGCCGATAGCGCGCTAAAAGTGCTGATGGACTACAATTGGCCGGGCAATGTCCGCGAACTGGAGAATGCCATCGAACGCGCCATGGTGACGTGCCGCGCGCACACTCTCTCCGAGGATGATTTCGCGTTCCTGGCGCAAAACGGCGCGTATGCGAAAGTGTGGACGGTGCCGGCCGGCATGTCGATTTCGGAAATGGAAAAGCTGCTGATCTCGGCTACGATTCACGCCGCGCGAGGTAACATCAAGGAAGCCGCCACGCGCCTGGGAATCGACCGGTCGACGCTCTACGAAAAAATCAAGCGCTACGATATCTCGCGCTAAGGTTTGAGTAGTGCAGGCCATCGTTCTTTGTGGTCTGCCATCCCCAGCTGCTCGCTACCCCTGCAGAAACATCGCCCCGCACACCGCATCCCAATCCGCCTGCGGATAATTGGCCGCAATATCGTCCACCGGAACTCCGCCATCCGCAAGGGCCGGGACTCCTTCGGCGGAAAGCACCAGTTGCAGCCGTTCCATCTCTCGCAACAGCCACGGCTTCACTTCGCCAGGAACCAGCAGGTGACGAAGATCAAACGCCTTCCCGCGCGCCTTCACGCGCAGCAGTCCGCCCCGTTCGGTATCTCGCGCTTCGATTACCTCGCCGTCGACAGGAGCCTGCACCCGCACGCGGGCCTCGCGTTTGTGGATGCGCCAGGCCGAGCCGTTGGTCTGCAGAAGCGTGCCCGGTAGCGGCAGTTCGACGCGATCCGGCGCGCCGATCAGGCGCCGCCCAAGATCATCGAGCCCGATCGTAACCGTGCCATCCGCCTCCGGATGGACCCAGGTATGACCCCGGTGGTAAAAGCGATCGAGCGGAAACACCATGCCGAAGATCTCTTCTTCTCTCTCGGGCATTCCACCCGCCGGCCGGCTCTCGACTAGTTTGGCGTGTGTCTCGCAGTTCCGGCAATCGAATGCGTTCGGACACTCGCGGTAAGAGAATTCTCCCGTCAGCATGTGGCGGCACAGACGATCGCCGGCGGGCAGGTCGTGGAATTCCGCGCGCCAGCGGATCTCGCTCTCTCGTCCCGCCACCGTGGCGCGCCGGGCGCGCATCAGCGCGGAGATCACCGTGGCCGCTACCACCAGGACCACGCTATAAAACGCTCCGAGGAAGATGGCGCTGCCCGCGCTCCAATGAAAGCCGTAATTCCAAGGGAACATGCTAATACCTCCCAGCCAGAACGGGTTCTCCGGCCCGCCCCGGATCCGTTTGCTTCAACTCACGCTCCTGCGGGAACAGATTCAGATAACGGAACGAGAACGAGTAGACCAGGACGCCGAATGCCACCACGCCGAGAAACGTTCCGGTTTCCTGCCAGCTCGGCCAGTAGGAGAGAAACGGATCGAAGCTAAGAGTAGGCAGCGCAAGGGTCTGCAGGGTCATGACGAAGCGGTTTAACGCAATTCCGAGACACGCCATCGCAGCGCCGGAAATCAGCCAGTTGGTACGCGAGCGCAGGCGCCGCGTGAGCAGAATTAGTGCCGGGACCAACCCGAAGATCACGATTTCCGCAAACAGAATCCACGTGCCGAACTGGTTCCACGAGTAGTATTCCGAGGCCGCGAAACCGGCGCCGGGCGACGTGTGATTGATCCAGATCAGCGTGTCGACCGTTTTCGCCAGCACGTAAACAATCAGCAGCATGCCGGAAATGCGGCCCAGTAATTCCAAAACCTCCGGACGCACCAGGCGTTTCTTGGAAATCTTCGATACCAGCCACGTGGTGAGCAGAATAAAACTGGGGCCGGCCGCTGCCGCCGAGAGGATGAATAGGAAGAACGTCGAGGGCCACACCGCCAGGCCTTCACGGAAAGCAAACGGGTGCCCGCGGAGCACACCGAATAGCCCGCCAAGCGAACCCTGGTGGAAGAACGACAGGAACGTGCCCACCCCGGCCAGCACGTAAACCAGCTTGTGCAGCTCGAACTCGAACATCAGGAACGACGGCACCTCCCGCAGCTTGCGGTGGCGCAGCACGATCGGCAGGTACTCGATCAGCAGCACGGTCAGGTAGCAAGTGATGCAGAACGTCACCTCGGTGAGCATCGAGTGCACGTTGGGATACCAGAAAGTAAACCAGAATCGCAGCGGCTGGCCAACGTCCACCAGCAGCGCGGCGACGGCTCCGGTGTAGCAGACGAACCCGATCACCACCGCGCTGTGGATCACCGGGCTCAGCTCTTTGAGCTTCATGATGTAGAGCAGGAATCCCGTGAAGAACGCGCCTGCGCCCAGCGCGATGATGGTGAGGTCGAGGAAGATCCAGAGGCCGAAGGCAAAGCGGTTGTCCATGTTGGTCTGGTTCAACCCGTTCACCAGGCACAGGCCGGCCGAGTACAGTCCGAACAGCAGCAGCGCCGTCCAGGGCGTGATCCACAGCAGGAAGCGCCCGGAGGAGCAGCGTTTCACGCCACGCGCGATGAATCCGCTATCCACTGAATTTCTCCTTTGCGCCGGGCGCGGCGGCCGAATCGCGTACCCAGCTGAGCTGCGAGTGGTAATAGATCTTGGGATCGGTGCCTAGTTTTTCGAGCAGGCGGAAGCTATCCGGTTGGGCGGGCCGGTGGTTGAGATCGCCGAACTGGATTGCCCCGGTGGGACAAGCTTCCACGCACGCGGGCACGTAATCGGCCTCATCGATTTCGCGCCGTCCCTGTGCAGCCGCGCGCGCTTTCGCTGCGTGCCAGCGGCCATGACAAAAGTTGCACTTCTCGACGACGCCGCGCATACGGGGCGCTACCGCGGGATTTAGCGTCTTCTCCATCCCGGCCGGCCATGCCGGATCCCACCAGTTGAAGTAGCGCGCGTGGTACGGGCACGCGGCCATGCAGTAGCGGCAGCCCAGGCAGCGT
Organism: uncultured Solibacteraceae bacterium; assembly: GCA_964554945.1. GTDB lineage: Bacteria > Acidobacteriota > Terriglobia > Bryobacterales > Bryobacteraceae > PSRJ01. Next base: position 7,944 of record CAZKQQ010000058.1, on the reverse strand, counting down.
TCCGGCATCTGGCCCACGATCCCCGTCGCCGGATCCACTTGAACGGCCTGCTGCGGGCACACGCTGACGCAGGGAGTATGTTCGCCGCACTGCTGGCACAGCACCGGGACGAATGCCGACTTATGTTGCGGCCCCTCCTCCCCGTTGTCGATGCGGAAGACGCGGATCCAGGTGATGCCTTTGCGGTCGTTGGCGCCCTCCGGCGCGGGCGGTATATTATTTTCGACGGCGCACGCCACCATGCACGCTCCGCAGCCAATACACCTATCGACATCGATCGACATGCCGTAACGCTTCGCGCTCATATCCGTACCCTCAAATTGGATTCTTGATAGAGCTTGGTTATCAGCGGCGACATGGGGCCGCGCGCCGCGCGCATCTCCCAGGTCATCGCAACCACTGCCGGAGAGGATGGCCGCGGGTGTGGCGGTGGAGCTTTACTCTCATCGTCGCCCGTCCAGCATCCGCCCTCTTTGAGAGCTTTCCAGAAGTCGTCGCGCTTGACCTCCTTTACCGGAACAATTCCCGAATCCGCGTAGGTGTGCAGGGCGCCGCGGCCGGAGGCGTGGATGGCGTCCGCTCGCTCGCGGAGCGCATCCGTCGCCTGAAGCCCCGCGAGTTGCGCAATAAATTGCGGCGGAATCACCACCCCTTGCGGCGGCGCGACCAGCGGGACAGCCAAACGGAAGTGGGCCGCGGGAGAATCGATCGCCGCCGGAATGTCGTCAGGCACCTCGGGATAGACAGGTGTGGGTAACGTAAACCTGGCGTGCCGGCCGTACCCTGCGCCCGACGACGCGAACGTCGCAACCAACGCGTTGGGCGCCAGTTTCGGTTCAAGCACGCTCCAGGGGTAATAGGCGTCCGCGGCGCTTTCGTCGATCAGCAGAACACCGATGGACCGCTCGGGAACGGAATCGATCGCAGTCGCTGCGGCTGCCTGTTTCCAGCTTGAGGGTACCGGTGCTTCGCGGCGGGAAACGATCGTATGTCCCAAGGCCCCCAGTCTCCGGTTCAACTCCAGGATGGCGGGCCCTTCTTCTCGGGCCAGGACCAGTGTCCCTTCTTGCTCTAACTCCCCCGCCACCGCGGCAATCAGCTCCTCACTCAGGCCGGTGCGTTGTCCCCCGCCATTACCAGCCAGCGCTTGCGCGAAGTCGTGCTCGGTGCCTGGCCGGATGAGAAGCCGTTGGTCGGCGAGCATCGCGGTGTGAGATTCCACTGCCTCGGCCTGGATCAGACGGAAATGTTTGCGGGCCGCCAGGATCTTGCCCGGGGTTCCCCAGCCGTCGAGGACCGGCACCCCGAAGCTTAGAATGGTTTTCACCGCGTCGAGGTTCACGGCTGGAATCGCGCTTTGCGCGGCGAGATAGATTCCATGTGGCAGCGCCGCCATGGCACGGCGATACGTCCACGAAGCCGTCCGGCCTGGACGCAGATCCAGGACCGCTACCGATTCGCTCGCCGCCCTCTTCGAAATCATCGCGCGCACAACCTCGGCATCGCCTTGCGTGACGCGATTGGCGTGATACGGAAGTTGATGGCCGGTTAGCCCGAATGCGCACAAGGGTTTTCCCGCCAGACCGATCAGAGAAATCGGCTGATCGCCCACGCAGCGCGCCTTCACCGCACAGCCCGCCGGGCACAGGGTGCAATGCGTAAAGCGCGTGCGGAATTCGCCTCGCGCCGGCCGCGGGATGCCCGGCCAGTTTTCCGACCATAACGCGGTGTCCGTCACGAGCCGCCACGGCGCCGGTGTGAGCAGCAGGCCCGCCGTCCCGCCTGCTGCAAACTTAAAAAGGTCTCGACGAGTGGTCTTCATAGCGCCCTCATTTGTGGCAGTCCAGACAGCTGTTTTCCAGTCCATGGCTGCGGTGGCACGCCACGCAGTCGTCCATCTTCATGCCGCGCCAGATATCGCGCGAATAGCCGCTGATGCGGTCTTCCTGGTATGCGCGCACCCCACCGGTTTGGCCGTGTTTGCCGTGGCAGGTGGCGCATTCAAGGTGCGCCAACTTCACGTGCGGGGCGTGCGAAAAATAAACGTTCTCCGGCTGCCGCGCGTAGACGGCCCACTGGACCTCGCGCTGCGGGGTCACGTAGCCATCGATGAATTCCTTCTCGGCCGCGGTAGTGCCCATGGCCGCGGCATGGCATCCCGAGCATTTATCAAGGCGCGGAATGCCGGCGAAAGTCCCGTCCGCGCGGATCTCGTGGCAGTCCTCGCATTTCATTCCGCCCTTTTCCGCGTGGACTTTGTGGCTGAACTCGACCGGCTGCTGCCGGCTCTTGTAAATGACGCGCGGAAAGCCGGCCCAGCCCGCGCCTAGCGCTACCAGCGCTCCAGCTACAAACCAAAGTGTGCCGCGATGCGTCATGATTGTCTCTCTTCGCCGGCGTACACCGAGAAGAATTCATGGAACAGCGCGAGCATCTGGCTGCGATCCAGATGCTGAGCCAGGTTGGCGGAGAACGTCCCGCCATCCGCCGCCACGCCGGCGATCTGTTGCAGATATTGATTCAGGCGGCGCTGCTCCTCCTGCATCCAGGCGACGGCCTCCGTGCCGTGGCGCAGCTTATCCGCGGTCCCCGCTTCCGGCACGCCTTCGAACAGCCAGCCGCCGGTGTAAGGCTCCGCGGCGATTCGCGCGGGATTCGCCCGCAAATACAGGTTGCACGACGTCACCTGGAATGCGTTCGGAAACGTCACTTCGAAATCCGCGCCCGCGGCGCTCAGCACGACGGCCGGCCGCTGCCGCCCTTTCGGCCCGACAAACGTCACCGCATCGATCTTTCCCAGCACACGGGCGAGATAGGCATCGATGCCGGCGTGACACGCGCCGTCGTTCGTCAGATCGAGCCACATATGGTTCGGCGCATAAAGAAGCCACGGGGGCATCGGGATCTCATCCACGGCCTCGGCCGACGCCCCCGGGTGGACCATTCCCAGATACACGTGGCAATAGCGGAAGCTGTCATTGCCGCAGCGCGACAGCAGCGACTCGCTGTAAGGAATGAATTTGACGACAGGCGCGGCGGCGCAGTACTGCATGAGCGATTCCCGCAAGTGCGGGCAGGCGCCGCCGTTACCGCCTTCGCGCGGTTGGCTTTGGTAAATCGAGCAGCTAGCGTGGTCCGCTGAGGAGCACTTCTCCTGCGCCGAGGCCGCCTGCGCCAGCGGGATCAAAGTCCGCACCGCCGCCGTCTGGCAATACTTGACTTCCGCTTCTTTGAGGAACGGGCAGGTCATGACGACGCACGCGGTTCTTTCTTTCGCACCTCTTCGCCGCCATCGGCCATGGTGACGCCGAGATTGGGGAGGTTGAAGGCGTGCCCTCCGCTATACGTTGCAGCCAGATCGGCCACCTCGCGATCGAGCGCCGACTCCGCCGCCCGTTTTCGATAGCGTGCCGCCACTTCCTGGAGCACGCCCACCGCGACCGCAACACAACAAATCAGGACTACGATTCCGAGCCCGATATTGGTAAAGGTCAGCCAGTATGTAGATGGATCATTCACGGAAAATCTCCTTTCCCGGAATGAACAATGCACGGCAGCTGCCGCACACAAAACAAGCACTTTGCCAATAGCGGAGTGCAACGCATGCAGGATAATCAGACTATTTAGTCTGATATCCAGACACGGAGCCGTGACAATCCGGGAGCGGCTAAATTCGCAGTGCGGCCCGGACTGCCTTAAGGATCTCTACCGCCCCGGGCGTGTCGCCGTGCACGCACAACGTCTGCGCTTTGCGCTCGCGGGCGAAGCGCGTAGCCTGAGCCGCCGCGGCACCAGGGTCCGTGATCAGCGCATCGGCGAACTTGCGGGCGCGCAAGGATCCATCGGCTTCGTAGCGGCGATCGGCGAAGGCCTCGGCAGCGACATTCAGCCCCATGCCGCGCCACCATTCCAGGCACGGCGAACCTAACAGGCCGAACAGTGTTGTTCCTGGATTCCACATGGCGACCGCACGCCCGATGGCGCGCGCCACGCGTTCATCGCGCGTGGCAACATTATAGAGTGCCCCGTGCGGTTTGACGTGGGTAATGATTGCGCCCAACCGGCGCACCACCTTGTCCAGCCTTTCGATCTGCTCGCGCACCGCGCGTTCGATCTCAGTCTCCGCCAGTTCCATTTCGAAGCGGCCGAAGTTGGCACGATCCGGATAGCTGGGATGCGCGCCTATGCGCACGCCGCGCTCCAGCGCCAGCCGCGCCGTGCGTTCCATCGTGCCCTCGTCACCGGCATGACCCCCGCAGGCAATGTTCGCGGAGGTGATGTAGTCCATCAGCGCCGCTTCGTGCGCCGCGTCTTCGAGTTCGCCCATGTCGCAGTTGAGGTCCATCGCAAGCCTTGTGGGCGGACCCCCTGGTCCGCGCGGGTCCCCCTGTACCCGCGAGTCTGGCACTCTCATATCAACGAATACAGCCATTCCTCCTGCGCGCGCAACAAGGACCATGCCGCATCGAGGGTCACCAGCTCGAAACGCACGGTATCGCGGGGACGCAGTTGCCCGACGCGCCATAGATCCGCGGAGATGACGCTGGCCGGCTTCGGATATCCGCCGGTGGTCTGGTGTTCGACGAATAGCACAATGGGCTGACCGTCTGGCGGGATCTGTACGGCTCCCAGCGGCACGCCCTCCGTCAGCATGTTGCCTGCATGGCTCGGGATCGCGACGCCCCGCAACCGCAACCCCATTCGGTTCGATTCTTCCTGAACCGTGTACGCGGCCTCGTAAAGCTCGGAGCCGAACCAATCCGCTTGCGGGCCTGGCGTCACTCGCAGCGCCCCGTCGGCTGCCCGGGGAGCCAGGACTGCGTCGCGGCGCGGCCGCCTCACCGCCGCGTTGCCAATTTTCAAAATATCGCCGGCTCGCAGCGCACCGCCGCCAAGTCCGGTCAGCAGATGCGTGGAGGCGCTGCCGAGGACCTTGGGCGCGTCGATGCCTCCGCGGATAGCAAGGTAACACCGCGCGCCCGTTCGCGACGCGCCGCAGCGCAATACGGTCCCTGCTTTTACCTCGACGGCGCTCCACAACGGCAGTCCCGCGCCAAAATCCGAACCGGTCAGCGCCACTACCGCGCTGCCTTCGAATTCGAACGCGCCGCCCACCAGCGTCATCTCCAGTGCGGGAGCGTTCTCCGCATTGCCGGCCAGCAAATTGGCGGCGCGCAGCGCCATCGCGTCCGCCGCTCCCGACGCGGAGACTCCCTGATGCGCGAAGCCGAAGCGCCCGAGATCCTGGACGGTCGTCTGGAATCCCGGAACAATTACCCGAATGGCGTTCACCGCGGCAACTCCGGCACTGGCACGAAATGCACCCGGTCGCCCATCTGCAGCAGCGCCGGCGGCTCTTTCGCTGCGTCGAAGAGCCGCAGCCCGGTGCGTCCAATTACCCGCCACCCGCCCGGAGATTCGACTGAATAAATGCCGGTCTGCGCGCCGCCAATCGCCACGCTCCCGGCCGGAACCCGTTTGCGCGGAGCAGACAACCGGGGCGTGGCCAGTTCCGGTGGCATCCCGCCCAAATACGGAAACCCGGGCGCGAAACCGAGGAAGTACACGCGGTATTCCCCCGACGCGTGAAGTTCGATGACGCGCTCCGCACTTAACCCGGTGTGCCGGGCGACCTCCGCCAGGTCGGGGCCGTATTCACCTCCATAGCACACCGGGACCGCGACACTCCGCCCTTCCAACGGCACAGCTTCCGCTGCCGCCGGCATCTTTTGCCGCACCATCGATTCAATTTCCGAACGGCTCCGCCTCCGGGGATCGAAATCGATGAGGACCGACGCGAACGACGGGTGCAAATTGCGAATCCCCAGCGGCAGCTCGGAGAACGCATGCATCAGCTTCCGCACCTGCTGGTGCGCTTCGAGCGAGATGACATTGCCAAACGAGACAAGCACCGAGCAATCGCTCGCCGGCCGGATCTCCACGCTCAGTCCCAGAACTTCACCTTCGGCCAAAGCTCGGCCAAGGTTCCGAATTTCGAGCGGCGGCAAAGATACACCGGAATGTTGCGCTCGAGCGCGTACGGGTTGTCGGACCTGCCCACCAGCGTCACCTCTTCAAACAGACGCGCCAGAACTTCGGCCCGATCCCCGATCACGATCAGGCAATTCCCGGAATACCCGCGCGGCCCCCATAAATAATAGGTTTGATGGCCGCTCAGTGCGTGCGGCAGTCCATACCGCGAACCGAAGAAGTCGACGGCGCCGGCCTGCCCGTAGTCCTGTCCGAAGACGCCGCAACCCGGCCGTTCTTCGCGAGGCAGCCGGTTCCATGCCTGTCCGGCCACCGCCACCATCTCTTCCCAGCCAAACTGATCGGCGTAATGTTGCGGCAGGACCGCCGCCATGTGGCTCTTTTCGCTCCGTGGAATCGCGAACGGCAGATGGTTCATGTACGCGATGAACTGGTCCACCGAAAGAATCGGAACTACGATGGGCGCGAGCAAAGCGCCCGTCGCAAGCAACAGACCTAGAATCGCGGGCTTCATCCAGCCCTGCCGCCACCGGGCAATGGCGCGTTCGGTGGTCACCGCGCCGGCAGCCAGCAACATCGGATAGATCGGCGCCAGATAATAATTCTTGCCCTTGAGCACGAAGAACGTGAGCAGCACCGCCAGGTAGCACCAGCCCAGCATGCGGTATGGCTTCAGCCGCGGCGACGCCAGCAGAGCGATCACGCCGGCGATCCAAATTGGTGCGGTGAGCGGATTGAGCAGCAGAACCTGCTGCGCGACGAACGCCACAGGCCCGAGAGCCACGTCGCGGCCGCTGGCCCGGATATTGTGCATCAGTTGCAGAAACGGCCAATGGTTCGCCGCGTTCCATAGAACATTCGGCAGAAAGATCAGGAAGGCAGCCGCTCCGCCCATCCAGAACCACCGGCTCGCCAGGGCGCGGCGCTGTTCGGTGAGCAACAGCCCGATCATCATGCCGAAGCCCATCACCGCAATCGAATATTTCTCCTCGAGGCCCAGACCGGCGATAACGCCGACCCATAACCAGTAGCGCGGATCGTTACGCTTGATAGCCAGGATCGCGCAGTACGCGCAGCCCATCCAGAACAGCGGCTCGAGGAAATTGGTAGTGAACAGGCTGCCATCGGAGAGATAGATTGGCGCGATCAGGATCGTCACCGCGGTCAGAATCAGGGCGAAAGCCCGGCCGCCCAGTTCGCGCGCAATCAGGGCCGCCAGCACCACTAACCCGGATGAGAATAAAGCCGGAAAGAACCGCATGGCGCGCAGCGAGTCGCCGAGCAGCACACGGCTAAACTTGGCGAGCATCGGAGCCAGCGGCGGTTGATCGACATAGCCCCATGCCGGATGATCGCCGCATGCGAGATAGTCGAACTCATCGCGGAAATAGCCGTAGCGATTATTGAATAGGCAATGTAGCGCCAGCTTGGCGAGCGCGATGAGCAGAACCGCGAGCATCCCGCCCGCGAGAAATCGGTGTGTGGAGTGGCCGGTCGCCGGATCCGCAGTCACAGACTCCTATGGTAAGACACAGCCGCACGCGTCGGCCTGATCGCGATCGTCAGCCCCGAGTTCCCTTTGCTTCCTCGGCGCACGAACCCGATAAAGCAGCGGATTACTCGAACCGGTCACGGACGGTCTGGGTTATAAAAGACTGGAAGCGATGATGAGAACGGAATTGCTGCGATTCAACGGCGCGGTCGAGCGGGATCCCGCCATCGATGCCTGGATGAAAACGCATGCAGGCGAATTGGGAGCGATCGCGCAGCAGTGGTTTGCGGTGATGCGAAAATGCGGGGACGAAGTCCGGGAGCTCTTGCATGACGGCTGCCCGGTTGCATGTTTGGGGGATGCGCCCTTCGGCTACGTCAATGTATTCCATTCGCACGTAAACGTGGGGTTCTTTCACGGCGCAGCGCTGCCGGATCCAGCTCACTTGTTGCAAGGCACCG
>CAZKQQ010000057.1:0-34223 GCA_964554945.1 uncultured Solibacteraceae bacterium | reverse complement strand
AGGTGATCGAGGGGTGGCGCTATTTTGGGCACCAGCCGAGGGAAGGCGAGGACGAGGCGGCCATGGGCCGGCGGCGCGCCGAAGAATTTCTCGAGCTATTGAGCGGCAAAGGCTTTGCGCAGCCGAACCCGCGTCCGATGTTTCCGAACCCGCCAGGGCTCCTGCGTGTTGAGCCGTACTCCGAAGGCTTGCGCGATCGCATCTGGTGGGGCGCGGCGACCAATGCCACCGCTGTCTGGGCCGCCAAGCTTGGAATGAACATGCAATCCTCAACCCTCAAATGGGATGAGACCGGCGAGCCGTTCCACGTCCAGCAAGCCGCGCAGATTCGCGCCTTCCTGGCAGCCTGGAAAGAAGCGGGCCACGCTCGTACGCCGCGAACTTCCGTCAGCCGCAGTATCTTCCCGTTGATCGACGACCGTGATCGTTTCTATTTCGGAGGCGGCCAGGAAGACGACCAGATCGGCATTCTGGACAACACCCGAGCCATCTTCGGCCGTGGCTACGCCGCCGAGCCGGAGATCTTGATCGAACAGCTCAGGAAAGACGAAGCGATCGCGGCGGCCGACACGCTCTTGCTCACCGTGCCGAACCAGCTAGGCGTCGCCTACAATGCGCATGTCATGGAGGCAATTCTCACGACGGTCGCCCCCGCCCTCGGCTGGCGCTGATGGGACCGTCAGACCCTCGGCCGCCTATTATGGGATCACCGTGATCGTGACGCGCCGGCGCGAAGCGTCGGTTTTTCCGTCTCCCGGCTCGGGTTGTTTCTTCCAATCGGCGGTCACCCCGGTCACGCCCGATCCTCGCAGCAGGGTGGCAATCGCCTGGGCGCGTTTTTCCGCGAGCTCGGGCTTTTCTATGAGCCGCGCGCCGTTCGACAACACCGTGGTCGCGCGGTAACCCATCACGTTCACGGCCGAGGCCTTGATCTTCGCCGCGTAGGCAGCGGCCTTCTGAACCGTCGCGATCGACGTAAATTCTACGTAGTCATCGTTGAAACCGTACAGGATGGTGAACTCCTGGCGGCCGCTCAAAGATTCGGCGGTGGGCGCCGGCCTCCCCAGCGGGTGCGATGCCGGTCCGGCTCCGCGAGCCGCCGGAGGTGCATCGATTCCCGGTTCGGCGGGCAGCAGCGTGTTGCAGGCGGGGTTGACTTCTTTGATCACCGAGATCGAAACCGGCCTGAGCGGGATACCGCCGCAAACCGGCGGGCCTTCGCTGACCTGCCCCTCCACCAGCACTTCATGTTTCAGTTGCGGCGGATGGAATGCCGCGGTGATGTCCTGTTGAATGCCCAGGAAGTAGAGTTTGCCTTCGTATTGCGCCAGGTAGCAAGGAACCGTTGCCGTATCGCGCACAATCGGGCAGGCTACAAAGTTTCGTTCTTCCCCCGCCGCCATGCCGGCCGCGAACAAACACGCAACGTACGCCAGCCGCACTACAGAGCTCCCAGGAAGTTGACCAGATCTTCTTTTTCCGGGTTCGAAAGTTTCATGTCGAACCGGCGGTCGTAATAGTCCACCACTTCGCGCAGATCTTTGGCCGACCCGTTCACGAAGTAAGGCGCGCGCGCGGCCAGCCCGCGGAGTTGCTGCATCACAATGGATCCCACGTCCACGCAGCGGCCGGAAATCAACGCGCGCCCCGGGTCGGTCGTGTAGATCATGCGTCCGAGATAAGGGTGCGGATCGGCGTCGGCGCGGCACGTGATTTTGAACACCGGCAAATCGGCCGTCTGCGCCCACGTGTCCGGCTCGGTCCAGGTGGGGTAATTCGTCGTGCCGACATCCACCCAGCCGGCCGAAAGGTCCTGACCGGTCATCTGCGCGTTGTGGCACGTCGCGCAGGTGCGCTTGATCGGATTGCCCAACCCGATGGAGTTGATGTGCGTGGCGTCGCGCAGCCAGAACTGGCGGAACATAAAAATATTCGCGCCGCGGGCGATGGACGCCCGATAAAAGTTGCTGCCCTTCCAGGAATCGAAGTTGCCGAAAACCTGCTCGTACTCGTTGTCGCCCAAAACACCCGGGCGGCGATCGCGCAACGCAGCCGGTCCCAGCCCGAAAGGTCCCTCGCGATCCACCAGCGGGCCGCCGAATATATGTTCCACCTGGGCCGTGTAGATCTGCGACTCGTAATCCACGATGTCTTTCAACTGCTGGCGGGTGGGCGCCTCATGCGCTTCCTCGTGCCCCAGGATGGCGTCGATGGCCTGCGCCGCCAGCGACGGCTCCCGCGCGTCCGCCATCAGGTTCATGCTGACGGGCTTGCCGGTTTCCGGGTCGCGGTCGGCCAGCTTGCCGGTTTTGAGCACGATGTTCTGCGCGCCCGACATCACATATTTCAGGTTGGCCGCGGGGCGCGGCCGGCGGTACACCGAGACGGTCGGATGCGCGCTCTTCAACCCGTATACGGGGCTCAAATTGCACCCGGTGGGATCGCGTACGACTTCGATTGAGAACTCCACCGGCTTCGGCGAACCATCGGCATTCTGCGGCGGCCACGGCAACGGAATGCGGAACAGCCCGCGATTCAGCAGCAGCGAATGCGATTTTTCCTCTCCTTGCGGCAGGTCCGGGCAATTCGAACCATCGAAGGCCGCGAACACCGGGTCCTTGCCGCTGGTGGTGCGCCAGCGGTTCCGCAGCCCTTCCGCCGAAACACTCATCCCATAGGTCGGCTGGTGGCAGGTGACGCACGCGCGCCCGTTGGTGCCGAGCGGCGTGAAGAAGGGATGGCCCGCCGTGTCCACAGGTCCGGAAGCCTGGATGACCCCGAGCTTTCCGAGGAAATTGTCGAAGTCATCGAATAAGGGCAGCGTATCCTTTTCAGCCGGTTCGACCCATCGGCTTTGGGAAGTGTCGGTGTACTGCGCGCCCGCAAGGAGAGGAATGGCAACTAAAAGAAAGGCTCTATACATGAGTGGTCAGCAGTTTCCGCAATCGATCGCTTATCCTCGGAGGGTATCTTTGTTCCCCAGCCTCTGTCAAACCATTCGGGCCCGTTCAGGCTAGCGCACCGCGTCCGCCGCAAACACCAGCGGCTTCGTTCAAACGCCCCAATCGAAAGTGCCCCGGCACCGGCCATCACAGCAAAACTCGGGCTTCGCGCGCCGGGGCACTTCCGATTGAGTCCTAGCGTTTCCAATTCCTGATCCTTGGGAACCGAACGAACTGTCGGCACACCAGAGGCTTGCGCGTGATATGTCAACTTGCTCGCGCCCCGCCCAACTTCCGTTGCCCGTCCCCCGGCAGGGACCGCGCCACCGGACACCGGCACCATGAGTCAGCGCTCCAGGTATCGTTTGGCTCTGTCGAGGTTAGCGAGTTTGAGGGAGGTGCGAAACACTTCTCAGCGGGAATATTCACAGGCTGGCGTGACTCGTCCTGGGCATTTCTTGGGTGCCTATAAAAGCGGCCCGTATAGACCGACGCGACCATTTGCCGCTCGCTGTAGATCGGGGATGCTTGAGCCGGGCCAGGAGAACCACTCTGGAAAATGGGTAAGCTGAAAGGGAACATTCAGCCCCCGCCTTGCTGCCGCACCACTCAAACCGTCGTGTAGCGTCTGCTCCAGCCGATGCAGCGCAAATCCACCGTAGAATGAGCGGAACGACAACACCTGAAAGTGAACGACTCCCACGGACATAAGGAAGCCATTGCGGGCGGTCGCCATGCGACTCGAGTTCTGGCGGGCGTGCAGATAGAGGCACGCATACTGCAGAAGCTGAACAGCCGCAGCAAGCGGATGCTGGTATCCATCAGCGAGCTTCAGTTCGATCAGTTCACACTCATTCTCACTCCGCAGGTGGCCGAGATCGATGTTGCGCTGTTTTTCCTCACACCCCGTTGGCATCAGACCAGACGCAGTTGGAACAGCATTGACCCATTCTGAGCCACAATGCTTTACGATGCTCTTTTGGAGGCCGACTTCTCCACCCTGGACGTGTTGATCGACGACGGGACACCACCGCCAGTTCTGTCCGCTGCCACGCAGGGTGCCATTCCAATTACTTGCGATTTGATCTATCACGGAATCGACGAGCTGTACTGCCCCATCGCCGGTAGGCGTGCTGGTTAAAAGGCGACTCGCACTGTCGCGCCAACTCAGGGCGTGCCCACCGCGCCCGATCCCGAGTCCTTGGCTAATAATCGAGTCCGTGCAATCCAGAATACTGCGCGGTTGCGAACCCGACGCCGCGGAGGAAGGGGATGCAGCAGGAGACACCGGTTCCGAAGCACCTTCCGGATCGACCATCTGGGTGTCACATTCAACGCTTGGTAGAAGCAGATCCGCAACGAACGCAGGGGTGGTGGACAGACCGAGTTCTTGCCACAGCCGGGGCAAGACATCTCGCCAGCGTGCCTCGGTTGTCGGACGATGCGTTTCGTCGTTGCAGAAACAGATCTGAACGTACCAGGTCGGTACTCCGTGGGAACGTAGAAAGCATAGGTGAGCCAGACGGTTCGCCACCTGGTACCGTGAGCCCAACCAATCTGCCTTCAAGTCTGCTCCCAATTTGGCTTTGGCCTCGTTCAGTCGACCAGCAATCTTTGCCAACGATTCAGCTTCGGCCCTGCAGTGGCGGTTTTCGGCTTCTTCGGGATATGCTTTCGCTTCAACGAGTACGACGCCAACACGGGGCCGATCGAGCACCGCCAGGGCATCCCACTGCGGTCCTCCTTTGGGCCAGAACTCAGCAAGATCGATCAGGAGGCGGTCTTGCCCGATGGCCCGGAGGAACTCTGCGTCTTGATACTCGCGAAATGATTCCCGCGCCAGCGGAGATACCCACCGAAGTCGCACGTTCGCAATGCCCGGGAATGCGGCCCCGATAGCCTGCTGTAGTGCCTCCGAACGCTCGTTCACCCAGCGCTGGATTTGATACTTGCTCCCCTTCGCACCAGGAGCCGCTAAACGGGACCGTCCGATGATCGAGGGCGTGCCCGGCTGGCGATCGTGTGCAATTCTCTTCTGGATCTCATTCCGCCAATGCCTGTAGTCCTTGTAGCTATGTGGTTCAACGGAAAACCTTCTTATTGCTGTACGGAACACTCCTGGAATGTCGTCCAGCAGGACTCGCTGAAGTTCGCGGGGGTGCCCGGGAACGGAGTAGTCCCTTATCATTCCTCCGTCAATATCGTTTTCGGTGAATAAGACGAGGCCGTTCGGATCCACCGCTGGCAGACAGATTAACCAATACCTGTAGGTCCCGGCCATGATTTCGGATCGTACCATGCTGATCGTAGTGAATAGACGGTCTCCTCGTCCCGTGACATCCCGACCGGCCGCCTGCCGTCGGCAATGGCCTTGCTTGGCCTCGCTCAGCCCAAGCTCAACCGCCTTACAATGGTTCAAAATGTCGAAACAGGTAATCGAAATTGCTATCTCTAGTCTGAACTTTATCGGCGGGGCTATTCTGTGTATAGACGCCCTTCGAGTTAGACGGAACATTAAAGAGAGAGCGGGGGCCGACGCTTTGCTGAGTTTCTTGCACTCCCGTGGTCAGCCGGACCTCCTCACTGACGCCCAAGGGAGACCACTGAATACATCCCAGGCCTTTGAAGAATGGTTTGCCAGCCGTTCCCTCCACGTCAGCTGGCTTGGGTTCGGATTTCTCGCAGTGGGCTTCCTGCTAGATCTAATCTCGAAGCTTGCCCCTGGCTAGGATACGCGTAGGACGTTCTTCAAATAATAGTGGAGTAGGATTGGTCTTCCCTCGGCATCCCGATCCATAACCCTCTTGAACGTGAACACATAATCTGCATCGAGTCTGCACTGAAAGGAATCGCTGAAAAGCCCGTAGGGCTCGACCGGTAGCGTATCTTGCGGCTGCTGATTCACTAGAGCGTTCAAAGCTTGCAGTAGGCGCTCACGGACTCGACCGTATTCGGCGGTGCTTAATCGTCTTAGCTCATCAAAATCAGCAAGGAATGAACGGGTCGGATGAAACTCCACCTTTGTACCTGGAACATGCACTTCAGGTGAAGACATTTGCTCTTAGCGGCTGCTCCACGAAACCGATGTAGTTTGTTGCTCCACTCCGCCGGCATTGAGACCTCGCTCCGTACCTAGCATATTTTCAATTCCCTTCGGATCGCTCACCGTCGTGTATTTACCCGCTTTTATTTCATGCTCGGCTCTCGCATCAGCTGCCTCCGCTTGCTGCGAACCCAAAAGTGCAATTTTCGCGCGTGGGGTCAGAATTATATCAATGCTGCCCTTAAAATATGCCCCGTCCTCGATAGTGATTCGAGCGGTACGTACATCACCTACCAGCTTGGCATCTTTGTGGATTTCAATTCTATCAGCAGCCTCTACGTTGCCCTGGAAGGTACCTAGGATTATGACTTCGCGTGCCCTAACATTGGCGTGCACTACGCCCTTCGGCCCAATAGTGATCGTGTAGTCCAATGCCTCTACAGTTCCATCTAAGTCGCCGTCAATGTGAAGGTCTTCTTGGCTATGAATCTGGCCAACAATTTTGACTCCACTGCCGAAGGAGGAAGGCCTGAACGCGCCCCCCGGGGAGACCTCGACTGCATCGGAAGGGATGGCTTTGGTTCCCATTATCCTCCTAACTATACATTACGCCATAGGGCCTTGTTCATGCTCGTTCGGCCCAGTACGTCTACTTTCAGCAATTTGCAACCGCTAAAGACCGGAAGTGCGCTGCAGCACCCGTAAGCGACACAAATATATAGTCTTAAAAGGACAACCCAGTGTTTTTGCTGGGAGTGGCTGTTTCACATCTTGAGGCAGCCCAATTCCCATCCCCATGGGATTTGCGTATTGCACAAGAGGGGCCTGTCCAGCGTGCATTCGTCATTGCCGTTCGCCCAGCCAATCGGCTCCGTCAGGAGCATCAACATGGAGGCCCTGCCATGTATTTGTACTCGGTACGATGCGGTCGCCGTGAGCCGACGGGACGAGGACAAGAAGCCCGGCTCGGGCGTCGCCACCGCCCGCTCGGTTCGCCTTCCCGTTGTTTGATGTTCAGCACGATTTCGGACGGGGCTTTTCGCCCGGCGTAATATTCTGGAAGTCACATGGCCGTATAGTCGCCGACTTGTACATTGGCCCCGAAAGGTGTTCGAGGAGACCGCGCAGAATTCAGGTGATCGAGGGGTGGCGCTATTTTGGGCACCAGCCGAGGGAAGGCGAGGACGAGGCGGCCATGGGCCGGCGGCGCGCCGAAGAATTTCTCGAGCTACCTGAAGGATTCCGCCATCTCACTTTTCAGGCCGATGAGCAGCGTGTACGTGCCTTCCCAGCTCGCAACCTCCTCATACAAGTGGGAAAATAGCAGTCATGAAAACCCGCCTTGCGCTCGCCCTGGTGGCACTGCCGCTGCTCGCGTTTCAGACGGCCAAGCGGATGCCGTACACCGCGGTCAACAATCCGGAATTCGTTCCCGCTTCCGCGGCCCCGTTCCTGGCCGACAACGATCGTCTGATCGGAGTGACCGGCGGCAATGCCGTCAAAGCGTACCCCGCGTCCATTCTGGCGCAACATGGCGTAGTTCTCGACGATCTTCCCGCGGGCCCCATCGCGGTCACCTGGTGATCCTACTGCAACACGGCCCTCGTGTTCAGGGCCGAAGCGAAAGGCAAGAAGCTGCATTTTGAAACCGTCGGCGTGATTGGCGCCAACGAGGTATTCGGCGACAAGGAGACCGGGAGCCACTGGCAACAGTCGACCCTGACAGCCATTTCCGGTCCGCTCACAGGCGAGCATCTGGAGCTCTATCCGTTCCTGCTCACCAGTTGGGGTGAGTGGCGCCGGATGCATCCCAACACTCTGGTGTTAAAACCCACCCCCGGATATGCGGAACTCATTCCTTAACAAAACCGATTGATCCGCGACGGCCGGGGGGGGCGCGGCGCCGCGCCCGAGGGCGTCCTGCGCAAGGATGATCGTCTTCCCCCCAAAGCTATGGTCTTGGGCCTGGATCTCAAGGGATCGAACAAGGCTTTCCCGTTAGCTGCCCTGCGCGAGGCGCGCGTCATCAACGATCAGTTGGGCGGCGAGCCCATACTGGTCGTGCATCAGCCCGGCTCCGACACAACCACTGCGTTTCTGTCCCGGCTGAACGGCCGGACTCTCAAATTCAGCGCCGCCGATCGGAACACCACGGAATTGACGGACAACCAAACACACTCGCGCTGGGATGCCTACGGCAACTGCACGTCCGGCTCGCTGGCTGGCTCACATCTGGCGCCCTTGATTCTGGAGCCGGAGTATTGGTTCGCCTGGTCGGAGTTCCACACCAATACCAGCATCTACACCGCGGCCCGATAGCTAGGCCGGCATGCAGCGAGCCGGCCGCCGGAAAAGACTCAGTGACAGCATTTCTCAATTCGACCTAACCTTCGCAGTCTCTTGTCATTACCCGCAATCTAGGCCTGTGGCAAACCCCGATTTTTATGACGCTCGTGTTAATGCTGGTAATAAGAGGATAGGTTTTCAAGAGGACCGGGAAAGTCCAAACCGCTCCAAAAGGAGCAGTCCGAAACCCGGAACTCTTTCGGAATCACCATCGGTTCCTCGAAAAACTGCTCCAATCGGAGCAGTCAGTATTGGACTTGAGCCGTATCGGCCTTGACTCCGGCATACCCCCTTTGATAATTTTGATCCACTAGGTCGATGACCAGAGCGCTCCTAACCTCTAGTGGAATCATGTGCTTATCGGCACTCTGGGCCCTCGGCCAGTCTGCCCCTGCCCCGCCTTCGCTCTCCGCTCAACGACTTTTACTCGACCAGTATTGCGTCACTTGCCATAACCAGAAATTGAAGACCGGCGGATTAA
This sequence comes from uncultured Solibacteraceae bacterium, assembly GCA_964554945.1. Taxonomy (GTDB): domain Bacteria; phylum Acidobacteriota; class Terriglobia; order Bryobacterales; family Bryobacteraceae; genus PSRJ01. The sequence continues at coordinate 25,411 of CAZKQQ010000057.1, read as the reverse complement.
TGCTCGACCGGCTCGACCTTCAGAAAATCCCGGACAACACCGAAACCTGGGAAAAGGTCGTACGCAAATTGCGCGCTGGCATGATGCCGCCGCAGGGTCTGCCGCGGCCGGAACCAGCCAGGTACGAGGCGCTGACCGTCGCCATCGAAAACGAACTCGATCGCGCCGCGGCCGCCCAACCGCATCTGCCCGCGCCCGGTGTGCATCGCGCCAATCGCACCGAATACGCCAACGCCATTCACGATCTCCTCGCGCTCGATATTGACCCCGCCTCGTTCCTGCCCGCCGACGATTCCAGTTACGGCTTCGATAACGTCGTCAGCGGCCTCGGCGTTTCGCCCGCGTTGGTTGAAGGCTATGTCTCGGCCGCAGCCAAGATCAGCCGCCTCGCCCTCGGCCACGAAACCGCACCCAATCGCAAGATCTACCACGTTCGCGAGGATTATTCCCAGGAACAGCACATCGACGGCCTGTCCTTCGGCACGCGCGGCGGCATGTTGGTGCATCATTATTTCCCCGCCGACGGCGACTACGTCATCTCCTGGGAGCCCGTGCGCACTACAGTCGGCGGCTTGTACGGCGGCGACAGCCCCGATGAGCAGCTCGAGGTCACCGTCGACGGTGCCCGCATCAAGCTTTTCAAAATGGTCGGCGATGTGCCGCTCACTTCGCTTCACGACCGCAATGAAGTTCGCGTTGCTGTCAGAGCGGGCGAACGCGCGGTCGGTCTCGCTTTCCTCGCCAACACTTATGTGCCGAACGTCGATCTCAACCATCACTATCGCCGCAGCATCCTTGATGACAACCTGATCGATGGGTTCACCTTCACCCCGCAGGTCAGCTCGCTCACCATTTCCGGGCCGATCAAGGGCGCCCGTCCCCAGGACACGCCCAGCCGCAATCAGATCTTCGTGTGCCGGCCGGAGAACGCCTCCGATGAGTTGCCGTGCGCGCGCCGGATCCTCACTACGCTGGCGCGGAAAGCCTACCGCCGGCCGCTCCTCAACAGTGATACCGAGAGGTTGCTGAGCTTCTATCAGGCCGGCCGCAATTCCGGCGATTTCGAAGATGGCATCGAGCGCGGTCTTCAGTTCATCCTGGCGCACCCCGAATTCGTCTTCCGCGCCGAGGATGGACCCGCCGGCGTAAAAGCCGGCCAGCCCTATCGCATCAGCAATCGTGAACTCGCATCCCGTTTGTCGTTCTTTCTGTGGAGCACCGGCCCCGACGAGACTCTCATGAAGCTGGCCGAAGCGGGCACGCTCAGCGATCCCGCCGTGCTCACCGCCCAAGTGCGCCGCATGTTGGCCGACCCGCGTGCCCGCGAGTTGGTCAGGAACTTCGCCGGCCAGTGGCTGCAGTTGCGCACGCTCCAATCCTCCACCCCCGAAGGCATCCTCTATCCCGACTTCGATGACAACCTCCGCCAGGCTTTCCGCACGGAAGCCGAAATGTTCTTCGAAAGCATCGTCCGCGAAGATCGCAGCGTGCTTGACCTGTTGAACGCCGATTACACGTTCGTCAACGAGCGCCTCGCCGCCCACTACGGCATTCCGCATGTCTACGGCAGCCAGTTCCGCCGCGTGAAGCTCGAAGGCGATCTCGACGTGCGCCGCGGCCTGTTAGGCAAGGGCAGCGTTCTGCTCGCCACCTCGGTGGCCGATCGCACCTCGCCGGTGCAGCGCGGCAAATGGGTGCTCATGAACATTCTCGGCACCATCCCGCCGGATCCGCCGCCCAACGTGCCGCCGCTCAAGACCGCCGACGGAGCGAACGCGGGCGCAGACCAGACGATGCGCCAGCGCATGGAGCAGCACCGCGCCAACCCGGCGTGCGCCAGTTGTCATCGTATGTTCGACCCCATCGGCTTCGCGCTCGAGAATTTCGATGGCATCGCCAAGTGGCGTACCACCGAGTTCGGTCACCAGGTGGATGCGTCCGCGCAGCTCACCGATGGAACCAGGCTGAACGGCGTCGTCGAACTCCGCCAGGCGTTATTACGCTACTCTCCCCAATTCGTCCGCACGCTTACCGAAAAACTTCTGACATACGCTCTGGGCCGCGGCGTCGACTATCCCGATATGCCGGTAGTCCGTTCCATCGTCCGCGAGGCGGCCGCCAACAACAACCGTTTTTCCTCGCTGGTGCTGGGCATCGTCAACAGCGACCCGTTTCAAATGAATCGCAAGCCCGTAGGCACTGTTGCCGTAACCGAGCCGCGACCGTCAGGGAGCGCCAAAGTCGAGTAACCCCCATGTTCATCACCCGCAAACACATCTCTCGCCGCACGCTACTCCGCGGCGCTGGCGTCTCGCTGGCCCTGCCGCTTCTGGATTCCATGATCCCCGCGCTGGCGCCATTGGCCCGCGCGGAGGGCGCGCCCAAAGCTCCGCGCTTCGTCGGCATCTTCAATGCCCACGGCTGGGCTCCCGAATATTGGAAGATCGAAGCCGAAGGCTCTCTCACCGAGCTCCCCTTCGTCCTCAAGCCGCTCGACGCGTGGAAGGACACCATCACCGTGTTCAGCGGTCTGGATGCCACCGCGTCCATGCCGGCCCCCGGCGAAACCGGCGGCGATCACTCCCGCAGCGCCGCGGTCTTCAGCGGCATGCCGCCCAAGAAAACCGTCAGCGAAGACATTTACCTCGGCACCACCATCGATCAGATGATCGCCCAGAAGTACGGCCAGGATACCGCGCTGCCCTCCATCCAACTCGGCATCGAAGATCAGAGTGCGCTGGCCACCTGCCCCTGGGGCTACAGTTGCGCGTACGTGAATTCCGTATCTTGGGCCGGGCCGACCAAGCCGCTCCCCCATGAAGCCAATCCCCAAATCGTCTTCGAACGTTTGTTCGGCGATGGCAGCAGCCCCAGCGAGCGCGCCGCCCGCAAACAGGCCCAGGCCAGTCTTCTCGACGCCGTCACCGGCGAAGTTGCGCGCCTGAACCGAACGCTTCCGAATACCGATAAGACGCGCCTTGGCGAGTACCTCGAGGACATCCGCGAAATCGAGCGCCGCCTGCAGAACGTGGCGAAATCGTCGGCTGCTTCGGTAGACGCCCAGGTCCCCTTCGGCATCCCCGAATCCTTCACCGAGCACATCAATCTGATGTGGGACCTGCAGGTGCTGGCCTTCCGGGCCGACATCACCCGCGTCTCCACTCTCATGGTCGCCCACGACGTCAGCATGCGAAGCTATCCGGAATCCGGTACGCCGACCGCGAATCACGCCGCCTCGCACCACGGCGGCGCGCCCAAACGTGTCGAAGATTGGGCCAAGATCAATCGCTATCACATCGGCTCCCTGCCCTACTTCCTGAATAAACTGAAATCCACTCCCGATGGCGATGGCAATCTGCTGGACCATACCCTCATCCTCTGGGCGAGCAACATGGGCGATTCGAATTATCACAGCCACCGCAACGTAGGCCACTTGTTGGCCGGCGGCGCCATGGGCCGGCACAACGGTGGACGCCACGTCAAAACCCCCGGTACCACCGCGAACCTGCTGTTGACGGCTTTGCACCTTTGCGGCATCGAAAAGGAAACCCTCGGTGACAGCACCAAGCCGATTGCGTTATAAGATCGTCGCCGTCTGCGCGCTCCTGCCGCTCGCGGCCTTCGCGGCCGATGCCGGTATTGCCGATGCCGCTATGCACCGCGACCGCGAAGCCGTTCGTTCCCTGCTCGACCGCAAATCCGATGTGAATGCGCCCCAGGCCGATGGCGCTACCGCTCTGCATTGGGCGGCGCGCTGGGACGATCTGGAAATGGCGGGCATGCTGATCCGCGCCGGCGCCAATGCCCGCGCCGCCAATCGCGATGGCGCCACCCCGCTCTTCCTCGCTACCGAGAACGGCAGCGCCGCGATGAGCGGGTTGCTGCTCCAGGCGGGAGCCGATCCCAATGCCCCCATCCTCTCGCACGGCGAAACGCCTCTCATGATGGCCGCTCGCAGCGGCAGTCTCGACGCAGTCAAGATGCTGCTCGATCGCGGCGCCAAGGTGAACGTCCAGGAAGACCTCCGCGGTACCACCGCGCTCATGTGGGCCGCCGAACAGGGTCACGCGCCGGTCGTTCGCTTGCTGATCGAACGCGGCTCGGATGTAAATCTGACCTCCAAGGTCCTGACTCCCATCGGCCGGCGCGGCCTCGGCTACGCCAACAGCAACGTTATCTTTGGCGCCACTGGCCGCGCCGCTCCCAAAGCCCGCACCATCGGCGGCCTCACCGCCCTGCTTTTCGCCGCCCGCGAAGGCGCCTTCGAATGCGTCCGCGCGCTGGTAGCGGTGCATGCCGATGTGAGCCAGCCTGCCGTGGACGGGAGCACTCCTCTCTTAGTAGCCGTCCAGAACGGTTTTTATTCGATCGCCGGGTTTCTGATGGATCACGGCGCCGATCCGAACCGCGCCAATGACAAAGGCTGGACTCCGCTTTATCTCGCGGTCAAGAATCGCAACCAGGAGATAACCGCGGTTCCCGGGCCCCCCACCGATGGAGCGCTCGAGTTCATCACCGCGCTACTCGATCGCGGCGCCAACCCGAACGTGCAGATCAAGGCCGATACCGAAGTCCACCAGGGCATGTCGGCGCTCTGGCTGAAGGAAGCCGGCGCTACCCCGCTGCTGCGCGCCGCCCTCTGCGGCGACCTCACGGTGGTGCGCCTGCTGCTCGCGCACAAAGCCGATCCGCAGATCCCCACCTTTGACCACACCACACCGCTGATGGTGGCGGCGGGCGTGGGCTGGGCGGAGGGCATGATGCGGGAGTATTCCGAGCAACAAACTCTCGATGTGGTGAAGTTGCTCATCGACCGCGGCGCCGACGTGAACGCCGCTAACGATCATGGGATCACCGCGTTGCACGGTGCGGCCTACAAAGGGGCAAATAAGACCGTTCAACTCCTCGTCGATCACGGCGCGAATCTCGAAGCCAAGGACAAAGGAGAGGACTTTGGTTTCGGCGTTCGCAGCGTCAAAATGACTCCGCTCAACTGGGCCGAAGGTGTCCCGATTGGCATGGCCTCCGCCATCTACCACGCCGAAACGGTCGCTTTATTGAGTAGATTAATGAAAGACCGCGGCATTCCCATAGTTACAAACGCAATGGCGGCGCAGTAAGCATCTCCTCCTGACGTGTATCCAACCGTAGAAGATTTCAGCGCATTGATGAATTTCAGGTAATCAGGTATTATAATCTGTTAGACAAATGTCGCGATTTTCTGCGACATGGTCTTCCTTCCCCGCGCCTGCGGCTGATCAGGCTTCGTCCGATTCCTGAACTTATAAATAAGGAGTGCACGATGAAATCGAGCAGATCGATCCTCAAAATCCCATGGCCGCTGCTAGTGGTGGCGCTGGTTGCGCCGCTGGTAGCCCAAGTGGCTTCGGATCTCAATCGGAGGTCCGGTTACACCCGTCACGATCGAGCGTTTTACCTTGACCCGAACCTCGTCAGCTACATCCGCCCTGGAATCGTAGTGAAGGTCGCGTCAGCCGCCATTGCTTCGGACGGCACGATCACCGCACGCGTAACGATAACCGATCCAAAAGGGGTCCCGCTGGACAAGGACGGCATCGCGACGCCGGGTCCGGTAACGCTTCGTTTCATCGCCGCCTATATTGCAGCCGGCCAGAAGGAGTACACCGCCTACACCACTACATTGGCAAAGGCGACATTGAACAGCAATCCCGCGCAAACCCAAGCCGCCACCGATTCCGGCGGGACGTTTGCGACGAACGCCCTCGGAGATTACACCTATACGTTCAAGACCAAGGCGCCCGCTGGATTTGACGCAACCGTGACCCACTCCATCGGGGTCACAGCGCAGCGCAATCTTTCCGAGTTCATCACGTACGACGAGTGGACCGAAACGTCCAATGACGTATTCAATTTTGTGCCGAATGGATCCAAAGTGACTGTAATCCGGTCTGTAGTGAGCACCTCGGCCTGCAACCAGTGTCACGATCCGTTGTTCGGTCATGGCGGCTCGCGGCTGACAGTGGAGATGTGCATCCTGTGCCACACGCCGCAGACGATCAACCCGGATACCGGCCTCACACAAGACATGCCGGTCTTGATTCACAAAATCCACATGGGAAAAAATCTTCCTAGCGTCAAGGCCGGGACGCCGTACCGCATCTGGCATCGAGGCGCCTGGTCCGATTTCTCCGATGTCGGCTTTCCGGGCGGCACTGACGAATTGAAGACGTGCACCGTATGCCATCAGGGCGCGCCTCAGGCGAACAACTATTTGACGGCGCCTTCTCGCGCCAACTGCGGCTCGTGCCACGACGATGTGAACTTCGCGACCGGCAAGAACCATAGCGCGAGCAATCTGGTCGAAATATCCGATAACCAATGCGCGAACTGCCATCAGCCGGTGGGCGAGCTCGAATACGACGCTTCGGTGACCGGCGCGCACAAGATCGCCACCACCTCCGCGCAACTCCCCGGACTCGTATTCTCGATCATCAGCGTGGATAACGCCAACCCGGGCCAGAAGCCCAACGTGACGTTTATGGTCAAGAACAAGGCGGGCAATGTTGTCGACATCAGCAAAATGAATTTTCTGAACCTGGTGATGACTGGTCCCACCACCGAGTACAACGGCTACGTTTCCGAAGATGCCCGCAAGGCTGCCATCGTCGGCGGACAGTACGTCTACAGCTTCAATGCCGCGCTGCCCCCGACCGCCGCCGGAAGCTATGCGGTGGGCATCGAGGGTTACAACAATGTGACGATCGACGCCAACACCATGAACGCGGTCACGGTGCGGGACGTGGGCTTCAACCAGGTGTTTTACTTCGCGGTTGGCGGCGGCACTGTCGCGCCGCGCCGCAAGATTGTGAGCCAGGCGAATTGCAACGGCTGCCACAGCACGCTGAGCCTGCACGGCGGGATTCGTAAGAACGTGGAGTATTGCGTGGTTTGCCATAACCCAGGGGTTACCGATTCGGCCGTACGGCCAGCGGCTAACAAGCCCGACGAGTCGATCAACTTCAAGACCATGATCCACAAGATCCACACGGGATCCAGTCTGACGACCAACTTCACAGTCTATGGCCATGGAGGCAGCGTCAACAATTACAATGACGTTGGCTATCCAGGGGACCGCCGCGACTGCGAGCAGTGCCACCTGCCGGGGACGTACGATCTACCGCTGCCCGCGGGCGTCACCAGCCAGGTCGCGCCGCGCGATTACCTGAACCCGCTGCCGCCGGTTTCCGGCGCTTGCTTATCCTGCCATACCTCACAACCCGCCGCGGCTCACGCGTCGATCATGACTTCGCCGACTCTGGGCGAATCATGCGAATCGTGCCACGGCAACAACTCGGCCGCATCCGTCGCCAAGGTACACGCGCGGTAACAGGCTTTGCGTGGGGCAGACCATCGGTTTTGGTGGTCTGCCGGCCACGCACGCCACAAAGAAGACGATGGCCTGCGCCGCTTTAAGCTTCTGGCGCCTGGAAACAGGCTTTTTGCAACGATTCGGATGAGCGGTGCAGCCGGTCACCATGCTAAACTTCAGGTAAGCAATGCATTCTGACTTGAAGTTGGTGATCCGCCTTCAAGAAATCGACAACCGGCTGGTGGATCTTACGCGCGAAATTACCGCGCTTCCCAAACATATCGCCGAAATTGAGAAAAAACTGATATCGCACGAGCGCAAGCTGGACGCGGACCGGGCTGCCCTGGTCGCCAACCAGAAGGAGCGGAAGAAGTGCGAGGGCGACATCCAGGTGCAGGAGCAGAAGATCTCCAAGCTCAAGGATCAGATGCTCCAGGCCAAGACCAATGAGCAGTACCGGGCCTTCCAGCACGAGATCGAATTCTGCGAAGCAGAGATCCGCAAGGCCGAAGACCGGATCCTCGAGTTAATGGGCGAGTCCGAGCCGCTGGACAAAAATGTGAAGGCGGCGGAAGGCGCGTTGAAGGCCGAACGCACGCAAGTCGAAGCGGAGAAACAGCAGGCGCGCGAGCGTACGGCCGTAGACGAAAAGGCGGCGGACGAATTACACCAGGAGCGCGCCAAGATCGTAGCCCAGGTGACGCCTCCGACGTACCAACTCTACGAACGGGTCCGCAAAGGGCGCCGCGGGATCGGTGTTGCCGAAGCGATCGAGGGCCGCTGCAGCGCGTGCCAGATGGCGGTGCGTCCGCAATTCGCGCAGGAACTCAAGCGCGGCGACAAAGTGATGTCCTGCGAGAGCTGCCAGCGCATCCTCTACTACAACCCGCCCGCGAGCTTCGAAGACCTGACCGGAGAGCCGGCGCCGGCAATCCGCCAGTAGCTTTTTCCAGCCGCAAATCGAAATCATGCCGCTCGACGGGAAGCAAGTGGTCGTCACCGCGGCGGCCCAGGGCATCGGCCGGGCAGTTGCCGAGGCGTTTGCGCGCGCCGGAGCGCGGGTCTGGGCGACGGACATTAACGCCGCTACACTGGCAGGATTGAACGGCGCCGCTGGGGTCACAACGCGTTCGCTGGATGTTCGCGATGGCGCGGCCATCGAAAAGTTTTCCGGAGAAACCGGCGCTATCGACGTGCTGTTCAACTGCGCTGGCTACGTGCATAACGGCACGATCCTCGACTGCAAGGAAGCCGACCTGGATTTCGCTTTCGACCTGAATGTGAAATCGATGTACCGTACCATTGCCGCATTCCTACCGGGAATGCTTGGCAAAGCCGATGGCGCGATCATCAACATGGCATCGGTAGCCAGCAGCATCAAAGGGGTGCCGTCGCGCTTCGCATACAGCATCACCAAGGCGGCGGTGATCGGGCTCACGAAGTCAGTGGCCGCAGATTATGTGACCAAGGGCATCCGCTGCAATGCGATCTGCCCGGGAACGGTGGAATCTCCTTCGCTGCAGGACCGCCTCCGCGCACAGGGCGATTACGAGCAGGCGCGTCAGGCATTCATCGCGCGACAGCCGATCGGACGCATCGGCACGCCCGAGGAGATCGCGGATCTGGCGGTCTACCTGTCCACAGCGGCCTACACTACGGGGCAGATCCACATCATCGACGGCGGTTGGAGCTTGTAGCCGACCCGCGAACCGGGCACGTTGGCCCCTGGTTAACTGGATGCAGCGTTGCCCAGGACCCGGGGGACCGACCGTACTGCCCTCCTATATGGGGCCCATCTTTATTGCAGCCATTGGGGTTGCCGGCTCCAAAAGGGGCCGCTCGCCGACCGGGTACCCGCTGTACGCGCAGTTCTTGTACGGCGAGCGGGAGGACCTGATAATCGGAGCAGAAGGAAAGCGTCATGCACTGTCTGTACTGTGGAAAGGGATTCCGGCTGGCCTCGCGGATCTTCAAAGATCCGGACTTTTGCAGCCCTCCCCATCGTTGGAAGTTTCATAAACGGCTGGAGACGGCCGTGCGGCTCACGCAGCGAGAGGACGAACTGCATCCGACGGGCGCTGCCGGATTCCGCGGCGACATGGCCGCGTTCGACAGCACGCTCCGCACCAGCATCAGCGCGCCGCCTTTGCGAGTACACGCGGTGGCCGCCCCCGCGTTCCGCCTGGTTGGCATCGGCGAACAATTTCCATTGCGATCATTCCCGGAAACGCCGGTGGAAGCCGCCGAACCGGTGATGAGCGCGAAAGAAGTGGACCGCCGCGCGCGGCTGCAGCGCGTCTCCGACATGGTGGCTCAACTCCGGCAGGATGTGGAACGACGCCGCCAGGAGGCCGCCGCGAGTTCCGTACGTGCGATGGCGCCCGTCATCGAGTTCAAGCCGAGCCAGCAAAATCCCGCTGTCGCGCGGGGGAGCGCCGAGGTCGAACTGCCGCTGGCGATGGTCGTGGGATAATCGAGCCGCAATGCGCGGCCGCAGTTACTACTGCGCGGTGGCGCTCAAATAATGATCACGATCTTGCCGACGAAATCGCCGGCGGCGAGACAACGGAAAGCGTCCACAGCCTGGTCGAACGGAAAGGCTCGATCGACCGCCGGCTTGATCTTGTTGATTTCGAGGGCGCGGTTCAAAGCTTCGAACATGGCGGTGCTGCCTACGCCGATGCCCTGCAGAGAGGCACCCTTCAGCATCATCGGGACGGGATTGAGCTTGGAGGCCTGGCCGGCGAGAAATCCGATCAGCGCGATTTTGCCGCCGAATGCCACCGCTTCAAACGAGCGGTCCAGCGTTCCGGCCCCGCCAATCTCAATAATCTGATCGGCGCCGCGGCCATCGGTCAGGCGAGACACTTCCTTTTCCCAATCGGAATGGGTCTTGTAGTTGATGGTGTCGGATGCGCCGAGCGCGCGGGCCCGCCGCAGTTTTTCATCGCTCGAAGAAGTCACGATGACGCGTGCTCCCGCCGCCGCGGCGATTTGCGCGGCGAGCATAGAAACACCGCCGGTGCCGAGGCACAACACGGTGTCGCCGGCTTTCAGCGGAGTTCCGGAGACCATCAGCGCGTTCCACGCAGTGACACCGGCACAGGGCAGCGCCGCCGCCTGTTCAAAGGACAGACTCGGCGGGATTGCGACCACGCCCTCTTCGTGAAGCACGATGTATTCCGCCAGCGTTCCATCGAGCGGAATACCCAATGCCGGGTGCCGCCGCGTGGGTGGACCGTCGAACCACACCTGGAAGAAAGCTCCGGCGACGCGATCGCCTTTCTGGAATCGGGTGACGCCCGGCCCCACGCCCGCCACCTCGCCGGCGCCGTCCGATAGCGGAACCGTGGGCCGGGTGACCGGTGTGAAGTAGTGGCCGGTAACGATCATGTGGTCGCGATAATTCAGGGAGGCCGCGCGCAGGCGAATGAGGACTTCGCGCGGCCCCGGCTGCGGATCGGGCCGCTCATTCCGGCGGAGGCCGTCAAGCCCCATCGATCCCGGTTGGATTTCGTAGACCTTCATCGGCGCGCGGCTCCCTGGTTCTGCAGTTGTCGGGTCATGACCGTATGATATGCGTCTGCGGAGGAATTCGTGAGAATCCAGTTGCGATTGTGGAACTCATCTTGTTATTTTATGCGCACAGTTTTCAAATCGGTCCTGGGAAAGTCATTAGAGGGAATCACTTCCAGTTCCACTTCCCGGAGGAATGCATTCAACGGGAATCGCGGCCAGATGCGAGTCCGCAACAGGCGGACGCACGCGGCTTCACAACTCATTGGCTTCCGTCCGGGGGCAAAGCCGGCTTGCAGAAGTGCTCTATCTGACGCATAGGGGGAAGCGCGCGGTGAGAGGCGCACCTGCACGGGATATAACAGTAGGCGTGAATCTTCCTGTTAACCCACCTGTCCTGCCGATGCTGGCCAAGCGAGTTGATGATTTGCCGGTAGGCGATAACTGGATTTTCGAGCCGAAATGGGATGGATTTCGCGCGTTGGTGTTTCGCGACCGGGATGAGATCGAGATCCAGAGCCGGGATGAAAAGCCGCTTAACCGCTATTTTCCCGAATTGATCGAATCGCTAAATTCGCAGCTGCCCGCTCGTTGCGTCCTCGACGGCGAAATCGTTATCGCAAAGGATGGTGGACTTGATTTTGAGGCGCTGCAGCTTCGGCTGCATCCGGCCGCCTCGCGCGTGAAGCTCTTGTCAAAGCAGATCCCGGCATCTGTTGTGTTTTTCGATCTCCTTTGCGAGGGCGACCACGACCTGCGGAGCGAACCATTCCAAAACCGACGCCGGAGACTGGAAGCTCTCCTCGCGTCCGTGGCGCCGCCTATCCACCTGACACCTGCGACTCGCGATTCGACCGTAGCGGCGGATTGGTTTCGACGCTTCGAGGGCGCTGGCCTTGACGGAGTAATCGCCAAGCCAATTTCAGGGGCCTACGAGCCGAACAAGCGAGTGATGCTCAAGGTGAAGCACGAGCGCGATTGCGATTGCGTCGTCGCCGGGTTCCGATGGTACAAGAACAGCGAGCGCACCGCTGTCGGTTCGCTGTTGCTGGGGCTTTTCGACGATTCCGGCGCCTTGCAGCATGTTGGCGTGTGCGCGAGCTTCTCGGATGAGACACGCCGGGATCTGGCAGCCTTTCTCGCGCCCTACCGGCAGGACGCGCTGGCCAACCACCCCTGGAAGGCGTGGGCCGAAGGTATCACCGCCAGCGGGGAAACCGGGCATCGCATTCCGGGCGGCCAGAGCCGCTGGAGTCAGGGCAAGGATCTGTCGTGGGAACCACTGCGACCCGAGTTGGTAGTGGAGGTCGCTTATGAGCACATGCAGGGCGCCCGGTTCCGGCATATGGCGCACTTTCGGCGCTGGCGCACAGACAAGAAACCCACCGACTGCACCTATGCCCAACTCGAAGTTGTTCCGCCGCATGAGTTAGCCGCCATTTTCGCAGTCAGCTAACGAGGTTCACGCAACTTACTTACGGGTCTTCTCTCGAGGCGCGGCTTTTCGCTTTTCCCGCCACTCGCGAGTGGGATCGTCATCCGGATCAGGCGTCTCCTGCTCCGGCCGAAGAGCTTCCGGGACATGACGAAGATTCACACGGATTCGAGTCCATGTCGACGACCGGCCTCTCATGGAATCGATCAATACATCGTCTGTGGCGAGAAGTCCGGCGGCGTCGGGATATTTCAGCTTCCATCTCTCCAGACCGGCAAGCGCAGCCTGTTTATCGGGAGAGTTGGCGACCACCAGGAGTGGCATCTTGGTTCGTGGCTTTGCGGCGGACCTGGCGCGTGACGGCGCCACTCGCGGCGCTTCCCCGTCCGTCTTGCGGAAGTGCGGCGGCCAAGGTGCGTCGGCGAGACCAGCAGCCTCGTCTTTGGCCGCCAGTTCCAACAATTGTTCGAGCGAACCGGGAGCCGCGTTCATGGCCGCGTGCGGATTTCCGAGCCGCTCGAAGCGCGCCGGTACGGTGAATATGGTAAAGTCGGCCGGTTCACAATCAGGAACCTCGTGCCATTCCAGCGGAGTGGACACCCGTGCGTCGGGAACTGGGCGGACCGAATAGGCAGAGCAGGTTGTCCGGTCCTTCGCGTTCTGGTTGTAGTCCAGGAATACGCCGTGCCGTTCCTCCTTCCACCATTGCGAGCTCGCTAGAGCAGGCAGGCGACGCTCGACGGCGCGAGAGAGAGCAACCGCGGCGCGGCGCACCTCCCCGAAGGTCCAGCGCGGCTGGATACGGACGTTCACGTGCATCCCGCGGGAGCCGCTAGTCTTGGGCCAGCCGCGAAGGCCGACTTCCCCCAGCAAGGCATTCACTTCCAGGGCGACCGTGCGCACATCGGCCCACTCGACTCCCGGTCCGGGATCGAGATCGACCCGAAGTTCGTCCGGGTGTTCCAGATCGCTTGAGCGCACGGCGTGGGGGTGGAGCTCGATGCAGCCCAGATTGACAATCCATGCCAGGCCTGCGGCGTCATCTACTACCAATTCCTCGGCGATCCGGCCCGACGGAAAAGAGAGCGTGACGGTTCGAAGCCACGCCGGTCTCTCTGCCGGTGCGCGCTTCTGGTAAAAAGCCTCGCTGTCGGCGCCATTTACGAATCGCTTGAGCACGATCGGGCGATCCTGGATTCCTGCCAGAGCACCCGGCGCAACCGACAGGTAGTACCGGACGAGATCCAGCTTTGAAACTTTCGCCTGTTTGGAAAAATACAGTTTATCGGGATGCGTCACGCGGACCGGGCGTCCTTCGATCGAGAGCACCTCGACGGCCTCTTCCTTCTTCACAAGTACAGACTACACGATCCACGGGGAAACCCGACGCCTCCATGCCGGCGTTACCCCACAACAGGAAGTGCACGAGCTTTGGTATGCTTGCGATTTGGCGCCTCGGGGCGCCACCCAAGTCCGCGGGAAGGACTGCGTCCACCCCGAATTTCCTTGGTTTGTGATCGGTAATGAACTCTTTTCTCGCCCGATACAGCGGACTGCGGGCACAAGCGGCTGCCGCCAAGGCGGCGCCAGGAAAGGAGCTCACATGAGTCAAAAACCACCTACTCGCACGATGCGGGAGAACCCCGACTTCGATCAACTGAAGCGCCAGGCCAAAGAACTCCTCGAAGCCTACCACGCATCGTCACGCGAAGCTGTGGCCGAAGTTACTGCGTATCACCAAAGCGCCACTCCCCAGAACTTTGCTTTGCACGACGCCCAGTTTGTGCTGGCGCGGTCTTATGGCTTTGAAAGCTGGCCGAAACTGAAAGCCGCCGTCGACGGCGTCACCGCCCGCAAATTGCACGAGGCCGCGGAAGCCGGCGATCTCAAAACCGTGCGCGAGCTCCTCACGCGGCGCCCGGAGATTGTGGACATGGGTCACGGCGGAATGAGCGCCTTGCTCAAGGCAGTGCTCCGGCGCGATCTCGAATTAACCAAGCTATTACTGGAATTCGGAGCGAACGCGGACGCCGGTATATGGCCTAATCGGGATGCAACCAGCCCGCGCGTCATGGCGCGCGAGCGTGGCTACGACGAGATCTCCGACGCAATTAACGCGGCCCTTGAAAAGCGCGGAATGCGCGGCGGCAAAGTGCCCGCTGAAGTCCGGCGCAAAATCCAAGAAGCCTACATCACTGGCCGGGAGGAGGCGATGATAGCGGTGTTCGCTGCGCACGCCGAGCTGACGGATTGGCGTATGGCCGACGGTACCACGATGCTCCATTTGGCCGCAGGCCGCGGGCAACGGCTGATCATCAAGTGGCTGATCGATCGCGGCAAGGATGTCAATGCCAGAGCTACCTGCGTCCCGCACCAGAGCGCCACTTTTCTGGACAGATCGCCGCAAGGATGGACGCCGCTCGATTTTGCGGCTACCGGACGCGGCAGCGACGAGTGGCTGTTTAACAATGACAAATTCCAACCCACGGCAAAGCTTCTCCTCGAATGCGGCGCCGAACTCAGTCCTCTGTCCGCCGCGGCACTGGGCCGCTGGGACTATCTGAAGAAATTCTCAAAGCAAGAACTCGAAGGCAAGGGCGTGCTGGAGGCGGCCGTTAAAGGCGACCAGCCGGACACAGTGCGCCGCCTGATCGACCTGGGCCTCGATCCGGACGAGCCCATCCAGGTTGGTCACATGGAGGAGAAGACCTGGTCTAGCGGCGGTCCTGTGTTTCAATCCGTGGTTCTGAACCGCATTGAGATGACGCGGTTGCTGCTGGAGCGTGGCGCGGACCCCAATGCCAACGTGTTTACGGCGGGCTCGGCGGCGTTCCGCGCCTACGACAGCGGTAATCCCGAAATGATCGCGCTGATCGAGCAGTACGGCGGCTGGATTGATCCGGGTTCGGCCGGATACGCGCGCCAGACGGAAATCGCGCGCAAAATGCTCGCCGGGGAAATCGATCCTCATCTTGAGCCCAACGACTTCTCCGGCCGCACGGCGTCTGAGCAACTGTTGTGGGGTGGCGCGAGCGTGGGTTCCATTGACATCGTTCGCATGGCGCTGGAGCACGTCGAATGGCCAGCGGATGATCCGCGGTGGTTCTGGGCGTTGTTCCGGCCGCTGCACAACATTGAAGACTACCCAGTCGAGCGGAAGCTCGAATGCTGCGAATGCTTCAAATTGATCCTTGCCCGCTGCGGGCCGTATCACCGCGATTCCGATTACGGCCGGAGCATGCTGCACTTCGTGAGTGCGGGCGATCAGGTTCAGTTCGCGACGGTCCTGCTCGATGCCGGAGCGCGCCTCGACGTACGGGACAAGCTGCTGAAGAGCACGCCTCTCGGATGGGCGTGCCGGTGGGGGCGAGTCGAATTGGTAAAACTATTTCTCGTTCGCGGCGCTGATCCGGTAGAAGCGGACACGGAGCCTTGGGCCAGACCCCACGCCTGGGCGGAGAGAATGCAGCGGACCGAGATCGTCGAGCTGCTTGATTCAGCACACAGAACTTAGCGCTGCTATTCCCGCTCTCAAATTCCGGGTTGCCGATGATGCGCTCGGAATCCAGCGCGATTACGCCAAACCCAATTCCTGGACTCTTTTCGTCAAGTCTTGGTGATCGATCTGGAAGACAATCTGAAAGCGATCATTCGCTTCAGAAAGGATATAGGAAGCGGTGTTTTGACAATATATCGGATCGCTTGCGCTTCGATCAAAACGCATATTCCAGACCACTTTTACCAGCGTATACTTCGAGTCCAGCGTAGATGCTGCGAGAGAGTCGATGTTCGAGGACACCAATCCTCGCGACCGAAAGAATTCTTTACGCCGAGGAAGTACCCTCAGAAAGTCTTCTTTCTTTACGCATTGAACACCCTCTGATCCACCAAACATGAAGACCTCAGCGTAACAAGCCGCAATCTGCTCCAGGTCAAATATCGCGTTTGCCGCCTCGTAGCGGGTGAAGAAAGATTTCACCTCGGTATTTTCGTTGCTCATCCGTTGCACGATAGCGGACCGCTGGTGCCGATGCTTGCCAATCGTCAGCGATTCCAGCGGCCCGCGGCCATCAACGATCTAGTTCTCGCTGGGCTTCTGCGCCTTCTCGATCACCATCACTTCAATCGGCGCCTTGGTCATCTTCATTTGCAGTCCAAGCTGTTGCTGAAGCGCACTGAACAGGTCCGGAGGAGCGTCCGCATCGGAAGCTGGTGGTTGGGCGTTGGGCGGGGGTGGGCCGCCACCGAAACCAGCGTTTTGCGATGGATCGGGCGTCCACTTCAGGATGAAACTGTAGCGGGTATCGCCCAGGCCCGTTTGGTCGACAACCGGCTGTTCCATAAACTGCGCCTGCATTACAGACGCGAATTCGCTGATTGTGGCGTTCCGAACATTGAATCCTCGTACCGGCAGCCCGCCAAAACCCGGAACCGGGACTGGAGCGTTTTCTTCTTTCTTCAGCTTGGCGCCATTCTTCGCCACCGTGATCGCATATGCTGAGAGCTCCTTGTTTTCCTTGTGGAAGCTAAGCGAAAAGCGCTCTGCCAGCAACTTCTGGAGCATCCCTCTCATCTGATCGACGCTCGGCATCCCGGGCGTGTCCGGCTTGGCGGAAATATCGAATTTGTCTGAATCGGACCACGAAGGCGCACCGATAATCTGCTTCGGATGCACCGAATAGGCGAACTTGATGAGGTCCGAGAGGTTGGTGTTTCGAGTAGTAAACATGCCGCTCCGGTTCACGTTGATTCCCCAACCCGGTTGCTGGGGATTGGACGGCTTAATCGTGGCGACCTCGAACTGCGGCTTCGCCTCAGCATTCATCATCTTCGGAGGCGGCAGCGGCTCGGGGATTGTCCACGCCGTTGTGGGAGTGGCTTTGACCAACACCAACGGCAACGGAGCGCCCTGCGTCCAAGTACCGGCGATTGTGGTGCCATCGGCGCTCAGGGCGCCTTCGTAAGTACCGTTAAGAGCGGGTATAGAGATTTTGAGGCTCGATCCGTTTGGTTTGACCGATTCGGCAGGTATCGCCTGCCCACCCTGGTCAATACTGTACATCTCAGCCTTAAGCGTGTCCTTTTCCGTGGTCGAAATCTTCATTACGATCCGCAACTCGCCTTTTGGCGCCTGCGGAACCTTCAGCGTCCCCTGCCAGATCCCCGTAAACGTCTGAGCGCACAAAGCGCCTGCGGATGCTGCCAGCGCCGTGAAATAGAGCATCAGGTTTCTCATAAGTAGTCTCCCTGTGAGAAATCGGGATTCGGCTTGCCAATCCCGGTGGGTGGCGATTCATCCACCCACGCGCCGGGCGCAGGGGAGTGCATCGCATTCTGGGAGGTGAAGGCCTCAAGGCTCAGCAACCGCCCGCATCGTCACGCGAACCGTTTCCGTAATTCTACTGCATTTCCCGCAAATACGAAGATTAGACGAAATCGGTTCCCATTTGTTTCCGGATCAGCGTAAATTTGTTCGGAGCGTTAGCAGGGAAGCATCTCTCCGACGAGCAGCGGCGTGAATTCACTTGGGAGCGCGCGAGTTTACAATGTTACTTCATGCCCGCAGAACTAATCTGTTTCGAAGAGAAGTGCCGCGCGCGGTTTCCGATCACCGAGATCCTCTATAACTGCCCGACGTGCGGCGGGCTTCTGGAAGCGGTTTATGAGAAGCCGGAAGCCTCGGCGCCGATGCTGCGGCGGATGTGGCGGGAGCGGCGGACTTCCAACGCGCCACTTGATCAGAGCGGGGTGTGGCGCTATCGCGAATTCATTCCGTTTCTGTCGTCGTATAGCTGCGTGGTCACGCTGCGGGAAGGCAACACGCCGCTGCTGGAAGCGCGGCAGGCGGCCGAATACGGCGGATTGGACAAGCTGGTTTTCAAGCATCAGGGGTTCAATCCCACCGGGTCGTTCAAAGACAACGGGATGACGTGCGGGACCGCGCAGGCGCTTCGTTTGGGAATGACGCGAGTGGCGTGCGTGTCGACAGGCAACACCTCGGCCTCGATGGCGGCTTATGCGAGCGCGGCCGGGCTGCAGCCGATCATCTTTATTCCGCACGGCAACATTTCGTACGGAAAACTGGCGCAGGCGCTCGAATACGGAGCGCGAACGCTGCAGGTGGAAGCGAATTTCGATCAGATCCTGGCGCTGGTGCGGCAACTGGCGGAGAAGCTTGGCATTTACCTGCTGAACTCGATCAATCCGTTCCGGATCGAAGGGCAAAAAACGATCATGACGGAGTTGATGGATCAGCGCGACTGGCGCGTGCCGGATTGGATTGTGCTGCCGGGCGGCAATCTCGGCAACACGTCGGCGTTCGGCAAGGGGTTGCGCGAGATGAAAGAGCTTGGGCTCATCGACCGGCTGCCGCGACTGGCCGTGGTTCAAGCGGAAGGCGCGGCTCCGTTTTACCAGTTCATGCACGGCGGCAAGCGCGCGAAATTCGCCGCTGTGGCGCATCCGGAAACGCTGGCGACGGCGATCAAGATCGGCGATCCGGTCTCGTGGCCGAAAGCACGGCACGAGTTGAATACTTCGCAAGGTGTCGTGGAGAAAGTGACCGAGCAGGAAATCGCGGATGCCAAGGCGGTGATTGGGCGCTGCGGTATCGGGTGCGAGCCCGCATCCGCGGCAACGCTGGCGGGCATTCGCAAACTGACGGCCGGCGGAGTGATTGCGCGCGACGCCGATATTGTCGCCGTACTGACGGGAAACGTGCTTAAAGATCCCGATTACATTTACCGCTATCACACGGGGGCTCTGGAAGCGCCCGGCGGGTCTCGGATTCTCCCGACATTTGGAAATGAGCCGGTGGTGGTGCCGAACGACGCGGATCGAATCGCGAAGATTCTGGGGTAAGCGCGGCTTTGTTTGTTTGCCGACCGAACGCAGGCCACAAATAACGATGGCCTGCGCCACAAGAGGCGAGCGAAGGCGGAGCACTCACAACGAATGAAGACGGGGCTAGCGGAGAATCGATTCTACGCGCGCGGATAGTTCGGCTTCGGTGACCGCGCCGGGATGATAGTAGCGCACGATGCCGGCACGATCGATTAAAACAATGGTGGGCGTGGTGCTGGCGCCGTAGGATTGGAAATTGGCGGCGCTGATGGGATCGGGAAACTTGCCGAGGGGCGCGTAAAATTTGTCCCGCACCTGCTCGATGTATTGCTTTTCGGCGGCCGGCGGCGCGGGATCTCCTCCCGCAGCGTATCCGTACAAGCGGGTGGGACCGATCAACGTGAGACCTTGGGGAGCGAACTTTTTTTCCACCGCGGCGAGGATGGGGACATCGGCTTTGCAATCGGGACACCAGTGCGCCCAGAAGAACAGCAAGACCGGCTTGCCTTTCAAAGCGGAGAGAGAAACGCCTTCCAGCGGCGGGGCCGGTTTGCCTTCGAGCGAGAGCAGATTGATGTTCTTATGGATGCGTTCCGCGATGGAGGTGCTGTTCCAGGCGCTGGCCTGTTCGCGTAAGTAGGCCAGAGCCTCGGGAATTTCGCCACGCGCGGCCAGCACGTAGGCGTGGACTTCGATGGCGGCGCCGACGGCGGTGGGCAGCCAGGGATCGGAATCCAGGCGGCGCATGCCGAGCGAAGCCAACGCCATCTTGCGGCTCTCGGCGGCATACGCGTCGGCGCGATCCAACTGCCGGGCGGCAAGCGCGCCGCGGGCGAGCCAGGAAATCGCGGCCGCCACTTCGGGACCGGCGGCGCCTTTGGCGCGCACGGTTTGCACCGCGCGATCGGCCGTGGCCAGATCGCCATGGACTACCATCGATTCCACATCGCCGGCAAAGGACGCCCAGACGGAAAGCGGCGCGAGCGCGCACAGCAGAGATGTGGCGAACAGTCGCATGCGTCTAAAGCAGCGAGTTGATATCGGCGATGGTTTGCGGATCCATCCAGTTCTTGGCTTCGGCGTACTTGCGCAGCACGCGACCGGAGGCGTCGATCACATAGGTCTCGGGATAGACGAATGTGCCGTAGTCCTCGTGGATCTTCAGATCGTGCGCGACCAGAAATGCGGGATGGAAACGCTCGACAAACTTCTTATAGGCCTGTTCGTCCTTGTCGACGCTGACGCCCAACACGACTACGCCTTTATCTTTGTACTGCTCGGCGAAGGCGCTGAGAGAGGGCGTCTCTTCCACGCACGGCTGACACCAGGAGGCCCAGAAATTCAGCAGCAGCAGTTTGCCGCCAAAGCGCGAGACCGAAACCGAGCGGCCGGCGTCGGTAGTGACCGTGAAGTCCGGCGCGGAGTCCCCCGCCTCCACGATGTGTTCGTGGACGGCAGCATAGATCACGTAAACCAGGGCGATGGCGAGCAAGCCGATGGCTGCTCTGAGCGATCGGTTGATTTTGACGGTTTCCATAGGAAAAAACTATAATCTAATTGTATCGCTAGAAACGCGTTTCAGCATCCAACAAGCTGATGGTAATTACCCGGAAGGTCGAGTTTTCGGCCTCGCACGTCTGCAGAAATCCCGCACTTAGCGAGCAGGAGAATCAGCGTCTGTTCGGGCTGGCGGCGAATCCGCATGGCCACGGGCACAACTACGTGCTGGAGGTGAGCGTGGAAGGGCAGCCGGACCCGGTGACCGGGATGATCCTCGACCTCAAGGAATTGAAAGAAGTGCTGAACCGGGCGGTTGTGGAGCCGTACGACCATCGCTTTTTGAATTACGAGGTGCCGCCGTTCGACCGGGTAATCCCCACGGCGGAAAACATCGCGCGGGATATCTGGCAGCGGCTGGCGCCGCATCTGAGCGGGCCCGGGCGCCATCTGCAACTGGTGCGGCTATACGAGACTCCGGACTTGTACGTGGATTACCAGGGAGAGTAACAAATGTTTCGCGTGACGCGGCGGTATCAGTTCGCAGCTTCGCACCGGCTGTACTCGCCGCAATTCAGCGAGGAGGAAAATCGCCGCGTGTACGGGAAGTGCGCGTATCCGCACGGGCACGGTCACAATTACCAGGTGGAAGTCAGCGCGCTGGGGCCGGCCGATGCGGCGTCGGGGCGCGCGATAGACCCCGCGGCACTGGACCAGCTTGTGACCGAGCAGGTCCTGAAGCCGTTTGATCACCGCAACCTGAACGCGGAGGTGGAATCGTTCAGAAAAGTGGTGCCGACCTCGGAAAACCTGGGGGTCGAGATCTGCCGGCGGCTCAAACAGACATGGGGCACGGCGTTTCGAGGCGAGTGGCCGAAACTTGAAAAAATCCGCATCGAGGAGACGCCGCGGAACATCTTTGAAATCAGGGCCGATGAAATCGCATAAAGCTGAAGTCAAGGTAATTCGTCCGCACGCGGACAAGAGCCTGGCTCCGCTAGTCAGGGAAATCCTGTCGATTCTGGGAGAAGACCCGGACCGGCAAGGATTGTTGCAGACCCCCTTGCGAGTGGACAAGGCGCTGAAATTCCTGACGAGCGGTTATACCGCGGATCCGGAGAAGATCATCAGCGGGGCGTTGTACGACGTGAAGTACGACGAGATGGTGGTGGTCAAAGACATCGAGTTCTTCAGCATGTGCGAGCATCACATGCTGCCCTTTTTCGGCAAGGTTCACGTCGCCTACCTGCCCAGGCACCGGGTGATCGGGTTGAGCAAGATTCCGCGCGTGGTGGATGTGTTCGCGCGGCGCCTGCAAATCCAGGAGCGGCTGACGCAGCAGATCGCCGAGACCATCCAGAAGACGATCGACCCGGTGGGGGTCGGGGTAATCTGCGAGGCGCGGCACTTCTGCATGATGATGCGCGGGGTGGAAAAACAGCACTCCGGAGCAATGACCAGCGCCATGCTGGGCGCCTTCCGCAAGAACAAGAGCACGCGCGACGAATTCCTGGCGCTGGTAAACCACAAGAATAACGGATTCTGAGAGGCCACTCCCCGGCGGCGCTTCGCGCTACACACAAGGCGGAGCCTTCCTGCGACAAATCTCTTGACATTGTATTTTAGTTTGATCTAAATTATAGCCATGAGCGCACAGGCTGCGGTCTTGGCAGCTATCGCGTCGCCCCGGCGGCAGGAAATTTTGCGGCTGGTCTGGCGCGAGGAGCGGACTGCGGGGGCCATCCACCAGGCGATGCCGGACGTGACGTTCGGCGCAGTCTCCTTGCAGCTGCGCCGGCTGCAAGAAGCCGGATTGGTGGAATCGCGCGGGGAAAAGCAATACCGGTTTTATCGGGCGCGGCGCGAGGCGCTGGGGCCCGTAGGAGAAATGCTGGAACGAATGTGGGACGACGCTCTGTGGCGATTGAAACTCGCTGCCGAGCTCGAGGAAACGCGCCGCGGCCCGCAGCCGCAGAAGCGCCGGGGCAAGAAGAAGAGAACGTAAGGAGTCCGCATGCAACTGCCACATCGACTAGATCGCACGGTGATCATTCAGGCGCCGCGCGAAACTGTATTCCGGTACTTCACCGACAGCGCACGGTGGGCGGCGTGGTGGGGCGCCGGTTCGACGATCGATGCCGAGCCCGGGGGAAAGGTGTACATCCGTCATCCGAACGGGATAGAGACGGTAGGCGAGGTGATGGAGGTAACGAGCCCGCGACGCATCGTATTTACTTACGGGTTTGCGAGCGGAAAACCGGTACCGCCAGGAGGATCGCGGGTCACCATTGAGTTGGAAGAAGAAGCCGCGGGGACGAAGCTGCGCTTGACGCACGAATTCGCCGAAGCGGCGGCGCGCGATGAGCACGTGCAGGGCTGGAGGTTCCAGCTATCGCTATTTTCGAACGTGGTCACGAATGAAGCTCACGCCGACACGGGGAAGCTGGTGGACACCTGGTTCGAGGCCTGGGCCGAGCCGGACGAAAGCCGGCGCGCCGAGATGCTGGCACGCATCGCAACTTCGGGGATTCGCTTTCGCGACCGGTACAGCCTGCTCGATGGCGTGGCGGATCTCATGGCGCACATCAGCGCTTCGTTGCGATTCATGCCGGGCGTTCGACTGCAACGCGAAGGCGAGACCCGGCATTGCCAGGGCACGGTGCTGGCGGACTGGGTGGCGGTGGGAAACGGACAGGCGCGCGCCAGCGGGACCGGCGTGTTCACGCTCGCCGGGGATGGGCGCATCGATGCGGTAACCAGCTTGTGGAAGAGTTAGGCGGCCGCGCGCCAAAGGCCGCCAATTTTCCGGGAGAGCGAGAACAGGGCCGAAACCGGAACCAGGCCGGCTATCACGAAGCGGCCAATGCTGGCGAGGCCCGACGATGCAATGCAGCCGCACTCGCCGCAGACCGGTTTACCGCCGAACTGGCAAGGATTGATGCGAGTCTGCAGGTCGGCCGAAATGCAAGTGGTGCTCTGCGCGAAAATACACTCCGCGGGCGATTCGGGGGGTTGATAATATCCATCGAGGACGACACGCGGCAAATAGACTTTCGGAAAATGCGCGGCCACATCCGCCAAGCGTGAGAGGACCTCGCGGCGGTCGTTCAGAGTCAGACGCTCGGCGCTCTGCTCGCCTTCCTGTGGCGTGTACAGGCTGAACCAGATCTTGCGCGCCTCGGGACGGCTCGACCAGGATGCGGCGAACTCGTGCAAATAATCGGGGCGGCCCAACATCTGGCGCGTGACCGTGCAATGCACGATCAGCGAGTGGCCCTCGATGTGTTTCAAGATGCGGTGGTAGGTGGCGGGTGCGCGGCGGGCATCGTGTTCCGGTTGTAGCCCATCGACGGACACAACCAGATGCAACTCCCGCAGGGACGCCCAATGCGCCGGGATCGGCCGCACGGCGCTGGTGACGAGCTGGACCTCGATTCCCATG
The DNA here is from genome assembly GCA_964554945.1 of uncultured Solibacteraceae bacterium. Lineage (GTDB taxonomy): Bacteria > Acidobacteriota > Terriglobia > Bryobacterales > Bryobacteraceae > PSRJ01. Next base: position 1,327 of record CAZKQQ010000057.1, on the reverse strand, counting down.
TGATCGAGCTTGGGTAGGAGCCGGTCCAGTTCGCGCCAGCGCACCAGCGGCTCACCGCCAACGATGGAAATGTGAAGCGGGCGGTAGCGCCGCACCAGGGCGAGAACGCCATTGACCAGATCGTCGCCGCGATAATCCGCGAGCTGGCGCAAGGTGACGACATCGTTCAGGTGGCCGGAGCTGTAGGCGTAACAGCCGGGACACCGGAGCGGGCATTCCTTCGTGATCTCCAGGGATAGCAAGGGGCGATATCCGCGGAGGATCCGGCTCCAGGCAGGCAGCAGATCGGAGTGCGTCATTTACCTTTCAGTTTAGGATTTGTTTCCGCGATCGAGCGCAGGTTGATGGGACGCGCTCAGACAAAGTGTAATCGGCGCCACACGGTCAGCGGGAGATACGAGCAGACGCCGCCGCATTGCGGGCTGCGGCGGCGTAGCGCGTAGCACAAGCGACAACGCCAGCAGGAGGCCGAGCGCCGCGACAAAAGCGGGCTCCGGCACGGAGTCTACAACCGATACGTCGTCGAGTGCGAAATAGGACGGACTATTGCCGTCATAGTCTGCCAGGAGGCCGCGGTAACAAAGATCGATAATGCGATGCGCGCGATTTCATCTGTGGCTACGATAACTTGCTCCCGAGTTCCGTCGAATAGCCCTTTAGTTCCCAAACCGATGAAAAAGTACGGCGGCCGGTGTACCGGTACAAAACTCGTTTCTTGAAATACCGGCTTGGACGGGCGCCGGGGGCGAGGACGGTAGCGCGACGATGCCGCGTGCGGTATATGTATCTGTTATGCGAAAACTGGATGGATCCGGACGGGCACAAGGCAACTGGACGCGCCGCACGTTTGCGGCGGCGGCACTCGGCGGCGCGGCTCTGTTTGAAGCGGCCGCGCAGCAGCCTCCGATTAGCGGCGTTCCGACGCAACGGAGCTGGTCGCCAGATCAGCCGGTACAATATCCCGATCCGGACGTGGTGGCGCTGGACAACCGGTTCCGCCGCTATATGGTGGGCAATACCGTAATCCAGCGACTCTATACGGGCACGTTGTGGGCGGAAGGCACGGCTTGGAACGGAGTGGGACGGTATCTGGTGTGGAGCGACATTCCCAACAACCGGCAGATGCGGTGGATCGAGGAGGACGGACGCGTCACTGTGTTTCACGCCCCGTCGGGATTCAGCAATGGGAACACGTTCGATTTCGAAGGGCGGCAGCTCTCGTGCGAACACGGCAACCGCCGCGTGGCGCGTTACGAGTCCAACGGCAGCGTGACTGTAATCGCAGACAAGTTTCAAGGCAAGCGGCTGAATTCGCCGAACGATATCG
>CAZKQQ010000056.1:0-34293 GCA_964554945.1 uncultured Solibacteraceae bacterium | reverse complement strand
CACGGTGTATCCCGCGCCCACCGCCGCGAACACCACCAGGTCGCCGCGCTTGAGACGGCCTTGTTGGATCGCGTCGTGCGTGGCCAGCGGAATCGTTGCCGCGGTCGTGTTGCCGTACCGGTCGATGTTGATCATCACCTTTTCCGGCGGCAGGCCCAGCCGGTCCGCGGCAGCGGTGATAATGCGCCGGTTCGCCTGGTGCGGCACCAGTAGATTCACATCGTTTCCGCTCAGACCGTTGCGCTGCAGAAGTTCGTTGCACGACTCGTACATCTTGCGCACCGCGTACTTGAACACCTGAGTACCGTCCTGGTGCACATAGTGCAGCCGCTGGTCGATCGTTTCATGCGACGACGGCAGCCGGCTCCCGCCGGCAGGCATTTTCAAATAGTCGCCGCCGGAGCCGTCCACCTCGCCCAGGAAATCAATGAACCCGGCGCCATCGTCGCCTTCGTCCGCCGCTTCGATCAGCATCGCCCCCGCGGCGTCGCCAAATAAAACGCAGGTCGCGCGATCCGTGTAATCGATGATCCGGCTCATGGTGTCGGAACCGATCACTAATACTTTGCGATGCGTTCCGGCGGCTACCAGGTGCGCTCCAGTCGTCAATCCATAGACGAAACCGGAACAGGCCGCCACCAGGTCGAAGCCCCACGCGCCCCGCGCACCCAGCGCATTCTGTACCAGGCAGGCCGTCGAGGGAAAGAACATGTCCGGAGTGACCGTGCAAACGATAATCGCACTGATCTCCGTCGCCGCGGCCCCGCGTTGCGCCAGCGCGCAGCGCGCTGCTTCCGCCGCCATGTCCGAAGTGGCCACCCCCGCGTCTGCAATGTGGCGTTCCCGAATCCCGGTTCGTTCCACGATCCACTGATCGTTGGTCTCCACCATCTTCTCCAGATCCTGGTTGGTGAGGACCCGCGGCGGCACGTAGCATCCGAGGGCGCTGATTTTCGCTCTAGGCAAGTCGGATCATCCTTCGTTAAGAACTCAGAGTAACGCATCCGCGCTACTCTGGGGAAAGCATGTCCGATTCGCCCGCGACTCATTCCCCGCAAGGTTTGCAGACTTCTCTTTTTTTTGAAACGCCGGCGGAAATCTATGCGCGCGTCTTTCGCGCCCTCAAGCCCCGTACCGCGCTGCCGGATCTGCGCGTGGAGTTCTGTCGCTTCGCCAACGCCGATAGCTTCATTCGCCTCGAGGATGGAAAGCTTCACGTCCGCATCTCCGACCTCTTCGAAGGCGCTCCCGCCCCGGTCACCGAAGCTTTGGCCTACATCCTTCTGGGCAAACTCTATCGCAGGGTGGTCCCGCGGATGTATGCGCATCGCTACCGTCTTTATTTGAACCGCCGCGATGTGCGGCGCCAGATGCATCTCGTGCGGCAGATCCGCGGGCGCAAATTTCTATCCGGGCCGCAGGGCGCTCACCGCAACCTGGACGAAATATTTGAACGCCTGAATGTTCAGTTCTTTGACGGTCTGCTCGGCCGTCCGCAACTCGGATGGAGCCGTCAGGCCGCTCGCGGCTTACTCGGTCATTTCGATCCGTCTCATAACGCGATCATCATCAGCCGCATCTTCGACCGGCCCGATACGCCCCCACTTGCCCTCGAGTACGTTGTATTTCACGAGATGTTGCATCTCCGCTATCCCGTCGATCACAACCGAGCACGCCGCCGCGTACACACTCGCGAATTCCGCCAGGCGGAAAAGCAGTTTCCGTTTTTGAAAGAAGCCAAGGAAATGTTGAAGCGGCTGTGAGCCCGGAGCTTAGGCTCGCGCCGCTGCCCTTTTGGGAAGCAGTCCATCCAGCTCTTGACGCAGCGCCTCAAACGTTTGCATCAAGCTCGTCGCATCCACCCCACAGATCCCGAGTTCATATAGAAACAGGCGGGCATGCACCATGGCAGCCGCCAACGCGTACACCGCCCGCCGGCGAATCAGCACGCGCGCGAGATCCGGCCGGTCGTCGCGCGATTGCACCATAAGGATCCGGAGTGCGATGGAGATGCGCCGGAAATCCGCGTGGAGACACCGCAGATATCCGCGAAAGACTTCCGCGCGCTGGATGCGGAACTGAGTCGCCTCCGTGGCCGTGAAACCCGGCTGCGATTGCAGGAAAGATAGCTCCTCGGTCTTGAGCAGCCGCAACATCGGCCGATACCTTTCCGCCGACAATTCATTAATCCAATCGGCGGTAATCGGCAAACTGGTATCGGCAGATCCCATTTGGCGCAGGAGCCACACTAATCCTAAAGTCAGGCTCACCACCAGGAGAATGGAAATCGCCAGAACAAGATTGAATACGGCCATTTCAAACCTGTAGAAATAATAGGCTCTAAATACGGGTGAATCAACGACTCTGGATAGGGTTAAGTACTGTGCGGGGAGCGGGGAATTCCTTTACTCCCGAGATACCTTTAGGAGGGTTTTGTTCAGAGCTTCCAGTTGACTCAGGATTCGCTGCTCGTGTTCCGGACCGAAGCTCGGCAGGCTTAACCGAACCTCTTCGCCCTTGGGCGTGAGAAAGATTAGCCACATCAGAATACAAGCGGCTCCGACACCCAGCGCGAAAATGGTCACCGGAGTGGACAGGTTGTATCCCAAAATAACCCGAATCAACAATCCGGCGGTGTTGCTCAGGAACAGGACAGTATACGCCAAGCTGTGAACCAGAACATTGCGGCTCAGAGGAACCGGGTACTGCGTCAGCCACAGGAGGATCACCAGAAGGAAAATCAGCAAACTGAAGTCGACGCCACGCTCGATGGCGAAGTAATAAGGTAACAACCGGGAAGATTGCGGAGCACCCCCGCTGAGTTCAGGTATCAGGGCCAGGCCGGAGATCAGGAGTGAAACGGAAAGCCCCCCGTACAGAACCCAACGGCCTAGAGTGTAGAGTCCCCGATGTTTTTCTAGTACCAGTGAATAAAGCTCCATCACCACCAGAACGTGGAACAGCCAGATCGCGGGTTCCGTCAGAACCCAGAACCTCTGGTACGCAGCAGTACTGGAGTTTGTAAAGAAGAAGAGGATAGCGCCGGTGTAGAGAAATCGAAAAACAAGGTAGGCAAACAGTGCTTTATATCGTCGGGCGAGACCGTTGAAGAGCAGCTTACCACTCGTGAGGAGGCAACCCGCGAGGATAACCAGCTCCAGGATCCGATTAATGGAGGCGCCCGATAGCATTTCTCACTAGTTAGGTGATTTTAGCATCGAGCGCCCGGAGGATTCAGTAGTCCCCTTAGCGCACCCAAGGGCAGGGATTGCACTCGGGCAACGGACCATCTATCTTGCTGCCGTTCGTTTTGGCCGTGGCCAAAACGGCCAGAGCCATTACCGCTAGCAGGATCAACCTTCTCATCAGAGTCTCCACCTTTCTACTAACCGAAGTATATTACCTTCAGTTAAGTACTGTAGCTGATCGTACGATAGTAGGGGGAGATCCTCAACAAAATTTTCCGGAAACGGAACACCCGGTTAGAACGGTTTAGGACTTTGTTGAATACCTCACCGGAGGGCGATCTGCTTATTTGGGGTTGCGGGCGGGCGGATGGCGGCGCTTCCCTGGTTCCAGCAGCATCGCTACTCCGGTAATCTGGCCGACGACATCGATTTCGTCGGGGAAGCGGAACAGCGACGGCTGCTTGTCCGAGGCGGGATGAGGTTGAACCACCAGGTGGTCGCCTTGCTGCGTGCACCATCCGCAGGAAAATCCCTCACGGTGCTCCAGGAAGTAGATGGGACGATCAAACTCGGTCGTCCATCCGGTGCGCACGATTTTTCGGCGGCCGTCGTCGATGAGGACTAGCGATCCCGGCCGCAGAAGCGGAAACATCGACCAATCATCAAGTCCTACCAGACCATACCGATGTTGCTTCAGGTCAATCCCATTGAGGAAGCTCAAGGAAACCTTGCCCCACTGTCGGATTAAGTGACTCAGGAAAGTGGTCTTGCTGAGGTCGATTTCAGCTCCCGACGGGTTCGGGATTGTTACAACTCCATTGGTCCTATGAGGCAAAGCATGAGTTTCCGCCAAGGCCACATGCAGCGTATCGCCGTCTAGTTGGTCCACTGGAATTCCATACCAGCGCAGGGCTTCCTGAAAGTCCAGGCGGTACACCACACACAAGGTATAGAGACGAAACAGGCTGGGAACTTTGCCGTTATTTTCGATGTCCGCCAGCCTGCTTAGCGGAATCAGGAATTCAGAACTGCCCCGGCGCTGCGCCAATTTCTGGCTGGCCTGCTCGACATCGCGATACGTGAGCTTGAGTCGTTCGCGAATTTTTCGGAGCTTTTCCCCCGTGTGGTCCATGCTATGATCCTCGCTGTGCGAGCGGCCAACAGTCGAAGGAGAATTATACCGACCGGGCGCGGCTGCATCAACCTAATTGGCTTGTTTTTGTTCCGAAACCGGAACAAGCTCTCCTCGCCGGCGAAGGAAAAGGCGTGACGATTGTAGTTGGGATGTCCGGCGCAAGCGGCGCTATTTACGGTGTCCGGCTGCTCGAACGGCTGCGCGAACGAAGCGCAAAAATCCATTTAATTCTATCGAGATCGGGAGAGAAAACCCTGTTCCTGGAAACCGGCAAAGCGGCGGCGGAGCTCAAGAAACTCGCGGATTTCTCCTATCCGATCGAGGATATTTCGTGCCGCCTCGCGAGCGGTTCGTATTCCACCGACGCCATGGTGATTGCACCCTGCTCGATACACACCATGTCCGCCATCGCGCACGGGATCAGCTCCAACCTGCTGGTGCGGGCGGCTGATGTGACCTTGAAGGAGCGGCGAAAATTGATCCTCCTGGTTCGAGAAAGCCCGTTTCATCTCGGCCACCTCCGCACCATGACCGCTCTGGCGGAAATGGGCGCCATTATCGCGCCTCCGATTCCGGCCTTTTACAACAGCCCTCAAAACGTTAGCGATATCGTGGATCACAGCGTAGATCGCGTTCTCGACCTGCTCGGCATGCCGAATTCGAATGCTCGTCGTTGGGACGGTGTAAGGTGAGCCAAAAGCCGGCGAAGCGGGAACGGATCGCGTTCCAGGGCGAGCGCGGCGCCTTCAGCGAAGAAGCTTCCCGCAAACTGCTCGGTGCGGGCATTCAGGTTTTGCCGTGTACGAGATTTGAAGACGTTTTTCGCAATCTCAAAGAAGGGCGCGTCAGCGGTGCGGTCGTTCCGATTGAGAACACGCTGGCGGGTTCAGTGCACGAGAATTACGATCACCTGCAGCATTTCGAATTACCCATCGTCGGAGAAACCAGCGTGCGCATTGTGCACAATTTAATTGTCCGTAAGCCCGTAAAGTTCACGGAAATCCGGCGTGTTTTTTCCCATCCCGTCGCATTAAATCAGTGCCTCGATTTTTTCGCGCAGAATCCCCAAATCGAGCGTGTCCCGTTCTATGATACGGCGGGCAGCGTCAAAATGATTGTAGAAGAAGGGCTTAGCGACGCAGGGGCAATCGCCTCGAAAGTCGCGGCCGAAATCTATCAGGCAAAGATACTAAGGAAATCGATTGAGGATGATAGGGAAAATTTCACCAGATTTTTCCTATTACGGCGGCCGAATCGGCATCGTCTACCGCCCCGCGCCGGCTCTGCCGAGGCGCAGTGGAAGACCTCGCTCGTCTTCACCATCCGCAACCTGCCGGGATCTTTATTCCGCGCGCTGGCGACCTTTGCGCTCCGCGATCTGAGTCTCGTTAAGATCGAATCCCGGCCTTTGCGCGGCAAGCCGTGGGAGTATCTCTTCTACCTGGATTTTGTAGGACGTGTCGATTCTCCCCAGGCGCAGAACGCGTTGAAGCATCTAAGTGAACTGGCGGACTATTTGCGCGTGTTGGGCTGTTATCGCAAAGGCGCATAGAGACGGTTTTCCATCACCGCACGCTACACTGTGGGTGAGCGCCATGGCCGTCGAAGAACAGGAAGTCAAGACCCAGATCGAAGCGGAGACTCCGACCCCGGAAGAGGTGCCGGTTCTGACAGTGCGCGATACGGTGGTGTTTCCTGGCGCGCTGGCGCCGATCACCGTCGGCCGTCCCGCGTCCGTGGCGCTGGTACAATCGCTCGGTGAAAACCGCACATTCGCCGTGATTTCGCAGCTCGATCCGCGTGTTGATGTCCCGACGCCGGAGGACCTGTACCAGGTGGGGACGCTTTGTGTTTTGCATAAAGCCATTCGCGTTCCTAAGGAAAATCTGCTGCTGTTTTGCGAAGGAGTCGCGCGCATCCGGACCACCGAGTTCACGGCGCAGGAGCCGTTCCTCAAAGCCAAGGTGGAGCGCATTCCCGACGTGGAGCCGGAAATGACGCCGGAACTCGAGGCGCTGCGCCAGAACGTGGTGAGCCTCTTCCAGCAGATCGTAGCGGCATCGCCGAATCTGTCGGACGACCTCGCGACCACCGCCGAACACATCACCGAAATCGGCCGCCTGGCGGATTGGGTGGCGGGCACGCTGCCCTCGCTCAGCCCGCAGGAACGGCAAAAGCTGCTCGAAGAGCCGGACGCGCGGGTGCGCCTGGAGCTGGTGCATCGCCACCTGGCTCGCGAGTTGGAAATGCTCGAGCTGCGCGGCCGCATCCAGTCGCAGGTGCAGGGGCAGCTTTCGCAGAGCCAGCGCGAGTTCTATTTGCGAGAGCAATTGAAAGCAATCCAGAAGGAACTGGGTGAAGGCGAGGATGGCAACCGCGACATCGAGGAATTTCGGCAGAAACTCGAGGCTGCGGGGCTTCCCGAGGAAGTCAAAACCGAGGCAATGCGGGAGTTGAACCGCTTGGCTCGCATCCCCGCTGCTTCGCCGGAATATGGCGTCACCCGTACGTATCTGGAATGGATCGTCTCACTGCCCTGGAGCGTCTCTTCGGGCTCGCAGGTGGACGTGAAGCGAGCCGCGGAAATTCTTGACCAGGATCATTACGACCTGGAAAAAGTAAAAGAGCGCATTCTCGATTACCTGGCCGTCCTGCAGCTGCGGCCGGTACTGAAGGGCCCAATTCTGTGTTTCGTGGGCCCGCCCGGCGTAGGGAAGACCTCGCTTGGCAAATCGATCGCGCGCGCGCTCGGCCGCAAATTCGCCCGCATCTCAATGGGCGGCATGCACGATGAAGCCGAAATTCGAGGCCATCGCCGCACCTATATCGGAGCGCTGCCGGGGCAGATCATCCAGGCGCTGCGGCGCGCCGGCGTCAACGACCCGGTATTCATGCTGGACGAAGTCGACAAACTGGGCCGCGATTTTCGCGGTGATCCCGCCTCGGCGCTACTGGAAGTGCTCGATCCCGAGCAGAACTCGACATTCCGGGACAATTATCTCGACGCGCCATTCGATCTATCCCGGGTTCTGTTCATCACCACCGCGAACGTGCTCGATCCGGTACCCGACGCGCTACGCGATCGCATGGAAGTGATCCCGCTGGAGGGCTACACCGAGCAGGAGAAGGTCATGATCGCGTTTCGGTACCTGATTCCGCGGCAGACGTCGGAGAACGGGCTGGACGCGGAGCATGGCATCGAATTCAGCGACGAATCGGTGCGCTTCCTGATCCGCCGGTACACGCGTGAAGCGGGAGTGCGCAACCTGGAGCGCGAGATCGGCACTATTTGCCGCAAGCAGGCGCGGCGCATCGCCGAAGGGCAGCCCGGTAAGATGATCGTGACGCCGCTCCTGGTGGAGAAAGACCTCGGCGCGCCCCGGTTCCGGCCCGACACCGAAATCGCTGAACGCACGCACCGTCCCGGCGTTGCTGTCGGCCTGGCCTGGACTCCGGTGGGGGGCGACGTTCTTTTCATCGAAGCCGGCCGCATGCCCGGCGGCAGCAAAGGCCTGATCATGACCGGGCAACTCGGCCCGGTGATGCAGGAATCCGTGCAGGCGGCGCTAACGTGGGTGCGCGCCAACGCCACGCAATACGCGATCGATCCCGAGATCTTCAAAATCAGCGATATTCACATCCATGTTCCGGCTGGTGCGATTCCGAAGGACGGCCCCTCAGCCGGCATCACGATGGCGGCGGCGCTGCTTTCGATGCTCACGAACCGCCTGCTTCACAGCCGCCTGGCGATGACGGGAGAAATCACGCTCACCGGCCAGGTCCTGCCGGTCGGCGGCATCAAGGAGAAGGTGCTGGCGGCGAAGCGCGGCGGCGTGCGCGAAGTGATTCTGCCGTTCGAAAACGAAGTGAACGTCCGCGAAGACCTCAAGAGCGAGCAGATCGGCGACATGAAGCTCCACTTCGTGAAGACCATGGAAGAAGTGGTGGCGCTGGCGTTGGAGCCAAACGCTTAGTAACGCGTGCCCGCGGGCAGCCTCAGCCTTTTCTTCGCGCCCGCTTCGGAACGAATGCGAGAAAACGGCGGGGATTGTCGACCGTGATCTGGTGCAGCACCTGGTCACTGGCGCCGGCGGCTTTCAACTTAGGCAGGAACACCGTCATTGTTTTGGAGTAGCCGCTGGAGGCATCGGCAGAGAACATCAAATGGCTGGCAAAGCCCGCCTCGATCAGCGCCATGACCATCGGAACCTGCTGTGCATCGTTATTGCCGCCCTGGCGATCGAATCCGACAAACGCTCCGCGCCGGCAGATGGCTTTGTGCACATAGACATTCGGATCAACCAGGTTGCCGAGATGTCCGATGACGACGCGATCGGGCTTTACGCCGGCATCCTCGAGGATATCGAGTTGTTCGAGCGCCGACTTGCCGGGAATTCCGGTATGCGTGAAGATCGGCAGGTTCGTGACCCCGTGCGCCCGGCCGACGGCGCGGAACACCTTACGTTCATCGGCAGTGATCTCGTCCCAGGAGCCGATTTCGCCGAAGACCCCGAGCGTGTCGGTGTCGGCCTGTTTGAGGAGGGCCTTGAGAATCTGGTCTTCGCTCATGGTAGAGATTTCCTTGGGATAAAAAGGCTGCGAGTAGAAGCCGCCGCCGGCGACGATAGGGACGCCGGACTTCATCGAGACTTCACGAATGAAATCGATGTCGCGCCCCATGTCCGGATGACCACCATCGACGATGCAGGCAATGCCGGCGCTTTTAGTCTTGGCGACTTCTTCAGACATGAGATCGACATTGTGCATGATGTCCGGGGGCGGAGGGCCCCCGGCGCGTGCGGCGCCGGCCCGCGGAGGGAGTGGCGGCAACCCGTTCGCAGCTCGGGCGGCGGCTGCGGCGGCTGCGAATCTGGCGTTGAAATCGGGGGCAAGCTGCATGTGCTCATGGAACAGCGTGGCGCCGCCGGCCAACTCCTCGGGCGCGTAGTCCTTGAGGACGGTTCGAATGATCGCGCCTTTGGGGAATGTGAGGTCCTCGGCCAAGAGACGGCTCGGGACGGCCGCGGCTGCCGCGCTGATTCCCAAAAGTTCGAGTGCCCGGCGACGGGTGCAAGATTGCGTTCGAAACATTGCCATGGTGGGTCTATTGTAGATCGGAAGAAGCAATGTGAAGGTAGTAAGAGTTCGCCGGCGCTCCCATCAACTCTAAGCCACTCAGTTTTGTCTGGCGGGGTTCTCTGCCAGAAACCGGACGCCTCTTAAATCATCAACGGTGGCAGGAAGGCCACTGCTTCCGGCCGGGAAACCGTTGAACTTTAGAATGTAAGACACGATGTCGGCGCTCTGCTGTTCGGTTAACCCGGCGGGCCGGTTGACCGGCATGGTGTATTGAATCTTTTCGAACAGATCGGCCATGTTCATCTCGTCGAAATCGTCGCGGAAGTCACGTCCTACCAGCGGAGGCGCCGCGTCCGAACCTTCGAGCATTGCGCCGTGGCAGGATGCGCAACGCTCTCGATATGCGGATTCGCCTCGCGCGGCTTGGTCATTAGTGTAGATGCCCGCCCAGGCCGATTTGTAGATCTCGGCCCAAACCGATTCGGCGGTCCTCTCCGCGCCTATGACGCAAATGACCAGCAATGCGGCGACGCTGAGGAAACCGATCCATCGCAAGCGGGGGTTCATTTCCGTATCCGTCTATCATCATATACAACCTTCTGCCATGCGCTAGTCCTGCGCTTAAGCCCCTTGACGAGGAACAGAGTAGGGGTGTAAAGTCGCCATGATTACAGGGGGCTGATTTCGATGACACAACTGAGAGCCGTAGTTTTTGGATTTGTGTTTGCGTTACTGGCGTGGCCGCAAAGCGACCGCGGCACGATCACAGGCACAATCGCAGATCCGGCGGGCGCGGTGGTGGCGAATGCGGCGGTGGAAATCCGAAACGTGGACACCGGGGCCGTCTATCAGGCCGGTGCTTCGGCCACGGGAAACTACACTCTCGCTCAACTTCCGGCTGGAAATTACGAACTTTCGGTGACCGTCCCTGGATTCAAGAAGTTTGTCCGGAAGAATGTCACGGTGGAGGTGGCGCAGACCTATCGCGTCGATGTGGTGCTCGAAGTGGGATCGAACACCGAATCTGTGACGGTAACCGCGTCTGCTCCCTTGCTCAAGACCGAGAGCGGGGAACTCAGCCATACCGTGACTACCAACACAATGAACAACCTGCCCGTAATGGGAATCGGCGCCGCAGCGGGCTCTTCCGGGCTGCGTAATCCCTATGCCGTGGTGCAGTTGTTACCAGGCAGCACCTACGCTCCCGATGTCGACATCCGGATCAACGGCGCGCCGGCGAATACGCAGGCGATGCGGATCGAAGGCCAGGACGCGACCAACGGTTGGTACTCGGTGCAATCGCAAACACAAGGCAGCGTGGATGCAATCCAGGAATTCGCGGTACAGACCAGCAACTATTCGGCCGAGCTGGGACAGGCAGGCGGCGGGCTGTTTAATCTGACGATGCGGTCGGGCACGAACCAATATCATGGAACGGCGTACGAATACTTTGTGAATGAGGCGCTGAACGCTGGATCCCCGTTCACCAATGACGGAAACGGACATCTGCTGCGGCCGCGGCAGCGCAGGAACGATTACGGTTTCAACCTGGGAGGCCCCGTCTACATTCCCAAGTTGTATGACGGTCACGATAAAGCGTTCTTCTTTTTTAACTTCGAACACTTTGCGGAAACTCTCATCACGAACAACGTATCGGGCACGGTGCCCACGGCCGCCTACCGCACCGGCGATTTTTCGAGAGCCCTGACCAACCGCAACATCGGCACCGATGGCCTGGGCCGGCCCATTCTGGAAAACACGATTTACGATCCGACGAGCGACTTCGTCGTGGGCGGCCAGACGTACCGCAATCCGTTCACGAACAATATGATTCCAGGAGCGCAACTGGATCCGGTCGCGAAGAAGATCCAGAACCTCATTCCGGCGCCCACCAGCGGCGGGGTGATCAATAACTATCTGCCGACTTATACTAATCCGAAATACACGCTGGTTCCCTCGGTGAAAGGCGATTACCAGATCAGCGCGAAATCTAAAATCTCCGGGTTCTGGTCTCTCAACCGCCAGGACAATCCGAACAACAGCCCGCTGCCCCCGCCCATCCGCAGCGGCCAGCCGCGGCTGGTCAACTCGAACACCTACCGGCTGAACTTCGACGAGACGTTGACTCCCACGCTGCTGCTGCATTTCGGCGCGGGATGGGTAGATACCAGAATCAACGATCACACGGATCGCTTCGACCCCGTGGCGCAGCTTGGTCTGACCGGAACCAACTCGACGCTATTCCCGGTGATCGGAGCGGTGGTCGGAGCACCGAACTCGACTTTATTCGGAAGCCAGGGCGGCATGTCGTACAACACCGGTTCGGGAAACCAGATTCACCTCATCTATCGCAAGCCGACAGCGAATACGAGCCTGACATGGGTGCACAACAACCACACTTACAAATTCGGCGGAGAGATGATGGTAAATGGGTATCAGATGTTCAACGAAACCTACACCATGGGCTGGTTCAATTACAGTACGGTGGACACCGGCATGCCGGCACTGAATGGTGTGAGCCTGCCTTCGACGGTGGGATTCAGCTACGCCAGTTTCCTGATGGGTCGGGTCAATAACGGAATCGACGCCGTGCCCGCGGTCACCCACATGGGGGCTCATTCCATTTCGGGCTTTGCGCAGGACTCATGGAAGGCCACTCGCAGGCTGACTCTCGACTATGGTTTGCGCTACGATTTCTCGACATACCTGCGCGATGGCAACGGCTACTACGGAATCTTCTCGCCTTCCACGCGCAATCCGAATGCCGGGGGACTGCCGGGCGCCATCATCTATGAGGGATATGGGGGAGGCCGCTGCAACTGCGCATTCTCGAAGAACTATCCGTTTGCGTTCGGACCTCGTCTGGGACTCGCTTACCAGATTAATTCCAAGACAGTGCTGCGTGTAGGTTCCGGCGTCTCTTATTTCAAGACAGACAACAACAATCTCGGCTTCTCCGCCGGATCGCAGTACAATTTTCAAACTGCCTCCTATGGATATCCGGCGTTTCAGATGAAGGACGGAGTGCCGTATAAGATCACGTTCCCGAACTTCGATCCGGGTCAGTATCTTTTCCCGGGCGTGCTGGGATCGGCGCCCCAGGAGCAGGATCGAAACGCGGGCCGGCCGGCGCGCCAGATTCAATGGAGTGTGGGGATTCAGCGGGAAATCGCACGGGACCTGCTGGTGGAGGCTGCGTACGTAGGTAACCGCGGAGCATGGTGGAACGCCGCCGGATTGCTCTGTGTCAACTGCATCCAACAGCAGACGCTGGCCGCCTACGGGCTGGACCTGAGCCGATCCGCCGATCGCACATTGCTGGCTTCGCCCATCAGTTCTTCGGTGGCGGCCGCCCGGGGTTTCGTCGCTCCGTACGCCGGGTTCCCGGCGTCCGCTACCGTGGCGCAATCACTGCGACCTTTTCCGCAGTACGGCAATATCACTAACTGGCACTGGGTACCGCTGGGCGATACCTGGTACGAGTCGTTGCAGTTGAAAGCCACGAAGCGGTTCAGCCGAGGCCTCGAGTTCGGATCCAACTTTACGTGGTCGAAGCAGCTCACCTTAGGCGTGGAAGACGACTTTGGTCGCGGCGGCGGCGTCATCATTAATGATGCGTTCAATCGCCCCAACCAGAAAGCTCTTTCGGTGTTCGATCAGCCGTTCCAGTTTGTCTTTTCCGGCAGCTACACCACTCCCAAATTGAGCGGAGGCAACCGGCTCACCGGCAACAAGGTGCTCTCCTGGGTTGCGCGCGACTGGCAGATCGGAACACTGTTGCGATACGGCAGCGGAACGCCGATTCCGTCTCCGACATCCACCAACAGCCTCGCTACGTACCTGTATCAGAGCACGTTGTTCAACCGTGTCCCGGGCCAGCCTTTGTTCACGCAGGATCTGAATTGCCACTGCTTCGACCCGAGCAAGAACCTCGTGTTCAATCCCGATGCCTGGTCCAATCCCGGCCCGGGACAATGGGGCACCGCGGCGGCTTACTACAGCGACTTCCGCTATCAGCGTCGTCCGGTGGAGAACATGAGCCTGGGCCGGATTTTCCGGATTAAGGAACGAGCCACGATTCAGATCCGGGCGGAGTTCACCAACATTTTCAACCGCACGGAAATGAGCAATCCGACAGGGACGAATGCCCTGGCGACGCCCCAGTACAACAATCTTGGTCAAACGACGGCGGGCTTTGGATACATCAACACAGGCACAACCTACAGCGCCCCGCGGCAGGGCCAGTTGATCGCACGCTTCCAGTTTTGAAGGAGGTCTGCGAGATGGCCTGCGCCACTCTCGGTGGTTCAGTAGTCGCGACGCTTATTTGCTTGGATTCGAGGGAAAGAATGCAGCGACCCGGTCATTCAACGTGAATTCCATCCCAAGGCCGGGATATTGAAGCAGCACCTTGGCCCGCATGTCGGCCGCGTCTTTGGATGCCGCCACGTTCGCGTCCCAGTCGGCGATGTACTTCTTCATAAACGCGAGTGCCGAAAGATTGTGCTGCGCGCCCGGACCCTCATGGCCGGGAATCAGAATCGCGGGCTTGAGCGCGGAAATCTGGTCCAGCGTCTTCATCCATTCCTCGCGCGCTTTATCCTTCGGAACGCCGAAATAGACCTGGTCAAAGACAGTGTCGCCTGCCACAACGGCTTGAAGCGACGGAATAAAAACAAAGCTGTTCCCTGGACCGTCCCCCTGAACGCCGCCAGTGATCGGAAATTGCTCCCCTTCGAGCGTGAGCGCGGCCGTGGACAGTTCTTCCGGAAGAATCGGTTCCGGTCCCGGAATGTTGTTGCCATAGGTGCTCACCCAAAATTTCTGGCGGGCCGGCCAACCGGTCTTAGCCGCATTGACTGTAGCCGGGAGCGCGACGATTCGCGCCGACGGGAATGCCTGTTTCAGGACGGCCAGCCCAAACATATGATCCGGGTGGGGGTGAGTAACATAGATGGTGGTCAGGTTTCTTTTGGATTCAAGAATTTCCGCGGCGAGCCGGTGAGCCTCGCTGAGTGTGAATTGCGGATCGACCACCAGCATGTCCCTCTCGCCGTAGATCATGGTCGAATTCACGTCGTATCCGTTCGCTCCCCGTCCGGTGTGCACCTTAATCTGGAATTTGGGTTGAGCGCCGGCCGCGGCCGCGAGCGCCACCAGGCCAAGAATGATTTGCGTAGCTCTGGAATGTTTCGCCATCGAAAAGCTTCTGTCCTCCGTCTGATAGCTTAACTGCATTTCCGCCATCCCCGTGCCGTGGCGCAGGCCCTCACCAACAGACGACAAAATCGATCGTCTGCCCCACCAAACTATGCGATGTAACTGGCGCGGAACAGGCGGCAGATGTCTCTTCGAATTTCGGCGCGCGTCACCGGGCGGCCTTCTCTTCGGCGCGCGCGCCGGAGAGGATGCCCGCCAAACCCTCATTGCCCTCGTGGCAAGCGTACTCGAAAACCGCATCGTGGCTGTGGCTCAACGGAATCATAACGCTCCAGGGCTTCGTCCATGTTGCGGGATCGTCGATCATGACTTCGTACTTGAGGGTCTCGGGGCCGGTTCGCGTGAAGCGCTCGACGACGTGCAACTTGTCGCTGGCGTTCATGAAGGCGCCGGTTTTGTAATTCGTGGTGTCGACCACGAGCGTATCGCCATCCCAATGGCCGCGCGAATCTCCCAGCCAGGTATGGACGTCGGATGGCAGGTGCGGACGTCCGTCGAGGGGAATCATGCGGGCGTCATGAATGGTTTCCATGTTGACGACCACCCAGTCAGGTGATTGGACGATCTGGTAATAGCTGTTGTAGCCGGCTCCCAGCCGGGGAGCGCCGAACGTGATGCAGCGTTCGCTCAGCGACCGGTCCTCCGGTCCTTCGGGCAAGCGGTTGCGGCGCGCGGCGGCGACAGCCTGCCGCTTCTGCGCTTCCGGAGTCAGGGCCGGCAGGCGGCCGTCGGGCGGATCGGTAATCAGCGAAGTCCGGTTATCGAAATTCCTCTCCACCAGCCATACCGAGCTGTAGTCGCCGGTGCCGCCGTCCGTGCTTTTGAAACCGGCTTTCTCGCCCTTGACGTTCTGTAGCACGCTCACGAACACGCTGTCGCCGAACGCGGCGTCGGAATTGCCGTTATCGAACAGCTCATGCGACTTCGCCTTGAGCGCGGCCACTTCCTGTTCCGTCAGGTAGGGGCGCCCCGCGAGCTCCTTGGGCCGTTCGAGCGGGGTGGCATTGTTGTTGGCCCAGACTCCCTGCAGGTCCGGCTGGCCGTCGCTGGTGCGCGGCGGAGTCCAGTTCTTCGTCTCCGTTTTAGCAGGTTTGGCGTTGACCGACTGCGCGATGGCTTGTCCTGGGAGCAGCGCGAACGTGGCTGCTACCGCCCCGATGAGAGTGAGATTTCGAATACGCATCCCGGCCTCCATGTTGGTAACAAGTATATACGTTATAGCGCTGGATAGGGGTCAACCCGTCGAACACGATATTATTTTTGAGAGGGGGCTCACGGAATGGAGATCCGGCTGGCGGTACGCGGGGATGAGGCGCAAATCGCAGAGATTTACGCGCCCATTGTGGTGTCCACTCCGACCTCGTTCGAGATTGATCCGCCGGATGCCGCCGAAATGCGGCGCCGGATTGATGCAACTCTGCCCAAGTTGCCGTGGCTGGTCTGCGAGTGCCAGGGCCGCGTGGCCGGATACGCATACGCCACTCCGCACCGGGCGCGCGCGGCGTATCAATGGTCCGTCGATACATCGGTGTATGTGCACTCTGAATTTCACCGGCGTGGAATCGGGATGCGATTGTACAAATCGTTATTCGAAATATTGGCGGCTCAAGGCTACTTCAATGCCTACGCCGGTGTGACGCTGCCGAATCCGGGCAGCGTGGGCCTTCACGAATCGCTGGGCTTCCAGCCGATCGGCACATACCGGAACGTGGGCTATAAGCTGGGGCGCTGGCACGACGTGGGCTGGTGGCAGCGGCGCCTGCGGCAATCCAGCGAGGTCCCAGGCCGAACCTTGACACTCGACGAGCTTCCGAACGATCCGTCCTGGCAAGGGATCTTCACCAGTAGCCAATCATCCTACCGGCGGTGATGGCGGTTACCCAGCAAGCGAGCGAGATGCCGCCGAAGAAGGCCAGTGTCTTCTGTTCGCGAGGCGAGAGATCGCGGCTGTTATGTTGCTTCCAGGCCGGCACGCAGCGAAGTACGCCAATGTTGACAAGCGCCAAAGCGATCGCGGGAAATTTGATATATAGGAATGGATTGCCCACGTATTCGGTGGCCTTCGTAGCCAGCAGGCAGAGGCCGCTGGAGGCCGCAATCGCGAAACCGGTGGCGGCTACCGGCACCGTCGGCCGCGTGATGGCAGGCAGCGCCACCTTGCGCCAAACACCAAGCAGGCGCAAGTCCAGCACCAGCACCGCGCCGAACAGAGAGGCTATGCCGAGTATGTGAATGAGGTTGACTAGGCCGTAGGTCCACACGCCCGATTCCCGCATCACGTGACCCAGAGCCGAGCCTTGCAGCCACGCCATGAATGCGTACAAATCGGATCCCTCAGCGGCGCGTTACTTGCGATCGGGATAGACGTTGAACGTCTTGCCGTTCCAGAGCACGCGTTCGGTCTTGACCTCAAACCTCTGGGCGTCCCGGTTGCGATGGCCGTGGATTGTCACGGTCGCGCCTACTGGAATGATGCCTTCTTTAAGCCCGGCTGCCTGGGTCCGCGCCGGCGGCGCCAGTGTGAGATCCCAGACCTTTCCATCGGCTCGCAGTTTCATGGTGGCGTGCGGACCAGCAAGGCTTACGCCCTGCTCGACCGTACCCGTGAGCTCGAACTCCTCATCGGAATTGCCAGCCCATCCGTGATGAGCATATGCGGGAAGAGCCGAAAGTGAAAGGGCAAGAATCCCAACGCGAAAACCAAGTGAGAGCCTGGAGTGCATAGCGGTCCTCTCCTTTAGTCCCAATCATACTACCGCCTGGACTGCGCCGCGCCTGCGGTTCCTCAGCGACCCACTTGTTGGATCGCGGCGCTCCAATCGGCTTTTCCCTTCACGGCTTTAAATCGGCTTCGGACGCGCATGTCGCGGCTGATAAATGCCGAGTTTGCCTCCTCCCGGCAGGGACACGTGGGTCAGCACACCCCACGCCAGCGTTTCTGGCGGGCTACAAACGACGTCCCGCCGCTTCATCTCGGCAATCAGGGCGGCCACGTCATCGCACATCAGGAAGAACTCATGCACATCGTTCTTGCTGGACGGGTGGACTGCCAGCTCGGCGGGAGGTAGTCCAAAGATCAACCAGCCGCCGCCCACATCGACAGCAGGAAGCTGAAGCACATCCCGCAGGAACGCGCGGTCGGCCTCCGGGTCCTCGCTGTAAATAATCGAATGTGCCCCCACGATCATGGACGTCGTCTCCAGGCCTATGTTCTCACTACACGGCGCCCGGCCGGAATTCCAATTTGGGAGTGAAATATCCTAAAATGCTGATCGTGGAGCCCCTGCAATTCACCACCGACGATTTTGTCTACGTCCCGCAGATGGATGCTGACCATCAGAAGCTGTTCGAAGCCGCGGAAAACGTGCGTCAGGCGGTGGCGCTCGGCAAATCGGCGAGTCAGATCGGATTTCTTTTATGGCGCCTGTCGAGGAGCTTCTCCGCTCACCTCGCCGGCGAAGAACGCCTGATGCGCAGTTCCCGCTATCCGGGATTCCAATGGCACGAACGCCAGCATCATGCGGGACGTACGAAGATGGCCTGCCTGACCCAGGCGGTTCATCGAAATGACGAGCTGGGGATACGGGACGGATTTCAGGATCTGGCCCGCTGGATGGCGGACCATATTCATTTAGCCGATCGCATGTTCGCCGCGCATGTCCGCAATGACCAGCGGGAGCGCGTTGCCTCGTAAGCGGATCTTCCGAATCACCGCACTAGACCCCCGCTTTAGCCCGCCGCATGGTTGCCGCCGGCCGCGGCTGCTCGGGAAGAGCCGCCATTTGTGCCGGCTGCGTCACGAACGGCAGCTGCGCGATCCGCGCCATCGCCACTTGCGAGAGTGCTTCCGCCTGCCGTAGGAACACCATTTCGCGCGATTCGGCCTCCGAGTCGATTATGATGCAATCGCCGTCGCGGACTTGCTCGGTGGCCAGCAGATTGGAGATCGGCTGCACCAGCAGCCGGTCGATCGCGCGTCGCAAGTGGCGGGCGCCGTAGCGGGCGTCCGTTCCTTCGGCCAGCAGTTGCCCGGCTGCCGCCTCCGTCAGGCGGAAGATGAAGGCAGCGTTGGCCTTGTTGTTCAGGATGCGCTCCTGGAGCCGCCGCAGCTCAATCTCGATCACCTGCCGCAGTTCCGCTTCCCCGAGAGCATTGAACACCACCATCGCATCCAGCCGGTTGATGAACTCGGGGCTGAATTTTTTCCGTGCGGCTTCCACTCCCACCGAGTTCAGCCTCTTCGCAAGCTGGTCCCGGTCATTGGCGTCCGCTTTCGGTGCGGTTCCGAATCCCCACCGCGGCCGGACCAGGCCCTGTATCTCGGACGCACCCAGGTTGCTCGTCATGAAAATGAATGCGCGGGTAAAATCCGTCCGCCGCCCGTCTCCCAGCGTTAAGGTACCCTTGTCCAGAATCCCCAGCAGCAGGTTCCACAATGCGTCGCTCGCCTTTTCGATTTCATCAAACAGCACGAGGCTGATCTTGACCGACTCCGTATGGGATTTGTTGAGCGCTTCCTGGCTTAATGCCGCGTGGGTCTCACGGTGGCCCAGGTACCCCGGAGGCGCCCCGATCAACTTCGCAATTTCATGGCTGTGCTGGTACTCGGCACAGTTCACCTTGACGATTGCGCCGGCGTCCCCGAACAGGCTCTCCGCGGTGGCTTCCACCAGCCGGGTCTTGCCGGATCCGGTCGGCCCCAGAAACAGGATGTTCGCGATCGGCCTGCCTGGCGACGTCATCCCGGTCGCATGCATCTGGTAGAGATCGACGATCTTTCGGATCGCGTCATCCTGCCCGACGACGAGGCGTCGTAAACAGGTTTCCAGCGTATCCGCCGGACGGCCCGGCTTGTGCGGGTCTAAGCGCGAACTGGTACCAGTCATCATCTGATTAGCCGCCCACCTCCGGCCGTTGAAAATATCTGCAATTCACAAGCCAAAACAGGATAAAAGAATCTGATTACCTGTACATCGTAGTAAATAGATGCAATACGGGTATGAAAACAGATTGAATGGCTAGCGCTTAAATGCGCGAAATGCCCCAAAAGTACCATCCAGCGAGGCGCTGCGATGCGAGATTCGGGGCGGTGTGCGCTCAGCGCTTCATGCTCCGCTCGCGCTCGGCCTCGGTCATCTTCGAGAAATCGAACCGGCCAAGATAGATCGGCGCTGATACAGGCGGCTGGCTATGTGCGATATCCACCGGGTAGGGAGTGCCGTACATCGTCGGAAATCCCCAGATGTCTCCATTTCTCAGATCGATCACCATCTTGCCTTCCACCTGCTGGGTTCCGTCGGGCCGGCGTACGGTGGTGGTCCCCGGCTCCACGTACAGGTGGGAATAATCGGACTGCGCCTGAATGGACGCGGGACGTATCACGGGCCGGAATGCGATGACGCCCAGCAACAAGGCGATTACGGTGAGTACGAGTTTGGTAAAGCGATCAAAAAAGGTGTTCCTGATTGCGCTCATGAGTATTAGACGCCTGCGTACCGCTTTCCGTGTAACGCGAATTTCCAGTGGAGCCCGCCCTTTTCCCCGAGGCCGGTCGACGCAGCCTCGGTCAGCGCCGGTCCTTGGCGCTGTGCGCCAGGTTCTCGTACACCTTCCCGGCTTTCATGACGAATACGGCGCGGGCGGCCGCGTTGACGTCCTGCAAAGGGTTCCCGTCAAAGGCGACGATATCGGCTTCCATGCCTGAAGCGATCGAGCCGATCTGATCCCCCATCCGCAGCGACTCAGCGGAGAGAGACGTCGCCGAAATCAGAGCTTGCATCGGATCCTGGCCGCCGTCCCGTACACGCACGATGAACTCCCTGTAATTCTGGCCGTGTCCGCCGGCCGTTCCATCCGTCCCGTACACGATTTTGAGGTTCTGGTGCTTCAGCGCCTTCTTGAAAGTATCGAGGACAATCGAAACTCCCTTCTCCATGAACGCGAAGCCTTCCGCATTGTAGTTACCGATGCCGAAATATTTCGACTTGTTCTCCAGATAATTCTGCAGCACCAGGCCGATGTTGGGGTCGTAGTAGGTGCCCCGCTCGGCCATCAGGTTGAACACCTCGTCAGTCAGGTATGCTCCGTGTTCGATGGCCGTGCACTCTGCCAGCGTGGCGGCCCGCGCCGACTCCGCCGAGTGTGCGTGCACGATCGTCCGCAGCCCTTGCGCCTTGGCTTCGCCGCAGGCCGCCTGGAGTTGCGCGTCAGTCATCGTCTGCGCGCCGCCTTCCCGAATGCTCTTCGATGCAAAAATCTTGATCAAATCCGCGCCCTGCTGCTTGCGGGTGCGGACTAGCTCGCGCAGTTGGTCTGGGTTGCCGCTGTTTTCCGTCAGCGCTTCCAGCGAAGTCAAAACGCGCGGTCCGGGCAAAACCCCGCGCGCTACAGCCTCCCGCAGATCCTTATCCACCGCCGCCCCGGGACTTTGCACGGTCGTGAAACCGGCCTGCAGGGTCAGCGCCAGATTGTCGGCGATGTGCAGCATCGCCTGTGACTCGGGCTCTCCCTTTTCTGCCAGCCGGCCGCTATTGTCGAAGTGAACCGCCACGTGCGAATGCGTGTCGATCCATCCCGGTGAAACCGTGAACTGAGCCAGATCGTAGGTAATCGCATTGGCCGGTGCCGTGCCTCCAATGCGGGCGATCTTCGATCCTTCAATCACGACAATTGTATTCTTGAGTGTTTTGCCTTTGCCGTCCAACAGTATCGATGTTTTCAGGACCACGGGCCGCGGTTGCGCGTTAATCGCGGCTACGCCGCACGCCCAAAAAAGGAGTTTTCCAAAACTTCTTGTCATCACGCCCATCCACGTCTATCTACTTTAGTCCCAGCTTCTTTCCCGCCGCCAGCAGCGCCATCGATTCCCGAATTCGTTTCTCCCGGGTTTCTGGCCGTTTGGCGAGGTGGATCCAAGCCACGAAGTGCCGCTGGTATGAGGGCGCCAGACTCTGGAAAAAGCTCCAGGCCTTCGGGTTCGTCTTCAGGACTTTCACAATGTAGCCCGGCAGCTTCGGAATTTCGGGTCGCGGCGCGTATGTATTGCCCGTCGGCGCAGCCGCCAGCCCGGCTTGGGCCAGCAAGCCGGCGTCTCTCAGTTCTGCCCAGCGCTGGCGATTGATGTCCGACCAGTTGCTGGTGGGCTTGCGCGGCGTGAATTTCCGCGCGTACCGCTCGTCGTCAAGCCGCTTGATGAGGCTATCGACCCAGCCAAAACACAGAGCCTCCGATAGCGAGTCGTCATAGGCGATTGACTTCACTCCGGTATGCTCCTTGTGGAACACCAACCACACGCCGGCGCTCAATGCGTGGTTCTTTGCCAGCCACGCCCGCCATTCCCGGCGGCTGCGAATCTCCAGCTCCGGCAGCTCCACGCCTTCAGTTCACCAGGTACTGCCGGATGAACGCCACTGTCGACGCGAACAGGTAATCCTGGTTGTTCTTCTTGCTGAATCCGTGGCCTTCGTCTTCGGCAATCAGGAACCAGCTCGGCGTTTGATTCTTGCGGAGCGCCTCGGTGATCTGCCGGCCTTCGGTCCAGGGGACGCGCGGATCGTTTCTTCCGGCAACCACGAACATCGGCTTCGTGATCTGTGCCGCGTGGTTGAGCGGCGCGATGGTTTCGAAGTAATCTCGCATTTTCGGATCCCGCTCATCGCCGTATTCCACGCGCCGCAGATCGCGCCGGTAGGCCTCGGTATGTTCCAGGAAGGTGGTGAAATTGCTGATCCCCACCTGCTCCAGCGCGCACCGCACTCGATCGCTGTAATGCGTCATAGTGGCCAGCGTCATGTACCCGCCATAGCTGCCGCCGGTCACCATTACCCGCGCAGCGTCCAGTTGCGGCTGCGTCTTGATCCAGTCGAGTAGCGCGCCGATATCCTTCACTGAATCTTCGCGCTTCACTCCGTTATCGGCGTTCAGGTATGCCTTCCCGTAACCAGTCGACCCGCGCACGTTAGGATAAATCACCGCGATTCCCAACTGCTCGAGGTAGTAGTTCCGCGTCCCCGCATAGCTCGGCCGGCTCTGTCCTTCCGGACCGCCATGAATGTTAATGATCACCGGCCGCGCCCCGGAGAATCTCGCTGGTGGCATGTAGAGGAAGCCTGATATCGTGAGCCCGTCGAACGATTTCCAGTGAATCAGCCGCGGCTCTGCAAATTGCGAAGCGTCCAGGCCGCCCGTCTCGCTCCGGGTCCAGCGTTCGAGTTTTCCGGAGCCCATGGCGATCGAATACACATCGCCCGGCGTTCGCGATGCCGATAAAGTAAACCCAAGCTCATCGTTGTCGGCGCGCCAATGCAGGCTGTCCACGACTCCGTTGGAAATGACCGGCAGCGCCACATCCTGCCGGGTCGCGGTCTCGAGCACATGCAGCTTGCCGATTCCGTCTTCGTTGACCACGTATGCCAGATACCGTCCGTCCCGGGAAATCGCCATCTCCTCGACGTCCCACTTCGATTCCGCCCGGACCGGCGTTACCTTGCGCGTATTCAAATCAATGTAAACCAGCGCGTCGTAATCGCCGCCGGCATTAGAAAGGACGTAAGCGCCCTTTCCGTCCGCCGTGAACTCACCTTCGAAGTAGCCGCTGTCGGCGGTATCCGGCCCGAGTTTCTGTTGCTTCCCGGTGGCCACGTCCAATACATCCAGTTCGCTGACTACCGCCGATTTGCGGCGATTCACGAGTATGCGGCTATCGTCTGCCGACCAGTCCACGGCGGTGCAGGACGCGTCGCTACTCCCTTCCACGAGCAGCTTCGCCGACGCGGGATTCCGCGGATCCATGATCCAGACGTCCACGTCCCGGCCGTTTCGGCGCGTGGAGCTGTAGGAGATCCAGCGTCCCGTACGCGACCAGCGGAAGTTCAGATTTCTGGTGCGCCCGCCGGTGGTCAGCAACGCCGGCCGCCCGTTCCGCGTGTCCATCAGGTAAAGCTGGTAGAACTCGTCGCCTCCCGAGTCCTTCGAAAAAATGAATTGGTCCGGAGCCGCCGGATTATACTTCGCCGCAGTGACGCGGTCGGCGAAAAAAGTCAATTGGCGGCGGTCGCCCTCGGGCATCGCCACGGCGTGGATCTGGGGCACATTGCCGAATCGCGTCGCGATCAAAATCTCGCGGCGTCCCGGGTTCCAGTCCAGCAGGTTTGCCGACCGCGATTCCGTATAGGGCGCGATCTGTTCGAACAGTTCCCGCGAGAGCGCGGGAACTCCGTCCGGCTTCAGGTTCGGCGGAACCGAAAATAATGTCCCAGGCGCCGGGCCTTGCGAAAAGGCGACAGCTGCCAGGGCCGCGGCGACAACCGAAAGGCGCAGGGCTGGCATGGCCCCATTATGCCCGTTCGCGGCCCGCCTCGCATCCCCGCGCTACCCACAAATTCGGGAACATACTCAGAACCACCTCGCCGCGCTGATTCCGCGCCGTGATATGGATACGGACCACGCCATGGGTAGGCTTCGACCGTGACGGCGTGATCGACACCACTTCCACTTCCGCCCGAATCGTATCACCCGGGCGGACCGGCGCCGGCCACCTCAATTCGTCGACGCCAAGTCCGAGCCACGGTCCGCCATCCATCGGATTGGCTTCGACGACGAGTCCGTTGACGAGGGAAACCGTGTGCCAGCCGCTCGTCGAAAGGCCTCCAAGGGGTCCGCAGAGAGCGGCCTGCGCGTCCAGATGCATTGGTTGCGCGTCAAACTGTTTCGCAAAAGCCACCAGGTCGGCCTCGCTCACCGTAGCCGAACGTGTGGTGAACCGCTCACCGACTGCGAGGTCTTCCAAATGTCTCATCCGGAGAACCGTTATTGCTTCCGGGGACCCCGCGGCTCCGATGCCGGCGGTACGATGTTTTTCATCCGTAACATCGTTACCATGCTCCCGTAAATCTCGTTGTTGTGCCCATAATTCAGGATTAACAGCGCCATTCGCAGGTTTCGTCTCGTCTGCCCGTTCTCCAGGGTGATATCGACCATCTCGGTGCCGGACGCGTCGGTCAGCGCGCTGTACACGCCCTCGCAGTAGGCAAAGGCGTCATTCAGCGCTTTTGTGAACTCGGCTTTGCTGGCGAGCTTCTCCAGGTTCTTGCCGGCGTTCGGATTGGGCTCACCCTTCGCCTGCGAGCACCACAAAAAGTTGTAATTCGCCACGTGCCCGACCTGCTGGCCAAACGTGCGCACCTCTTCCTGCGCGCCCGGACGCAATCCGTAGTTCTCTTCCGGCATCTTCTCGGCGGTTCTCACGATATTATTGCGATTGCCCATAAAGGCCCCGCGCAGCCATGTGGAAAGCGGGTTGGCGGTTGCCGGTTGCCCCGGCTGCCCGATGGCGGAAATCGCCAGCAACGGCACAATCACGAAAATCTTCTTCATTGCGGTCTCCTCGTCTGCGGTGGATTAGCGGGTTTGTGAAATAACCTTATATCATGGACTCTTCCGCTCGGCGAATTCGCGAGCGTCCTGAATCATCCGGCTCAGCCGCCGGTCCCGCGAGGCCGGATCCCGGTAGTAAAAGATTCCAAGCAGGTGGCTCCGTCGATGCGACGGCGACATCCGTGTCCATCCTTCGTGCGCGCGTCCATCGCGGGCAAGCGCCATCCGGATGAATGGCGGCAGTTCACGCTCGGCATCCATCGTCGCGTACAATCGCTCGGCTACTTGCGCGGCCCGGCGCTCTCTTGCTTGTGCGCTCTTCACGCCACTAATCCAGTCCGCGATCCACTTCCGTGTCGAGTAGTTCATTTGGTCGTACCACCGGCGTAGCGCCCGGTCTTCCGAGAGCGCGTCCACCAGTTCCGCCGGCATGCTGACCGTCCGTTCTTCGGTATCCGGTTCCAGCCGGAACCGCGCCGTCTCGCCCACGGCCACCTTTCCGCCGGCTTGCATGCGCTTGTTCACCAGCAGGATGTGACGCCCGTCTCCGGTCGGGAACAGCGATGTCCGAAAAGCGAATCCGTTGATCTCGCCTTTGACCTTCAATAACCCCTTAGTCCCCCAAAGTTTCGCCGCGTCGAACGGAACCCGAATAATTACCCATCCCAGCCGGCGGTCCCCGCGCTCCAGCGGCGCCTGAAACGATTTCCCTTTTGCCTTCGCCATGATCCCTTGCGTGTCTCTCCGGAACTCCACCAACGCATTCGAATGGCTGCTGATCGCAGAATACCGCACCAAAACTCTGGGGTTGAGTATCATAGTAGCCTCGAAAGGACTTTTCGCATGAATTGGCGCTTCGTGGCCCTCGTAGCGGTAGTGGGGGCGACAATTGCGGCCACCGCCCAGCCTCGGTCCCAATCTGGTGCCGCCATCCCGCGTCTTGCCGATGGAAAGCCGGACTTCAACGGTGTCTGGGACCACCCGCGCGTCATGGATATCAGCAAAAGCAACCCGGGCGACACCTGTGCTTCGAACACGAAGGGATGCAAACAGGTGGGCGCCGGAGACCTGCCGTTCACGCCGCTCGGCCTCGCGAAATTCCAGCACCACGAGCAGGAAACCGCTCAATTCGATCCCGGTGCGCATTGCCTGCCCTGGGGTCTCGTGCGCTCGTGGGGAACCCCCTTTCCCGCCGAAATCTTTCAGACGCCCAAGCGCGTCGCCGTTCTGTTCGAAATGAATAACACGTTCCACGTGATCCCCACCGATGGCCGGGCTATCCCGAAAGATCCAGACCCCACGTGGATGGGAACTTCGGCAGGCAAATGGGATGGCGACACCCTCGTCGTCGATAGTCTCGGCTTCAACGGCAAAACATGGCTCGACACCGCCGAGCACCCCAGGAGCGATGCGCTGCACGTCATCGAGCGGCTTCGCCTTCTCGATGCCGACCACCTGTCGTACGAAATGACCGTCGAAGACCCGAAGATCTATACAAAGCCGATCAAAAACTCGCGCGTCTTTGCGCGCATGAAGCCCGGTCAGGAACTGATGGAATACTCCTGCGAGGAAAACAACAAAGAACTCATCGAGGGCCACGAGAAGTAATCGTGACCGCGGAGAACGCGGCCGCATACTAAGAACCGGAGCAGCGTCCCCCAAAGGGCGGGATGCTCGCTTGCGATGGTGCGCTTCGCGAGAGCCCGGAATCGGCGGCGTATCGCGGAAGCCGCCGGCACAATCCCGCAAGCCGGATCTGGTATATTTCCCGGATGAGCCGCTGTGTTGCACTCGCATTGTTCGCTCTTCCCATGATTGCCGCGGATCTGAAAGTGGACCACGTTACCGTGGCCGGGCGGGATTTGGGCGCCCTGCGCCGCGCCCTCGATGGTGCCGGTATCGCTAACGAATATGGCGGGCCCCACGCCAACCATGCGACCGAAATGGCGCTGACCAGCTTTCCCGATGGATCATATCTCGAATTAATCGCTATTCAGCCGCAAGCCGATCCCGCGGCGGTCGCGGCCAACCAGTGGCACCGATGCCTGGAAACCAACGGCGGTCCGTGCGGGTGGGCCACCCGTCCCGCTGACATCGCCGCTGAGGCAGCGCGGTTGCGTGACGTGGGAATTCCGGTTACCGCGCTCATGAAGAGCGGCCGCCGGCGTCCGGATGGCGTACAACTGGAGTGGGAGACCGCGCAAGTCGGCACCGGGAACGGCAATTTCTTTCCTTTCTTGATTCATGATTTCACGCCGCGCGACCGGCGCGCCTACCCCGGCGGAAAGCCGACCGTGAGCAACTTCCAGGGCATTACAAAAGTTGTGCTGGGCGTCAAAGACCTGGATGCCAGCGTGCGCGAATACCAGCGCGCCTTCGGGCTACCTGCGCCGCAACGGCAAGACGATTCCGCGTTCGGAGCTAAACTCGCCTCGTTCGAAGGGACGCCCGTGATTCTTGCCGCACCCGCCGGGCCGAAATCATGGCTGGCCGAACGCCTGGCGCGCTTTGGCGAGATACCTTGTGCCTTCGTTCTGGGCAGGGCTCAAGGAGCGGCGACGCCGTCCTCCACCTGGTTTGGAAAACCGATTTCATGGCTGTCCCCGGACGCTCTCGGATGGCGTCTCGGTGTCGAGTAACGTGAAGTCCTGAACAATCCGTTACGCGGAGAACCGGCCGAATGTGCCATTTTGTCATCCGCAAACGTCCAGAAATCTCTTAACCTGCTGAAAACAGTGGGATGGGTTTGGTGCTGACCGTGCAGAATGGGGACCGGGCTAATACACGTGACCTATACCATTGATGCTGTCGCAACCGCTTGTCTCTTCCTGGTCTCCGCATTTTTGATGGTTTGCCGCGGGTTTGCCATGCGTAGCGAAACCCGCAAACACATCAGGCTGGCTTGTGTACCAATATATGCCGCCCTCAGAGTCGGGACGAAGCACATCGCCCGGTAGACGATGCACACCGCCTGCGACTCCGACACAGAGCCGCGGTCGCGATGGGCTGCGGCAGCATCAACCTGTTCCGAAGGCGCCCCTAATTCTCTTGGGTGAGCCATTCCTTCATGGCGTCCCGGTATAGGATGATCGTCTTCCGCGAATACCGGACATACCCCTGACGCCGCAAGCGGTTCATATGCATCGTAACCACTTCGCGCGAAGTGCCCACGTATTGCGCCAGCAGTTCGTGAGTCAGCGGCAGCATGCGGATGGATCCATCCTTCTCGGGGCTTCCCATGCGGTCGCCAAGGCGCAGCAACGCCCGGGCCACGCGCTGTCCGATGTTCTCCACGCACAAGCTCTCGATCCGCTGCGTAAAGCCCATATTGCGCTGGACCATCACCTGAAGCAGAGCCACGGCTAAACGCGGTTGCCGCGAGGCAATCTCTTCGACCTCCGGTCCGGTCCACGCCATGAGCTTGCTATTCTCCAATGCGCGGGCTTCCTCGGAGCGGCAGGGAAGGCGCAGGAAGACCGATTCACCGAAGAACTCGTCGGGCTGATAAATGTCCACAACGATCTGTTTGCCGTCGTTGGAGCAGTGCGAGACTCTGACCTTGCCGTCGATCACTAGATACAGGCTCGACGACGGCTGCGTCTGATTGTAGATCACCTGGCCCTTCCGATACTCCAATACATTCGAGCACGGCAGGTAAGCCAATGGATCTTCCAATGAGACTTCTGGTGCGACTACTGCGGTCTGTCCGAATGCCATTTCTGTTCCCCCATACACATTACAAGTTCAGTTTCCACGCGGCATGCATATGCATTTGGTATGCCAATTCAGGTGTTCCGATCGCATTTTCTACCTATGCCTTCTGCAACGTGAAGTGAAAGGTGGCACCTTGGCCGAGGCTCGATTCGACCCAGATACGGCCCTCATGACGGGTTACGATCTTCCGGCAAATCGCCAGCCCCATGCCGCTTCCCGACGATTTTTCCCGCGGCTGGAGAATCTTAAAAATTCCGAAAACCTTCTCGGCATATTGGGGCTCGATTCCGATGCCGTTATCCCGAACCGACAATAGCCATTGTGTTTCCGTCTCCTCTGCCGAAATTTCGATGCGCGGCGGCTCCTCTGCCCGATACCGGATGGAATTGACCAGCAGGTTCTGAAAAAGTCTCGTCAACTGGACCGGATCGCCGATAATCGTGGGCAGCGGCGACGCCCGGACGATGGCGGCTTGGTTTTCCTCAATTAAAGACTGGATATTCCGGATGGCATCGTCCAGCGCCTCCTGGCAGCTGGTGCGCACGAAGAAATCGGTGCCGCGCGCATCGATCCGGGAAAAGTCGAGCAAGTCGTGAATCAGCCGCTCCATCCGGCCCGCGCTTTCCACGATGAAATTAATGAACTGATCGGCATCGCCCTGCAACCGCCCCTTATACCGCTTGGCCAGGAGCTGGGCGTAAATAGATACCGTGCGCAGGGGTTCCTGCAAATCGTGGCTGGCCACGTAGGCAAATTGCGCCAGTTCCTCGTTCGAGCGCATGAGTGCGTCGGTTCGCTCCAGAACCCGCTCCTCGAGCGTGGCGTTCAGTTCACGGATCTGCGCTTCGGTCTTCTTGCGTTCACTGATATCACGAATGGCGCTGGTGATGACCACGCCTTCATCGATCTGCAAGGGGCTGAAGCTGATCTCAACCGGGAAACGCTCGCCGTCCGCGCGCAGAGCATGCAATTCGACGCCGCGCTCGGGAGGATGATTGCGCGGGCTGCCCTCTTCCTCCCATCCCGCGTGAAAGCGGGGAGCCCATTCCGGCACCAGTTCCTTGATATTCCTGGCAACCAGTCTGTCGCGGCCGCAGTTGAACAGGATCTCGGTCTGCGAATTGACCATGAGGATCTCGCCGTCATCGCGGCACATCACCATGGCATCGGGCGCCGCCTCGAGCAAAGACCGGAACTTTTGCTCCGCTTTCTGCAGCACCTCGGCTTGCTTGCGCAGAGCATCGGCTTGGGCTTTCAATTTCGTGTTGCTGCGGCTGAGTTCCGCGAAGACCGCAACTTTGGACCGAAGCACCTCCGGCACGATCGGCTTGAAAAGGAAGTCAACCGCGCCCAGATCATAGCCCCGGAACAGGTGTTCCTCGTTGCGGTAACCGGTAAGAAACAGAATCGGCGTCTGTCGCGATCGGGGACGGCTTCGAATCAGTTCCGCCGTTTCGAAACCATCCATATCCGGCATGCGCACGTCGAGCAGGATAACGGCAAAGTCTTCGTTCAGGAGGTAGCGAAGCGCCTCCTTCCCGGAATGGGCCAGAACCAATTCCTCTCCCAGGCCGCTCAGAGTGGCCTCCAAAGAAACGAGGTTCTCGGGCGTATCGTCCACGAGCAGGATTTTCATCTTCTGCTCGGGGGCGAATTCGGGCGCGAGTTGCATGCTGCGCGCGGTTACCGACACGGAGTTTCACCCATTGTTTTCCACCTGCTTTATTGGGCGGCTGTTAAGCTGGACGAGGTCTGGTCACGGCCGGCTAGCCAGACGCGCAACACCGAGAACAGCTGATCCAGGTCCACCGGTTTAGTGATGTAATCGGAGGCGCCGGCCTCAATGCACTTGGCTCGGTCCCCTTTCATGGCCTTTGCGGTTACCGCGATTATGGGGAGGTGCCGCATTTCCGGAACCTGCCTGATGGCCCGAATCGTCTCGTAACCATCCATTTCCGGCATCATGATATCCATGAGAACCCCGTCGATATCGGGGTGTTTGAACAGCGTTTCTATGCCGGCACGTCCATTTTCTGCATGGACCACATGCAAGTTGTGCTGTTCCAGTACCGTAGTTAACGCGAAGATATTACGAACGTCATCGTCGACAACCAGCACCTTCTTCCCGGATAGAGTGTTGTCGTTTCGACGGAAATTCGCCAAGGTATTCCGCTGGGCCTCGGAAAGATTGTCCTCGGCCCGGTGCAGCAGCCCTACTGTCTCGTCGAGCAGGCGCGCCGGCGATTCGGCATAGCGTACGATGCTGGAGCGGGCAAGCTTTCGAACCTCCCCCTCCAGCCCGGCGCTTACACTATGCTGTCCTGCCAGAATTACGGGCGGTATATAAGGATTGACCTCCCTTTGAATTTCCTCTACCAGTTGAATGGCCGGGATATCTCGCAGGCGAAGATCAAGCACGATGCCATCGAAGTACTGCTGGTTCAGTACGGCCAAAGCCTCCCCGCCGGATGAAACTACGGAAAGTTCGATATCCCCGCCACCGAGCGATTCCTGGCAGTTGGTTACCAGGTCGTCTTCCGCTGAAATGATCAGCAGTTTCTTGGCGCGCGGCTCGAGGGAATGATGAATGGTGTCAAAGGCTGTGCTCAAGTTCTCCTTGGTGACCGATTTCTCGAGGTAGGTCATGGCCCCGAGAGCCAGGCCCCGCCGGCGGTTTTCGTCGCCTGTGATCACATGCACCGGGATGTGCCGGGTAGCCGGATCGTGTTTCAGCCGGTCGAGCATCGTCCAACCCGCCATATCCGGCAGATTGATATCCAGTGTAATTGCGCCGGGCTTGAACTCGCGAGCCAGGCTGAGCGCCGTTACGCCCCGAAGCGCGACCAGCACTTTGATGCCCCGCTCGTGCGCCAGATCCACAAGGATCCGGGCAAAGGTGATGTCATCTTCGATGATCAGAAGCACCGCATCGCCAGCCTGAATCAGATTCCGGTCATCGTCGATTTCAACATTGTGAACCACGGGGGCCGGCGCGGACGACGGCGCCGGCAAGATCGTATCCAGAGGCTGATCGGGTGCGACTTCGACGGCTTCGACCATGGCACCGGGGCGCTCGCGATCGCTGTCCTGCTGCAGGCGCTGGCCTTCGGGTTTCGGCATGGTGACCATTGCCACATAAGTTTGCGGCAGGTAGAGAGTAAAGGTGCTGCCGCCGCCCGGAGAGCTATGCAGCCGGATCTCGCCACCCAGCAGCCGGGTCAGTTCGCGGCTGATAGACAGACCCAAACCAGTCCCGCCGTATTTGCGGCTGGTGGTGCCGTCCGCTTGTTGGAAGGCCTCAAAGATGATCTTGTGTTTGTCTTGTGGGATTCCAATTCCCGTATCGGTCACCGAGAACGCGATAACCGATTTCACGCGATTCAGAACCGCATGGCTGGGACTCCAACCCGAAGTGGCGCGTTCTACGCGCAGCTTCACCGAGCCCGTCTCGGTGAACTTCAGGGCGTTCGACAACAGGTTCTTCAAAACCTGCTGCAGGCGCTTGGAATCGGTGATGATGGTCTCGGCGGGCAGGTTCTCGCCCAGCTCGATCGAGAAATCGAGTCCCTTTCCGTCGGCAACGTGACGGAACGTGCGCGAACAGAAGTCTCTCACTTCGGCGAAGCGGACACTGCCGATTTCCACGTCCATCTTTCCGGACTCGATCTTGCTGAGATCCAGAATGTCGTTGATCAGCGCCAGCAGGTCGGTTCCCGAAGAGTGGATGGTCTCCGCGTATTTGACCTGTTTCGATGTCAGCGTGTTCTCCGCGTTCTCCGAGAGCATCTGCGCCAGGATCAGCAGGTTGTTGAGCGGCGTTCGCAGCTCGTGGCTCATGTTGGCGAGGAACTCGCTCTTGTACTTGGAAGTCAGCGACAGCTGTTCGGCCTTTTCTTCGAGCGCGGCCTTGGCTTGCTCGACCTCCTGGTTCTTGGCTTCGACTTCGGTCTTTTGCTCGGCCAGCAGGTGCGCCTTCTCTTCCAGT
Organism: uncultured Solibacteraceae bacterium; assembly: GCA_964554945.1. GTDB lineage: Bacteria > Acidobacteriota > Terriglobia > Bryobacterales > Bryobacteraceae > PSRJ01. The sequence goes on along the minus strand of CAZKQQ010000056.1, from coordinate 1,598 downwards.
TCCTCGTTCGTCTTCTGAAGCTGCTCGGCCAGCGCCTGGCTCTGCTTCAGCAGTTGCTCGGTGCGCATGGTGGCGGCGATCGTGTTCAACATGATGCCGATACCCTGCGTGAGCTGGTCGAGAAACGCCAGGTTGATTTCGGTGAAGTAGCGGAAAGAGCCCAGCTCCAGGACTGCCCGCACTTCGCCTTCAAACAGCACCGGCAGCACCACAATAGTCGACGGCGTCGCCTCTCCCAAACTCGAACTGACCTTGATGTAGTCTTTGGGCAGATCGGTTATCAGGATGCGCCGCTTCTCCAATCCGACCTGCCCGACCAATCCTTGCCCCATGCGGAATTGCTTGGGCACTCCATGCTCGGAGTTGGCGCCGTACGCGGCGATTAGTTTCAGATACTCCGAGTCGTCGGCGGTCTCCGTAATGTAGAAGCTGCCGCATTGCGAGCCGACCAGCGGCACTAACTCCGACAGCAGCAGGTTCGCGACGGTTAACAGATCGCGCTGCCCTTGCATCATGCCCGTGAACTTCGCGATGTTTGTCTTCAGCCAGTCCTGGTCGGTGTTCTTGCGCGTCGTTTCGGCCAGGTTGCCGATCATTTCGTTGATGTTGTCTTTGAGCGCCGCGACTTCGCCTTGCGCGGCCACTGCGATGGACCGGGTCAGGTCGCCCTTCGTCACGGCCGTCGCCACATCGGCGATCGCGCGGACCTGCGTTGTAAGGTTGGCCGCGAGCTGGTTCACGTTGTCGGTAAGGTCGCGCCAGATTCCGGCCGCGCCTGGCACCAGCGCCTGGCCGCCCAGTTTTCCTTCGATACCCACCTCGCGAGCCACGTTGCTGACCTGGTCCGCGAACACGGCCAGCGTATCAATCATGCCGTTGATGGTTTCCGCAAGCTCGGCAATTTCGCCCTTGGTCTCCAGCACCAGCTTGCGTTTTAAGTTGCCGTTGGCGACGTCCGTCACTACCTTCGCGATACCGCGCACCTGCGTCGTGAGGTTTGCGGCCATGAAGTTGACGTTGTCGGTAAGATCCTTCCAGGTGCCGGCTACGCCGCGCACTACCGCCTGGCCTCCCAGCTTGCCTTCCGTGCCGACTTCGCGCGCCACGCGCGTCACTTCCGACGCGAAACTGTTCAGCTGATCCACCATCGTATTGATGGTGTCCTTCAGCTCCAGAATTTCGCCCTGCACGTCGACCGTGATCTTCCGGCTCAGGTTGCCGTTGGCGACGGCGGTGGTCACCTGCGCAATGTTGCGGACTTGCGAGGTGAGGTTGCTCGCCATCGAGTTGACCGAATCGGTAAGATCTTTCCACGTTCCTGCGACGCCGCGGACTTCCGCCTGGCCGCCGAGTTTGCCTTCCGTTCCGACTTCCCGGGCAACTCGGGTCACTTCCGCCGCGAACGAGCCGAGCTGGTCGACCATCGTGTTGACGGTGTTCTTGAGCTCGAGAATTTCGCCGCGCACGTCCACTGTGACTTTGCGCGACAAGTCGCCTTTGGCGACCGCCGTCGTTACCTCGGCAATGTTGCGGACCTGCATCGTCAGGTTCGCAGCCATCGAGTTAACCGAGTCGGTAAGATCCTTCCACGTGCCGGC
>CAZKQQ010000055.1:1536-34306 GCA_964554945.1 uncultured Solibacteraceae bacterium | reverse complement strand
GCGGATAGCCTCGGGCGGGTTCCTGGCGCGAGAGCCGGTGGTCGTCGCCGGTCTCGTAGTCTTGCGGCAGATCTATGACGCGCGCGGCGGGGTCGACGAACTGACGCTGCTGCGGCGCGACGGCGATTGTGTCGTCGACGGCGATATTCTCGCCACGGTCCACGGCAGTGCGCGCACTCTGCTCGAATGTGAAAGGGTCGCGTTGAATTTCCTGCAGCGCTTGAGTGGCGTCGCCACGCGCGCCCGCCAATTCGCCGATGCCGTAGCCGGCACTGGCTGCCAGGTTCTCGACACGCGGAAAACTACGCCGGGACTCCGGGCTTTGGAAAAAACGGCGGCAGCCGCCGGTGGCGTCACGAATCACCGTATGGGTCTGTTCGACGCGATTCTGATCAAGAACAATCACATCGCCGCCGCCGGCGGCGTGAGAGAGGCCATCGGGAGAGCGCGCGAGACAGGCCTTCCCATCGAAATCGAAGTACGGACCCGTGCCGAGTTGCGCGAAGCGCTCGACTGCGGCGCCGCTCATCTGCTGCTGGACAACCTGACGCCTGCCGAAGCCGCGGCCTGGATCCGCGAAATCGCTGGGCGCGCCAAGGTCGAGCTATCCGGCGGCATTACCCTGGAAAACGTGCGCGCCTACGCCGAGGCGGGCGCGGATTTTGTTTCCTCCGGCGCCATCACTCACTCCGCAGGAGCGGTAGACATCAGCTTCCGGCTGGACCTGCTCCCATCCGCATGAACCTCGATCGTCTCCACGCCGCGTTTCCCGACCGCACCATCGAACATCACCGGTCCCTGGCATCGACGATGCAACGCGCGGCCGGATGCCGGATTGGCGCGATCGTGCTGGCAGACGAGCAAACCGCCGGACGCGGGCGCCACGGGCACTCGTGGCACTCAGAGCCAAGTCGCGGAATCTATCTTTCGACCGTACTGGCTCCGGCGCCGCTGCTCACGCTCGCGCTCGGTCTCGCAACCGCGGAAGCCATCGCCCGCTCGACCGGCATCGCCTGCGATCTCCGCTGGCCGAATGATGTGATGCTTGCCGGGAAAAAAGTCGCGGGTATTTTGGTGGAGTTGGTCGACGGCGCCGCCGTCGCGGGTATTGGTATCAACGTCAATCACGCCGCCTTCCCGCCCGATCTTGCCGGCGAAGCCACATCCTTGCGCCTCCACGCCGGCCGCGAATTTTCCCGCATGGAGATTCTGCTGGCATTGGTCCCCGCTATCGACACTTTTGGCGCGTTGGACAATGACAGCATCCTTCGCCTGTTTATCCAGTCGTCCAGCTACGCCGCGGGCCGGCGGGTGACGGTGAACCAGCCCGGCGGCATCATCGAAGGCACCACCGCCGGCCTTGACTCATCCGGGTACCTGGTGGTGCGGAAAGACGATGGAACCGATACCCTGATTCTTGCAGGAGGAGTTCGTGCTGCTGGCTCTTGACGCAGGCAACAGCAATATCACCATTGGCGCTTTCGACGGCCGTGAAATGCGGGCGCAGTGGCGCCTTCGAACGGTACACGAGCAAACCGCCGACGAATGGGGCATCCTGCTGCGCAACCTGTTCGCACCCGCCGGCCTCGACATTCAATCGGTGGATGGCATCATCATCGCCAGCGTCGTCCCGCCTATCGACAGCACCCTGGCGCTGATGACCAAGCGCTACTTCGGCACCGAAGCGATGTTCGTCGGACCGCGCACGAACCTCGGCCTGACCGTCTGTTATGACAATCCCAATGAAGTCGGCGCCGATCGCCTGGTCAACGGAGTCGCGGGATTTTACAAATATGGCGGTCCGTGCGTGATTGTCGACTTCGGCACGACGATCAACTTCGACGTGATTTCGAAAAACGGCGAGTATCTCGGGGGCGCCATTGCCGTGGGCATCGGCATCGCCATCGAAGCGCTCTTCAGCAAAACCGCGCGGCTGCCGCTGGTGGATTTTCGCCCGCCCAAGGACGTGGTCGGCACCAATACCGTGGCCAGCATGCAGTCGGGCCTCTACTTCGGGGCCATCGGGATGATCGACGGCATTCTCGAACGCGTCATTGAAAAACTCGGGCCGGATACCAAAGTGATCGGGACCGGTGGACAGGCGCGCATGATCGCGGGCGGGTCGCGCTATCTAAAAACGCTCGACGAGCATCTGACGCTGGAAGGGCTGCAAATGATCTGGGAACGCAATAAGGGCGCGCGGTGACCGATCCGGATTGGGTTCAGAACTATTTCAATTACTTCACCGAAATCGAGGAGCACTTCCAGCGCGCCCGCGGTACCAGCTTGTTTCTGCTCTCCCCTCTCGATTGGGCCTTAATCGAAGCCTGGAAAAAGGCGGACGTGCCGCTCGAGGCGGTGCTACGCGGTATTGACGCCGCGTTCGAAAAGTGGCGCTCACGCAAGGTGAAAACCCAGATGGTGAACTCGCTCGCTTTCTGCGCCCAAGCGGTGATGACGGAAGCCCAGGTGATGGCGGGAGCCGCGCCGGCCAGGCCGCGCAAGGAAACCGCTGCGCCCTTTGCCATAGATGAGCTGCGCACGTACCTAAAGACCAATGCCGCTGCGCTACCGCCTGACTATTCCGAAATCGCCTCCGCACTGGAACATATCGCCGGCGAAGTGGAGCAGCACTACAGCGATCTGGAAGTGCTGGAGCAGCGCCTCACGGTTCTGGAAGAAAAGATGGTCGCGATAGCCCGTTCCCGCCAGAGCGACGAACAATTGTTGCAGGCGCGCCAGGAGCTCGACCGCCAGCTGCGTCCCTACCGCGGCAAGATGACGGCCGACCAACTCGCGATGCTCGAAAAGCAGTACCTGGAACGCAACCTCCTGGAGAAATCATCACTCCCCCGCCTCAGCCTCTTCTACATGCGATAGGCCGCGTGAACAGCTTACAATGAGAGGAACCCCACGGTTATGGCTCTCGACATCACGCAACGGGAACGCGAAGGCATCACTATCCTCGATTTGAAGGGCAGGTTGATAGCCGGAAAAGAGGCCACGACTTTTCGTGAAAAGATCTCCGCGCTAAACCAGGGAGGCGGGCAGAAGCTGGTGCTCAACCTGGAAGGTGTGGACTACATCGATAGCACGGGCCTCGGCGCGCTGGTCATGTGCGCCACCAGCTTGCAGAGGAACAGCGGGAATATGAAACTGGTGCACCTCAACCGGCGCAACATCGAGCTGCTGGTGATGACCAAACTGGCCACCGTGTTCGAGATCTTCACAGACGAGCAGGACGCCGTCAACAGTTATTACCCGGATCGCCAGATCAAGACCTTCGACATTCTCAGTTTTGTGCAGCAGATGAAGAAAGACGAATAAACGCCTGCCTGTCGTACAATCGAACAGATGTCGCACGGTTCCCGCCACAGACTCCTGCAAAAAGGCGCGCGCGTCACCGAATTTACGCTGCCTCGTCTCGAAGGCGGCGAAACCGCTCTGCGCGAGATCACGGCCAAAGGTCCCGCCCTGCTTGCATTTTTCAAGGTGAACTGCCCGGTTTGCCAGCTCACTTTTCCGTTTCTGGAGCGGATTCACTCCGGCGAGAAGCTGCCGGTATATGGCATCTCGCAAAATTGCGCGGAAGACACGCGCGATTTCAACCGCCACTTGCGGATCACATTGCCCATGTTGCTCGACACGGACGCCAGCGGCTTTGCGGTGAGCAACGCGTTCGGTATTTCCAGCGTTCCGACTCTGTTCCTGATCGAGCCTGACGGCACCGTATCGCAGGTGAGTGAAGGCTGGCACAAAGGCGACATTGCGAACTTAGGCGCTCTGGCCGGAGTGAACCCGTTTCGTCCCACCGATTCGGTGCCGGAGGCGAAGGCTGGTTGAGGGTCGCGAAATTAGGCTCCCGTGGGGAGTCACGCTAAGATAGGGAAAAGATCGAATGGCCGAAAAAATCAATATTCTGGGTACTGCCGCTGCACTCGCCAAGGGGCTGGGGATCACGTTCAAGGAGATGATGTCTCCGACCGTGACTGAAAACTATCCCGATGAGCCTCCCAAGTTCGAGGAGCGGTATCGCGGCTCGCACGTTTTACAGCGCGATGAGAACGGGATGGAAAAATGCGTGGCGTGCTTCCTGTGCGCCGCCGCGTGCCCGGCGGACTGCATCTATATCGAGGCAGCGGAAAATACCGACACCGTTCGTATCTCGGGTGGCGAGCGCTACGCGAAGGTATATAACATCGACTACAACCGGTGTATCTTCTGCGGCTATTGCGTCGAAGCCTGCCCGACCGACGCCATCACGCACGGCCACGGGTTCGAAGTCGCCAGCTACAACACGTCAACGCTGATCAAGCGCAAAGAGGACATGCTGGCGCCGCTCCTGCCGGGCGCCCACCCGCCGGTAATCTCCGACGACAGTCCAGCCGCTCACTAGCAAAGCGTATCCGGCGTTTTGGAAACGATCGTTGCGGAATTCGCGGAACGTTTGTTCCAACGAAAGCAGTTAGCCCAGCCTTTACGATTTGTACCAAGCGAACAGGTTCTGTCCGGTTTGATCCGAGCCAACTAATCCGGCGGCGAAGTGATCTTCCCACACCCTCATTATCTCGCGCGGCCCCAAGCGCGCGCGGTTCCGAGGAGCCATTTTTGTTCGTAACTCGCGCGTTGTGAGAGCGATGAAGAAATCTCTTCAGATTGTCACCGGCTCATCGGAGACGATCGGGTCCTTCGGCTTTTCATGGGTAATGCCAAGCGCAGTCTGTTGATTCCGTTATGCTACGGTCAAGACATCCGATGATCACGCGACGACAAGCGTTGACGTTTTGCGCTGCTCCCCTGGTCGCGCAAACGCAATCGAGGGTCGCCATCACCATGGATGACGTGCGCTGGCAGATGATCCCGGAGGACCGGCGCTCCGAAGCGGAGGAGCGGCTCTTGAAGCACCTGGGGAAGACGCGCGCTTTTCTATTCGCTATCGGCGAGTGTGTCGATAACGAGCATGGATCGAGCGTCCTCAGGCAATGGAGCGCCGGCGGGCATTGGATCGGGAATCACACCTACAGCCATCATGCTCTGCTAGGAAAAGTCGATCCCGAGGAATTCGAACAAGACATTCTGCGCAACGACCAGGTTCTCCGAAAAGTCCCCGGTTTCCATAAATGGTTCCGCTTTCCGGCGCTCAAAGAAGGCTCGACGCGCGGTTTGAGAGATCGGTTGCGCGCGTTCCTGGGGCAGCACGGATACCGGAACGGAGCCGTTACGATCGATGCGTCGGATTGGTATTACAACCAACGCCTCCTTTCCCGCATTGAGCGCGATCGAAGATTCGACGTGAACCTTTACCGGGAACCGTATCTGAACCACATTTGGGATCGTGCCAGATTCTACGACCAGGTTTCGCGCGACGTGCTAGGGCGCAGCGTATCGCATACGCTCCTGATCCATTACAACCTGCTGAACTCACTATTTCTCGGCGATTTATTGAAGATGTTTCGGTCCAGAGGCTGGGGAATTATAGGCGCGGACGAGGCGTTTTCAGATCCGGTCTTCGAGCGCCAACCCGACACAGCCGGCAGCCGCTTGAAGACGGGCGGGGAGAAGGAGGGCGCAAACCGCGGCCGCTCCGAGCGCACAAAGTCTAGCCGTAATCATGGCCATTGATCTTATCATCAACGACCATACGGCTCCAGCCTTGTGCACCGCTTTTAGCGAAGTCCGGCGCTTCGCGCCGGCACAAGGCTGGAGCCGTATGCCAGAAATGGTGTATTCTTCAGGAATCCTGATTCCGGAGGGCGCATGACTCTGAGACACTACGCGGTGTTCGGCCTAACGCTATGCGGCGTTCTGACGCTCGCGACAGCGGCTGAGAAAAAGGCCGAGAAAAGCAACATGGAACTGGTCGGCTACAACGACCTGCAGGCCCGCAGCGCATATCAGCCCGTAATCCAAAAGCAAGGAGACCGGTGGATTGCCTACGTCGGTCATCACGCCGGCGTGCAGCCCAACTCTCTGACCGGCCAGGACGAGCCCAACGGTACATCCGTGGTTGATGTCACGGATCCCAAGCGCCCGAAGTACATCGCGCATATTCCTGGTGAAGGAGGCGGTGGCGGCGAGGCCGGCGGGGCGCAGATGGCGCGCGTTTGTAGCGGCGCCGACCTGCCCCGCGCCGACAAGACCAAGTTCTACCTCTTGCGCAGCTACGGCAGCACCGCCCATGAAATCTGGGATGTGACGGACCCGGCCAAACCCTCGCGCCTCACGGTTGTGGTCAGCGGCCTGCGCGATACGCACAAGAGCTGGTGGGAATGCGACTCCGGCATTGCGTACCTGGTCTCGGGCGCGCCCAACTGGCGCGCGAAGCGTATGGCACAGATCTACGATCTCAGCGATCCAGCCCATCCCGTCTTCATCCGCAATTTTGGTCTGCCCGGCCAACAGCCGGGCGCTCGCGGGCAGACGCCCGAAGACCTGCATGGACCCGTCTCTACCGGTCCGAAAGGCAACCGGGTCTACTTCGCCTATGGCAACTCCCGCGATGGCGTGCTCGAAATAGTCGATCGCGAAAAACTGCTGAAAGGGCCGCCGGAGCCGACCGACGAAAACCTCAAATATCCAGTCATCACGCGGCTCGACCTCCCCGTCGACGTCGGCGGGCACACCGCGTTTCCGATGCTGCAGATGAAGATGACGGAATTCGCCAAGCAACGCGACGGCAAAGTCAAAGACTTCGTGGCGCTGGTCGGAGAAACGGTCGCCAACGAATGTCAGGAGTACCGCCAGACGTTGCGGTTCTTCGACATCACCACCGAGACAAGGCCTGTGGGCGTCTCCACTTGGACAGTGCCAGAAGAGAGCGGCGACTTCTGCAGCGTCGGCGGGCGCTTCGGAGCTCATTCGTCAAACGAGAGCATGACACCGATTTATTACAACCGCGTCCTGTTCCTGGCGTTCTTCAATGCCGGCGTGCGCGCCGTCGACGTGCGCAATCCGTTCCAACCCAAAGAAATCGGCTATTACATCCCAGCCATTACCGATAAGACCGACAAGCGCTGCGTAGGCAGGGGCGCCGAGCAGCATTGCAAGATTGCCATTCAGACCAACAACGTGGAAGTCGACGATCGGGGATACATCTATGCGGCCGATCGCGCCAACACCGGCCTGCACATTCTAGCGCTCACGGGCAACGCGCGCCAGGTAGCCGACTTCTCGCGTGCAGTTAAGTAACGCCGGTGATCTTGTCGCCGGCCCGAAAGGATCTCACACCATGCGCACTTTACTCAGCGGAATCACTCTATTCGTCGCCGGCATGATCGCCGGAATTCTCATGATGCAACCTGGCGCGGCCCAGACCAGCCAGGGTCTCGGCCTTCGCCTGAATCATGTCGGCATCTACGCCAAGGACTATGATGAATCCATGCGTTTCTACACGCAGACCCTGGGTTTGAAAGAGGCGTTCACGATCAAGGACAACGCCGGCAAGCCCACGCTTTCCTATCTTCAAATCACGAAGGACACGTTCCTGGAAGTAGCGCCAGCGACGGGCGACCGCACTCCCGGCCTCAGCCACATCGGTATCTGGCCCGAGAACCTCAGTGCGACAGTCGCCGGTCTGCGCCAGCGCGGGGTGAATGTTGCCGACCCGCGCACCGGCTCGACCAAAACGAGCATCACAAATGTCACCGATCCCAACGGGATCCGCCTGGAGTTGGTCGATTTTCTTCCCGACTCGCTACCGCGGAAGGCGATGGACGGTTGGAAGTAGCGCAGTGTTCAACTGAGCTGGTCCACAGCCTGGATCAACGCGCGAATATATCCGTAGCAGTAAGCGAACGACTGCAGCCCGCGTGGATCATCGGGCGCCTCGGGCACGTGGTCCGGCATCAGCATGTAAGGATATCCGACTTCTTTATATACCCGGATCGCTTTCACGAAATCGATGTCTCCTTCGTCCGGGAAGACTTCGATGAAATCGTCACGGTGGCCGCGAATGTTGCGGAAGTGCACGTTAAAGATCTTTTGCCGTGAGCCGAAGTACCGGATCACATCGTAGATCTCCGCTGCCGGATTCGCCAGCATCTCCGACACCGTCCCCTGGCAGAAGTTCAGACCGTGGTACGGGCTTTCTTTGATGCTGACGAACTTCTTCAGTCCCTCGACGGTCCCCAGAACGCGAGTGACTCCCTGATACCCTTCGGGCGGCACTCCGGGATCGTGCGGGTGGCAGGCCATCCGGATCTTGTATTCTTCGGCCGCCGGAATCACCCGCTCCAGAAAATAAGTGATACGCTCCCACGCGGTGTCCGCGTCCACATGACCGGCGCGGGTCAGGGGCGGGTTCGGCTTCGCATCCTTAAGACTCCAAGTACTGTACATGGCATCGCCGCGTCCCGGCGTGCGTCCCGTCCGCAGCACTCCCAGGATGCTCATGTTGTACTTGATAGACGGAATACCTGCCGCCGCACAGTTCTTGATCAGGGTCTGCAGCGATTCGATGTCGCGATCGCGCTCGGGACTCTGGGCCAGCATGATCGCCGGATGTTTTTCGCGGTCGATGTGGCTCGATTCCAAAAATGGCGGCGCAATGCAATCGACGCTGATCTGGCTGCGCTCGGCGAGGTCGCGCAGCCGCTTCAGCTCGTCGACCGTGGCGTACAGGCGTCCACCGGCGATCTCCGGGTAGCCGCAGATATTTCGAACGCCGTACCGCGCGAAATACTGAAAGTGTTTTAAGTCGCTAGGCGAGGTCTGGCAGCCCAGCTTCATCAGCGCGCGTCCTGGCGCAACATCCGCGCCGACGGCGTGCGAACCGGTCAACGCGGCTACTGCGGCAGATGATGAGAAAAACTGGCGGCGGTTCATAAGAACACACCGGCGGCAAGACCCGGGCGGGCCGAGGCCAGCGGCGTTACGGCCTCGCCAGGGCCGACAAGGTTGGCCCCGATTTCCCGCGCGGCAGCAGGCTCGCGCCCGACGGCTTCAGCAGCGCGTGAGGATCCACGTTCATCCCGGTCAGCAGCCCCAGGAACACGCCCTGCATCTCATCCCAGTTCTGCGGGCCCCAGTGGATTTCCTTGGTCGGATCCGGGTTGAACTTATTATTCGGTGAATTGTCGAAATGCGCGATCCCGACCAGCCGCGTGCCCTTCGGAACCGCGATCGGTTTCGCCAGATCGTACCCCAGCTGCCATTCGAAATCGAACCTCCCCTTGAATACCGTCTCGGACTCACCGGTGGGATAGATCAGGCGCAGTTCATAGTCCTTCCCGCGCAGGTGCATGTGCGGCTGAATGTACGCGAGTTTGAAATCGGTGGTGGCGGTGGCTTCGGCCACTACTTCGGCATTGCTGTCGCCCGGCGGAATCACCAGGTTCAATCCTGAAGGCGCTCCCGACATTAGAATGTACCGGGTGGCCGGAGCGTGCTTGGCGAGCATCAAACCCAGCTTCGAACGATCCGTCGCCGGTTTGCCCATCGCCGTGTAGTGCAGCTCGAACACGAGGTCCGATCCCTTGGGTACGAACTTCGCCGCGCCGTTCACATCGAACCGCTGTGCGCCCAGGCCGGGATTGAATTTGCCAAGAATATCGTTGCCGTCGCCCTCGGTGGCTCGCCCCGATTCCTGGTTCTCGTACGCTTCACCCGGAACTGCGTTCGCCATCCATTTCGATCCCGGCGGCACCACCCATACCTTTCCGTGATGCACCACGGCCGGGTTGCCCGGACGCATTTCGGCGGCCGTCACCCAGAGGTCCTCGGTGAAATTCCCCTTCACGCGGATGAATTTGTAATTGATTGTACCGGTCGCCGGCAGTTCGAAATCCTTCGGCATCTCGACCACAAGATCAGGCTTGATGTTCCATCCATCTTCGAAAATCAAGGCCGGAGGCGCGTCTTTGGGATTGCCTTCCGGAGCGCCCTCATCCGCCCATGCCACCAGGGTGTTGATCTCGGCCTCGCTCAGCCGGCGATCGTTCGCGAAATGACCGTACTGCGGATCCGCGTACCACGGCGGCATCTTCTTCGAGACCACGGCGGTCTTGATCGCCTTCGCCCAGGGCCGCGCCTGGGCGTAACTGAGCAGCGACATCGGCGCGACTTCGCCTGGACGATGGCAACCCTGACAGTTCTTCTGGAGAATCGGGAGAACGTCCTTGTCAAACGTGGGCGAACCGGAAGCGGCAAATGCGGCCGCGGTCAACAAACAACCGGCAATGGACAGGCGCAGCATAACTCGGAGTGCCTCCTTGACGAACTTACACTTGGTCGAGATCATATCACTATCACCCGCCGGCAGAAAGGGTGTCCGAGGAGGTGCGTCATGCTGGGAAATCGGTCGTGGGATGAGTGGATTCGCCAGTATTCCGCCAGCCACCAGAACACCGTCAACCGTGCGTGCCACACGCTCGGTATCCCGCTCATTGTGTTGTCCGTATTCCTTGTCCCGCTCGCCCTCTGGCGGGCCGGCTGCTGGTGGTTGCCGGCGACTCTGTTCACAGCCGGCTGGATCTTCCAGTTCGTTGGCCACGTGTTTGAGCGCAAACCTCCCGAATTTTTCAAGGATTGGCGGTTTTTGTTCGTCGGCCTCCGCTGGTGGATGGCGAAAATCGCGGGTAAGGCCTAGACTCGAGGAATTCACGTATACTGTTGGAACACGAATATTTCTATGCGGAAAATACTAGCTTGCGCGGGCATACTGGCGGCCGCGCTCGTTCTGACGCCTGCCGCCCGGGCGCACCATTCATTCGGTGCCGAATACGACGCCAACAAGCCCATCACTCTCACCGGAGTCATTACCAAAATCGAATGGACTAATCCCCATACTCACTTCTTCATGGACGTGACCGACGACAAGGGGAAGGTCGCCAACTGGAAATTCGAAGGGTATCCGCCCAGCGTCCTGTACCGGACCGGCTGGAAGCGCGATGTCTCGATGAAACCTGGCGACCGCGTCACGGTGTTCGCCTGGCGCGCCCGCGACGGCACTAACTGGGGGCATGGCCGCCAGGTAACTCTTGCCGATGGAACGAAGCTTTTCTGGGGCCCTCCGGCAGGCACTGGCGATGGCGGCGAGAAGCCGGCAGTCGATGTGAAGTGAGGCGCCTATGACTCGACGCTACTTTGCGCTCTGCTCTGGAATCCTGGCAGCCACCTTCGTGAATGCGCAATCTGTGCCGCGTGCCTCGAACGGCAAGCCGGATCTTACCGGCGTCTGGCAGCCCGGCAGCACCACGCGCGGTTCCTGGGAGGCCGCGAACGCTGGAACCGGCCTGGGAGGAACGGGCAAAAATCCGAACGCACCAGTCGCCCTGAGTTCCACGGACCGCCACGGCAACGAAGGCGCCCCGTATCAGGCCTGGGCCGCCAAGAAGGTTTTGGAGTCGTTCAACAGCCGCGATATCGACGATCCCACCGCGCGCTGTCTGCCGGCTGGAATCCCGCGCCTCTATTCGTTTGGATTGTTCCCCGTGCAGATCGCCCAAACACCGGGGGAGATCATCATTCTCTACGAGTACATGAATGTCTTCCGCGTTATCCCTCTCAATGCCAAACACCCCGCGGATGCCGAACCCACCTATCTTGGAGATTCAGTCGGCCACTGGGAAGGTGACACACTGGTCGTCGATATCACCAATTTCAACGACAAGACTTGGCTGGTGGGCGGCGGAACCTTCCATAGCGATAAGCTGCACGTCACCGAGCGCTACGCGCGCGTGAACAAAGACCAGATCAACTACGAAGCGGTCATGGAAGATCCCACGGTGCTGACCAAGCCCTGGGTGTACCGCACCACAATGATGCTTCGGGAAGGTACGCGTGTCCGCGAGTACGTATGCCCCGAGAATAATCTCGATCTCGATCGCTACGAACAACTCCTGAAAAATGGAGTCAAGTTCAACAGGCAATGACCGTGCGAACTCTCTGGAGGGTCGCGGCGCTGTTGGCGTGGGCAAGCTTCGCGCAATCCCAATCGCTCGACCCTCTGGTAGCCGATCCGCAGCACTATACTCGGGAAATTGAAAACCCCTGGGTCCGCGTCATTAGAGAGCATATGGGCGCGCGCGAGAAGATGCCGATGCATCAGCATCCGGGACCCGGCGCGGTAATCGTCCTCCTGACCGATCGCCACAATCGTCTCATCGCTCCGGATGGCAAGAGTCAGGAAGCCGGTGGTCATGCCGGTGACATCATGTGGTCGCTCCCCAGCACACATCGCAGTGAGAACCTGGGCGACGCTCCATTCGAAGGCCTTCAAATCGAGCCGCGCCGGCCCGCAGGAGGGGCGCCGCCCTTCGTTCCCGATAAACTCGACGCGCCGGCACTCGATCCACAGCATTATCACGTGGAACTCGAAAATGAGTATGTCCGCGTCCTTCGCGTCACTATCGGCCCGCACGAAAAACTGCGCCAGCACACTCATCCCCAAACCGGCGCCGTGCTCGTCCAGTTGACCGATCAGAACCTCCGCCTCACGCTCGCGGATGGCACGTCCCGTCTTAGCAAATACCCAGCACGTATTGTCCGATGGGTCGAGCCCGCCGCCGCCCATCAGGATGAGAATCTCGCGGATACGCCTTTAAAGTTTCTCCGAATCGAGTTAAAGCTTGCGGCCGGGCCTAAAGCTCCGTAGCTCCCGGAGTTAATTCGAACACCCTAGTCTGCCGATTCAAAAATTGCTTGACCAATCCGCTCCTTCCGGTCGCGGTTCTGTACCCGCTTGAATTTTGGATAATAGAGTCTTATAGTGCAGATAGAGATAGTGTCGCTTTCGTGCGGAGGCTCTATGAAAACATTGGGTGTTTTGGGAATCGTCGCGGTTTGGATTGCGGCATCCGGCTGTGCCGGTCCTGCTCCGATCAAGCCAGGAAGTCCGGCGTTTTTCTGGGCCGTAGCCAATGAAAGCTATCGAACCGGAGATCTGTTAAAGACCGATGCCACACTGCTGGAACTCAGCACGGGCAACCACGAGTTCGCCGCGCGCGCGCAGATCTGGCAAATGGTTGTCTCCGCCGGCCTGTCCCAGGGCCTCTGGGAACTTGCCGACGCATACCAAGCCGGAAGTGAGGTGACGCCGGCCGGATTCCGTAATGAAGCGTCCCGGTTGCGGAGCATGGCGGCTAATAAAGCATTGGAGTTCACCCAAGCCGTGCGCAATACCTGCGAGGACCGGGACTCGGCAGTGCAGTTGGCTTTCGGATTTCCTCCCGGCTCCATCGAACGCCTGCCGGCATTGGCCAAAATTTCCGCCGGCACATGGCTCCCGGACTTCGGCCGCGAGGAATTGGAACGGGCGACGCTGCAACGAGGCGTGATCCGGGCGGTCTCAGCGGCAGTGGGCAGTCCCGATGATCCCGGCACGGCCTTAAAGTCGTTCGTCTCCCCGACCATTCAAGTCCCGCGCCAGACCTTCTTTTTCTATATGGCCCGGTTTCTCTATGAACAAGCAGGTCTTTTCGACGCGAAACACATCGACCGCCCCGACCGCCAGATGGTGATGTATCAGGTAGCGCTGGCGGCTTTGCGTTCGATCGACCAATCCGATGATGCGGAGGCTCTCGCCGCGCGCATCCACAACGCCATCAAAAAACTTCCTGGCGTGTAACGCTCCGCAAGCGGCGGGAAAGGTGGTACCGATGGTCACCTACATTGTCGTCGCAGTGCTAGCGGGATTTCTGCTCGGCTTGTTCCTACAGAGAGCCGCGTGCGCCTTCCTCCGCTTTCGAGGTATGCGCGTCGTCAGGTGCCCCGAAAACGGGCACCTCAACGCCGTGGAGCTTTCCGCGTGGCATGCGGTTCTGACTGCTCTTGGGGGAGGGACGCTTCCTCACGTCCGGAACTGTACCCGCTGGCCTGCCCGCGCCGCCTGCGATCAGGCTTGCGTAAAGGAAATTCGAAGCGCTCCGGCCGCTACGCGGGTCGAGACGATTCTCGCCAACTGGTGTCGCTATAACGCCTGCTTTTATTGCGGCGCGCCGCTGGCTCACCTTCATATCGGACCGCACCAGCCGCACCTTGTCGACCGTGATTTAAGAATTTTCGAATGGAAAGAAATTCCGCCGCAAGAGATTCCGCTGACGCTTCGGCGCTGTGAGCCGGTCTGCGAGAACTGCGTCGTTGCCGAAACGCACACTTGGTAAACGCCGGCGATCTTAGTCCGTTCCGGATCTGGTCGCGTGTGTTTCTTGCAGCGCGCGTGTGCTCCATCACCATTCCCGGGCTCCGCCAGCCTTTTTGGGCTGCACTCGAAAGTTCCCCGCCGCATCGCCGTCCCCTTCCCGGCGCCGGCTCGGCGGATTGACCGCTGTCCCCCTTACCGTCTTGTCCGCACATCAGCTACGCAGCAGCGGTCTTCGCCACGATCGCGTCCAGTTGTGCCAGATGATTCAGGTCGTGGCCTCCCATAGTCTCGACGATCGTTTGTATGGTCATGGTACCGCGCTCAGGATGCGTAACCGGCTTCAAGAGCGCTTCCCTGGGAAGCGAGGAGATCAGCCGCATGTTCCACGCGCGCACCGCGGCAAATACTTCTATCGCGATGTTCGCATCGAACATGGGGTTGCTGTAGACGGCTGCCCACCGTTCCTGGTCGAAGGGCTGAATAATGTGGTCCGGTTCAGCGAGCGCCTGGCGCAATCGAAATGCAAAAGCCAATTCGGAGTCCGTCAGGTGGCAAAGAATCTCGCGCGCGCTCCATTTGCCCGGCGCGGGAGAATGATCCGCGTTTTCCGGCCCCAATGTATCCAGAATCGAGCTGACTCGCCCCGCCGTCTCGGCGATCACCTCGCGCGGATCCCGCCTCCCCAAGAAATGTGCGTACGGATTGAGTTCCATTGAACGACATTATATCGGCCCCGCCGCCAGCTCCGGGAGCAAGTTACGGGGATACTGCTGTACCGAGGGCGACGGTGCATCATTCATGGAGAAGGCGAAGCCCGCAAGGTGCCTGAAGCCGCGTCTGGGGTCTCGGCAATAAATCGTCAGCGATTTGCCCGGGAAATCCCTGCTTGCGGTACTATTAGTACCTTAATTTCAGGCGCGGGTTATCCTTCGTAAATTGTAGAGGCTGACGAGGCGGGTTAGCATCGACCCATGACCCGGCCGTCCTCGCTGGCCGAATTGCGAAGACTCCTGTTCCTCGGCGCCTTACTTGCTTCCCTATGCCTGTTTCCCGGCTCAGTGCGAGGGCAAACGGCGGCCGATCGCATTACGCGGCCGGTTGAACAAAATGTGCGGACGCGGTGGTCAGGTAGCCGGCATCCGCTAGCCCGGCCGGAATTCGATGCGGGGCGCGTCCGCGCCGAGGCTCCAATCCAACGAATCGTGCTGGTGCTCCAGCCCGACGCTGTTCAGGAGCGAGACCTGGAAAGGCTGCTTGCGGCGCAACAGGATCCGGTCTCGCCGCAGTTTCATCAGTGGCTGACGCCTGAGGAGTTCGGGCGCCAGTTCGGTCTTTCCGATCACGATCTGAACCAGATTGTCCGGTGGCTCGAAGATCAAGGCTTTGCCGTCGAAGCAGTGCCGGCCGGCCGCCGACAAGTGGTCTTCAGTGGAACGGCGGGCCAAATCGAGAAGGCATTCCATACCGAGCTCCATGAATACCGGGTAAACGGCGCTCTCCATCACGCGAACTCGACTGACCTCGAGATACCATCGGCGCTCGCGCCGGCGCTGGGAGGCATACTCTCTTTAAATGATTTTCATAGCAAGCCAATGCACACGGGAATCCAGCCCGCCGGAACAGCGCCGGAATACACAAGCAGCAGCGGCGTTCATTACATATCGCCGGGCGACTTCGCGGCCATTTATAATCTCGGACCGCTCTATGGAAGTTCGACGAATGGTAAGGGGCAGTCCATCGCAATCGTGGCGCGCAGCAATCTGAACATCACCGATGTCGAAGCGTTTCGCGCGAGTTTCGGATTGATCACGAATGACCCTACTGTGATCGTGAACGGCTCGGACCCCGGTGTGCTGGCGAACGCAGAGCTGGGCGAAGTGCAGCTGGATACGGAATGGGCGGGGGCGGTAGCCCCGAACGCGTCAATCCAGGTGGTGGTCTCGGGCTCAACCCAGAGCACCGACGGCGTGGCGTTATCGGCTCAGTACATTGTGAACGCGAGCCTGGCTCCGATTGTTAGCGTGAGCTTCGGAAATTGCGAATCTTCCCTGGGCCGATCGGGTAATCAGTTTTGGAACGCGCTCTGGCAGCAGGCCGCATCCCAAGGGATGAGCGTATTCGTAGCTTCGGGGGATAGCGGGGCGGCCGACTGTGACGATTCCCCTGCCGCAACCGGAACCACCGCGGACGTCAACGGCTTGTGCTCTTCACCCTACGCGACGTGCGTGGGGGGAACCCAGCTTAACGACACGATCAATCCAGCACAATACTGGTATTCAACTAACACCAACCGAGTGTCGGCCATCGGATACATCCCGGAAGCCGCGTGGAACGAAAGCGGCAGCGCAGGCGGATCGGCACTGTGGGCCAGCGGCGGCGGCGCCAGCCATACGTACTCGAAACCAACCTGGCAGACGGGCCGCGGGGTGCCGGCGGACAACCATCGCGACGTGCCGGATGTTGCGTTGGCCAGCGCGTCCCACGACGGCTACCTCTTCTACATGAACGGATCCAGCTATGTGGGAAGCGGAACCTCGGTGGCCGCGCCTTCATTCGCGGGCCTGATGGCGCTGATCGTCAGCCGTCAAGGGACGCGGCAGGGGAATGCGAACCCGTCGCTTTACACGCTGGCGGCCAACCAAACGCGCGGCGGGTCAGCCGTGTTTCATGACATTACCAGCGGCAACAACTCGGTTCCGGGCGTCTCCGGCTACTCGGCAGGCGCCGGCTACGATCAGGTGACAGGCTTGGGCTCAGTCAACGCCAATCTGCTGGTGAACGCGTGGAATAACGGCAGTGCGCCACCGCCCAAGTGCACCTACTCACTCGATAGTTCCGGAGCGGCTCCGGACGCGACGGCGCAGAATCTTTCTGTAATGCTGACGGCGTCCGCCTCGACGTGCTCCTGGACGGCGAGCAGCGATTCCGACTGGCTCATAATCACGAGCAGCACCTCGGGAACCGACAGCCAGATGGTCGCCTATTTCGTCCTGGAGAACCCGTCGTCGCTTCCAAGAACCGGAACCCTCACGATCGCGGGCCTGTCGTTTACGGTGACGCAGGCAGGTGCGATCTGTAACTTTACTGTCAGCGCGAGTGACCTGCGGTCCAACTCCGACGGTTTTCACGGATCGGTTTCCGTGTCGGCTCCCGGCGGGTGCGGGTGGACAGCGGCTACTCAGGCGTCCTGGATGATCATTACATCGGGCGCCACCGGAAGCGGTAATGGGATCGTCACCTTCACAGTAGCCTCCAACACGGGGGCTATGCGAAGCGGCACGCTTACCGTGGCGGGTTCTACAGTAACGGTGACGGAGGCCCCGCGCAGCAAGCTTGGGCTGGTTCCACTTCCGGTTCCGAAGACGCTAAGCCAATAGGACGTGAACACCGCGCTGCTGGAAGCATGGGTTCCGCGGTACGTTCGCTTCGTGCCAGCCGGGTAGCGAAATCGGATTGTTATACTGGCATTTCCATGCTGCGCGTCCGGTTTGCGCCTTCTCCCACTGGTTTTTTGCACATTGGGAGCGCGCGTACATTCATTTTTAATTGGCTGTATGCCCGCCACAACGGCGGCACGATGATTTTGCGGATCGACGATACGGATGTCGAGCGCAATACCGAAGCCTCGCTCAATTCGATTTTCGACGGGCTGCGCTGGCTCGATCTCGGCTGGGATGAACAGTACAAGCAGTCGGAGCGGCTGAAGCTGCACCAGCAGATGGCGCAGGCTATTTTCGAAAAAGGGCTCGCCTACCGCGATTTCACGCCTGCTCAGTCCGATGAGGGCGAGCGGCGCCAAGGCGAGACGTGGCTGTTCAATCCCGGTATGAGGGAGCTTTCGCGTGAAGAAAGCGACCGGCGCGCGGCCAAAGGCGAGCCGTTTGCGCTGCGCTACCGGGTGCCGCGCGACCCGGTCCGGCAAATCTGTTTCCGCGACGGAGTATACGGCGAGCAGGCCAAGTCGACTGCCGATATCGAAGATTTCGCGCTGCTGCGTAGCGACGGGATGCCGACGTATCACCTGGCTTCCTGCGCCGACGATGCCGATCTGCGCATCAGTCACATTATTCGGGGCCAGGATCATCTGACCAACACGTTCAAACACATCCTGATCTTTGAGGCCGCCGGTGCAACTCCGCCGCAATTCGCGCATCTGCCGCTGCTGGTCGCGCCGGACGGAACGAAGCTTTCGAAACGGCGCCACGGGCCGGTGGTCAGCGTCACCACGTACCGCGACGCCGGTTTTCTGCCACATGCGTTTGTGAATTTTCTGTGCCTGCTCGGCTGGTCTCCGAAGGACGATCGGGAGCAAATGACGCGAGAAGAATTGACCGCTGCGTTTTCATTCGAAGGTATCAACCGCAGCAACACCACCGTGAATTTCACGGAAGAAGACCCGTTCGACCCGAAGGCGGTCTGGCTCAACGCGGAGCGGATCCGGGCTATGCCGGTGGAAGAACTCGCGCCGCAGCTTTTGCCCTTCGTGACTGCCGCGGATTTTCGCGCGGACAATGAAGCGATGATGCGCATCACTCCGCTGATTCAGGAGCGCATCAAGCTGCTTCGCGACGTGGTCACGGTGGCTGACTTTTTTTTTGTCGACGAACTGCCTCCTTACGATAGCGTCGAGTTGATCCCGCAGAAAGGCGACGCGGCTATGGCTCGCGCCGTGCTCGAAAAGGCGCTGCCCGTTCTGGCGGCGACCGAGTTTTCTCATGACGCGTTGGAAGCCGCGCTGCGGCGGGCCGCCGACGACCTAAAGATCAAGGCGGGCCAGATGTTTCAACCGATCCGCGTCGCCGTTTGCGGGCGCAAGAATGCGCCGCCGCTATTTGGTACGCTGGAGGCACTCGGCAAAGAAACCTGCCTGCACCGAATCGAAAAGGCGATCGAGAAACTGCAATAGTCACCATGACAGAACCTGTCACACCGGGCACGGGCCCCTCGAATTTTATCCGCGACATCATCCTCGATGATCTGAAGACGAACAAGTACGAAGGCCGCGTGCACACGCGGTTTCCGCCGGAACCGAACGGCTACCTGCACATCGGCCACGCCAAATCGATCTGCCTGAATTTCGGGCTGGCGTCTGAGTTCAGCGGCAAGTGCAACTTGCGGTTCGACGACACCAACCCGGAAAAAGAAGAGCAGGAGTACGTCGATTCCATCATGGACACGGTCCGGTGGCTGGGCTTCGATTGGGAAGACCGGATCTTCTATGCGTCCGACTATTTTGATCAGTTGCATGCGTGGGCGATCAAACTCATCGAATCCGGCAAGGCCTACGTGTGCGATCTGAGCGCGGAAGAAGTGCGGAAGTACCGGGGAACGCTGACAGAGCCCGGCAAGGAGAGTCCGTATCGCAATCGCTCGGTGGAAGAGAATCTCGATCTGTTCGAGCGTATGCGGCAAGGGGAATTTCCCGATGGCTCCCGCACGCTGCGATCCAAGATCGACATGGCCTCTCCGAATTTGAATATGCGCGATCCGGTAATGTACCGGATTCTGCACGCCTCGCATCATCGCACGGGCGACAAATGGTGCATCTACCCGATGTACGACTTCACGCACGGCCAGTCGGATTCGATCGAGCGGATTACGCATTCCATCTGCACGCTGGAATTCGAAGATCACCGGCCGCTCTACGACTGGTACATCGAGAACCTGGGCATTTACCATCCGCAGCAGATCGAGTTTGACCGGCTGAACCTTACCTACACGCTGCTGAGCAAACGAAAACTGCTCAAGCTGGTTCAGGACAATTACGTGCGCGGCTGGGACGATCCTCGCATGCCAACTCTTTCGGGCATCCGGCGGCGCGGATACACGCCGGAGGCGATCCGGAATTTCGCGGGTTCTCTCGGCGTGTCCAAAACCAACGGCATCGTCGAGTTAGGCGTGCTCGAGCATTTCGTGCGCGAAGATCTGAACAAAAAGGCGCGACGAGTGATGGCTGTGTTGCGGCCGTTGCGGGTGGTTGTCGATAATTATCCGGAAGGCCAAGTCGAAGAGATGGAGGCCGTCAACAATCCCGAGGACGAATCCATGGGATCGCGCAAGGTGCCGTTTTCGCGGGTGCTGTATATCGAGCAAGACGACTTTCGCGAGGATCCACCGAAGCAGTATTACCGGCTCTCACCAGGACGCGAGGTCCGGCTCAGATACGGCTACTTCATCACGTGCACGGGAGTAACAAAGAACGAGAAGGGCGAAGTAGTGGAGGTCCACTGCACGTACGATCCTGCCACTCGCGGCGGAAACGCGCCCGACGGGCGTAAGGTGAAGTCCACCATTCATTGGGTCTCGGCGGCTCACGCGGTGGATGCGGAAGTGCGGCTGTACGACAATCTTTTTTCCACTCCAAATCCGAATGAGGAAGTAGAAGGCAAAGATTTTACGGCGAACCTCAATCCGAATTCTCTCGAGGTCCTGACGGACGCAAAGCTGGAACCGTGCCTTGCGAGTGTTGAGGCTTTCAGCCGGTATCAGTTCGAACGCCTGGGATACTTCTGCGCGGATCCGGATTCCAAGCCGGGCAAGCCGGTGTTCAATCGCACGGTGGCGCTGCGCGACACGTGGGCGAAAATCGAGAAGCGTCTCTGATGATCATTCTGGGAATCGGTGGAATTCTGAGCGACGCCGCGGCGGCCGTGTTGCGGGATGGTGAACTGGCGGCGGCGGTGGAGGAATCGAAGCTCGCCCGGCAGGTGAATCGGGCGAATCACGGCGAGTTGCCTGAACGGGCGATTGCAGCGTGCCTGGAAATGGCCGGGACGAAACCGGACCAGGTGGACGCCGTGGCGGTAGTGCGGCCTCTACCGGAAACCGGTTTTCATCTCAAGTTGCGCGCGCGTTTTCCGCATAGCCGCATCGTCGTGCTGGAGCACCACCTGGCACACGCGGCATCGGCGTATTACGCGTCGCCATTCGAGGAAGCGACGGTGTTGACGCTCGATCGCGCCGGCGATTTCCGCTGCGGCTCGCGTTGGCACGCGCGCGGCACGCGGCTGACGCTCGAGCAGGAACAGTATTACCCCGATTCGCTGGGCGATCTCTACGGGCGAGTAACCGAACTGCTGGGATTCGATGCCAATGTGGACGAGCACAAGGTGCAATGGCTGGCGGTGGCGGGCGATGAACGATATCGGGATTTATTTTTGGAAGTCCTCTCTCTTACGGAAAGCGGTCCGCGCCTGGATCGCTCGTTCTTCAGCACGGAGCGCTTGAAGCACGGGGGATTCAGCAGCCGGTTCTACGAGCGCCTCGGCCTGAAAGACGGAGACCCGGTACCGGCGAAACTGCGGCAGCACGTCGCTTCGGGCGTGCAGAAGGCGGTGGAAGCCGCGGCCATCCGCATGGCCTGCCAGGGACGCAACCTTTGTCTGGCCGGCGGACTGGGATTGAATGCTTTGCTGGTCTCGGCGCTGGAGACGGGCTCCGGATACGAAAACGTGTTCGTGCAGCCTGCCGCCGGAAACGCCGGTACCGCTCTCGGCGCCGTGCTCGAAACCTGGCATTCCGTATACCAGCAGGAGAAGCGTGTGCCGTTGAAAACGCTCTGCCTGGGGCCGTCTTACTCAGCAGCGGAAACCAAGCAGGTGGTGGAGAATTGCAAGCTGCGCTTCGGCTACATGCTGACGACCGACGAAGTAATTGACACCGCCGTGGCGCAGTTGAGCGACAATAAAATCGTCGCGTGGATGCATGGGCGGATGGAGTTCGGCCCGCGGGCGCTGGGAAACCGCAGCATTCTTGCCTCTCCGCTGGACCCATATTCCACGGAAAATCTGAATGTTTTCATTAAGCACCGCGAACCTTTCCGCAAATTCGCCGCTTCGGTGCCCGCCGAATTGAGCGGCGAATACTTTAACGTCGGCCCCAATTCCCGTTATCTCTCGACTGTCGGCCGCGTGAAGCCGGAGCACCGCGAGCGGTTCGCCGCCGCCGTTCTGGCGGGTGACATGGTTCGGGTGCACACCGTCGATCGAGACGAAAACCCCCTCTACTGGCGCCTGCTCCACGCCGCCGGCAAAGCCACAGGGTTTCCCGTACTCTACAACACGTCTTTCAACCTGTTTGGCGAGCCGTTGGTCTGCACGCCGCGCGACGCCGTCCGCAGCTTCTACTCCTCGGGCATTGACGCCATGTTTGTCGGCAACTTCTTCCTGCAGAAATAGGGCGGTGGCGTTCGGTTTAGAGCATTTGCCGGACCTTTGGTATAGTCGTGCTGAGAAGAATGGCAGATTCACTGTTCGACGCTGGGTATCTTCAGGCGCTAACGGACCGGAATGAAGACGTCGAGCAGCACCTCGTTTCGCATTTTTCCCGAGCCGTCCAAGGCAAGCTGCGAAATCAACTGAGGTCACCGGAACTCGCGCAGGATGCCTGCCAGGAAACATTTCTGCGGGTGTTTAATTACTTCCGGTCGGGGAAAACGCTCGACAATCCGGCCAGCCTGCCCGGGTTCATCCACAAGGTCAGCCACAACATCGCGCTCGAGTTCCTCCGCTCCCACACGCGACATCCGCAACTGGCGGAAGACGCGGTAGAGCCTGTGGACACTGCCCCGAGCCCGGAAGGCCAAGTGGTGACCGAAGAGCGGAAGCGGATCGTCCGCCGCATACTCGGGAATTTACCCGGGAAGGATCGGGAACTGCTTCAGCGCATCTTCCTCGAGGAGGAAGATAAAGACTTTGTTTGCAGAGAGTTAGGAGTTGACCGGGATTATTTGCGCGTGCTACTGTACCGGGCACGGCTGCGAATGAAAACCGCATGGCTGCAACTGGACACGAGGCGGACTGGGCATGGGGCAGCGGGGTGAAACGGAATCTCCCCGAGGCTCACTGATGTTATGAGGCTGGAACGCATGGATCACACGCAAGCGACCGAAGGACACGTCGCCGAACGGTACCTTCTGGGGGAATTGCCCGCGGACGAAGCCGAGGCTTTCGAACGACACTATTTCGAATGCACGGAGTGCGCCGAAGCGGTCGAGGGCGGCGGAGAGTTCATCGCGAACGCGCGCGCGGTGCTGGCGGAAGACGGGCGCGAAGCGCGCCATGCGCCGGCGCCTCCTCAAAGGGTACGCCGCGAGTCGAAGCAGAGCTGGTGGTTTTGGCCCCGCTGGGTTCCGGTAGCAGCGGCGGTTGCGCTCGCGGCCGTGGCGCTGTACCAGGGAGTGATCGTGATTCCGGGGATCCGTCAGGCGCTCACCAGCCCCCAGGCGCTTCCCGCGTTCCAATTAGCCGGTCTTTCCCGCGGTTCGGATGCGACGGTCAGCGTCCCGGCGGGAACACCGTGGCTGGCGCTCTCGGTCGACATTCCTCCAGACGTTCACTTTCCTCAATACGCTTCAATTGTTACATCGCACGACCGCACTGTTTTCCGGGTAGACGCCGGGGCGCCCCGAGACGGCGAGCCGATCTCGATTCTGGTTCCCGCGCGGAACCTGGACCCGGGTGATTATGAATTCACGGTTTACGGCGTGACTTCCGACGGGCAGCAGCGTGATAAAGTAGCAACATCCCGGTTCAAGTTCCAGATCCATTAACGAGGTGTAGCCTTGGCGAGACGATACCGCTTCCACGGACATGCCATCGGCGCCGGCGGCCGCATTAACCATCCGTTTCACGAGTTCATTGAGATACAGGCGGCGTCGGCTCTTCCGGAAATTGGCGGCCACGGTTCGGCGCATTCGTCCGATTTTCACTATCGTGACATCCTCTCCTTTCGTCATGCTCATACGGAAGTGACCGGTTCGCGGGTCGAGGACAAGAACGGTG
The DNA here is from genome assembly GCA_964554945.1 of uncultured Solibacteraceae bacterium. Classification (GTDB taxonomy): domain Bacteria; phylum Acidobacteriota; class Terriglobia; order Bryobacterales; family Bryobacteraceae; genus PSRJ01. The sequence continues at coordinate 10,444 of CAZKQQ010000055.1, read as the reverse complement.
GTCATATCCACAAGTCCCTGGTCCGGGCCCGGGTGGATGACGTCAACATCATGGGCATGGTGACGGCGGATCGGGTGGAGGTGCGCGCGGTTGCGTTCACCGACGACGCGCCCGATGGCGAGCCTTGCTTTAAATTCACCGGAACTTATTTTGAAAACCTGAGGATCGCCGGGGTTCCCGTGAAGGTGCACCTGGCGGTCGACGTATTCGACCGGCTGCACAAGCACCAGCATCTCGCCAAATCCTATCGGGACAAAGAGGAATTTCGCGGTCTGTTTGAAGAGCTCACGCTGAAAAAAAAGCTCAAGGAAGCGCCCGAACGAGTCCAACGCTGGTTTCAGCAGGCCCCCGAGAAGGGCGCGGAGCTACCGCATATTGAAGGCCTGACCAAGCTTACGCTGGTCCGGAGCCTGGAACTGGAACGCCCCGAGTTTCGCTGCTGGGGACATGTGATCTACATCGAGGGATTCGGAACGATTCACCTGGCAGAGTTGGGCGTCAGCAAATACGAGCGCCATGTGACCATGATCCGTGTGGACCTGGGCTCGCCCATCGATGGACAGCTGGATGTGGGCACCGGCTGCGTCGGCACCTCACCCTACTGATGAATGCGAGTTCCACTCGCCATCGCGTGGCTGATCGTTGCCGGATGTGCAAAGAATGTTAATTCGTTCGACGCCCAATATCATAGGGCACGGAGCCTGCTGCAAGCCGAGCAATTCGATCAGGCCCTGAACACCATCGACGATGCTCTAAGAAGCACGGAGCGCAGTCCGGACGCGCAGGTCCGCTGGCGCTTTCGGCTGCTCAAAGCAGAGGCGCTGCTGGCGCAGCGGCGTGTCTCGGAGGTGAATGCGGTTCTTGGTGACGGCCCTCCGGATGGGGCGGGTTGGACCGAGTACAGGACAAGAACTCTCTTGCTCAGGGGCACCGCGGCCTATTTTTTGGCGCACTACTCCGAGGCGCATGACTTGCTCGATCGGGCGGCCACGCTCGCTCAAAGATCGGGTTCTGCTTCTCTTGCGGCAGAAGTGGAACTCCGTCAGGCAAATGTGATCGTGAATCAGGGCAAGTTAGCTGCGGCCGAGCCCGCCTTGCGCCGCGCCATCCGCTCCGCATCAGATCTTCACGACACCGCCTTGGAAGCTATCGCGACCGGCAGTCTTGGAATCCTGCTTCACGCCGCTTCGAGGTATGACGAGGCGATTGTCTGGTTTGAAAAAGCGCGGGAACTCCACACCAGATTAGGCGCGAATCGCTCGGTGGCTCGTGATGCCCTCAATCTGGGCTCTTGTTATCACAGGCTGGGCGACTATGATCGTGCCCAGGTTTATTACGAGCAGGCGCGCGCGAATTTCGCCAAGACCGGCGATCTTTTTGACGAGCAGATCCTGGTCGGAAACACCGGCAGCTTGCTGCAAGATGAGGGCAAATACGGTGGCGCGACGGAAGCTTACCGGCGAGCATACGATATCGCCCTGAAGGTTCAAAACAACGACTGGGCCAGCCGTTGGGCAAGCAGCCTGGCCGCGCTTACGGCGGAATTGGGCGACTGGAATACAGCCGAACGATACAACAACGAGGCAATCCGATTGTCGCGGCAGCTTCAGGCTTCACTCTATGAGGCTCCGGCGTTGTCGACGGCCGGACGCATCGCTGCGGGCCGCGGACAATTTAATGAAGCCGAGCGGCTATTTCGCGAGGCCATGAAGCGGCCGGCAAGAGACCCCCGGTACACGCTGGTTGCGCAAACGGAGCTTGCGAGCCTTTACGAGAGCCATTCGCAGCCGAGGCGCGCGGAAGCTGAGTTTCAGGCGACGGTCGCATCCATTGACCGGTTGAACTCCGGCCTTATCAAAGACGATTACAAATTCGGATATCTCGCTAGCCTGATGGACTTCTACCGCCTGTATGTCGATTTCTTAATGGCCCATAGCCGGTCGATTCAGGCTCTCCAAGTGGTTGAATCGAGCCGGTCGCATGTGCTGGCGCAACGGAGCGGACGGCCGCTGGCGATTAAATCTCATACGGCGGCAACTTATCAAAAGCTGGCCCGGCAGACCAAAGCCGTGTTACTGGAATACTGGCTCGGTACAAATCAATCCTACCTGTGGGTCATCACGCCGCAACGGATTCGCGATTATCGGTTGCCGCCAGTGAAGACGATTCATGAACTGGTCGAGAAGTACCGCAACACGGTTCTTGGACAACGGAATCCGCTGGAAACGGCGGATGACACCGGCCGCAAGCTGTATCAGGTCTTACTGGCGCCGGCGGCGGAAAGCATTTGCAGGAACTGTCGCGCGATCATCGTCCCCGACCAGGATCTGTACGCGCTCAACCTGGAAAGCCTTCCGGCGGGTAGCGAAGGCGGCCGGTTTTGGATTGAGGATGCGAATGTGGAGATCGCACCGTCCCTCGATTACCTGGTTGATGTGGGCCAACCGGCCGGCCAATCGCGCGGGAAGGGAGTGCTCGTTATGGGAGATCCCGAGCCGGCGCTATCGGAATATCCCAAGCTTGAGTATGCGGCGCGCGAAATCGACAGCATCCGCGCCAGTATGCGAGCCACCGAGGAGAAGGTCTTGGAGCGATCGGAGGCCCGGCCGGACTCGTACGGCAATACCCAGCCCGGCCGTTATGAGTTCATCCATTTTTCCGCGCACGCGACGGCAAATACGCAGAGCCCGCTCGATTCGGCCGTCATCCTCTCCGGGCCGCCGGACCGTTGCAAGTTGTTTGCGCGCGACGTTATGGCTTTGCCATTGACGGCGGAATTGGTAACTATTTCCGCCTGCCGGAGCGCTGGAGCGAGGACTTACGCCGGCGAAGGCCTCGTCGGTTTCGCCTGGGCCTTCCTCCGCGCCGGCGCCCACAACGTGATCGCCGGGCTTTGGGATGTCAATGACCGGTCGACCGCGCAGTTAATGACCGGCCTGTATGCGGAACTCGCAAGAGGGTCTACCCCTACGGATGCCCTGCGGGCGGCCAAACTCGCCCTCATTCACGGCGGCGGTTCCTACGCCAAACCGTATTATTGGGCACCTTTCCAGGTATATACCGGTGCCGCTCAATAGAAACTTTTCTGTAACGGACGCGACCTCCGCCTCACTAGGTCTGTGGACCCGCTGAGCGGGCCATCGGAGGAGATGTGGAACGAAGATTTGCACTTGGGGGGGCCGCGCAATACCCGATAGCGATGGAAATCAAGTACAAGATCCGTTCGCGACCGCAGCGGGTCGGCATGGGACAGACCAGTTGGATGAGTAGCCGGGAAGTAGTCTTCACGACGGATCAGCCCATCGAGGAAGGCACCCTGCTGGAAATTTCAGTCGCATGGCCGGCGCTACTGAACAGTCGAGTACCCTTGCAACTGGTCATCGAAGGACGGATTGTTAGCTGCCGGGAAACGGAGCTGGTCGCGCGCATTCTAAAACACCACTTTCGCACTCGCGGTCCCTGGCATACCGAACAGAGCACGCCCCGTAATGTTTTAGTTTATGCGGGACACAGGCAGGTCCAACACCAGGAGGCGCTTTGCGCGAGGTAGACGCTTCGCGCGACGTAGATGCCTCGCAAGGCCGTCCGCGCTGCCCCTTTTATGGATTTCACTGGCCGGCGCGGGGCAGCAATCTCGTGGACACAGGAACCGCCGAATGTGGGCTTGACCTGGATCAACACGGGGTGTGCCGAATGGAAACCAACGAGGCGCCCGTGGATTTCGACAGGTGCGCTTTGAAATCCGAACGGAAACATTTGATTGAAGCCGGCAAGCGCCACATCCGGTTCCACGGCGCGGAACTGCCGCGCGATGGTGTGCCGCTCGAAAAGTGGCAGCATCTGGTGATGAAACAGAGGTGAAGTCCGGGCAGTTCGCCATGTGTAGGCCTCCGATTAAGATGGGAATACCATGCACCAACTTCCCGACGATGTTCTCGACATTCTCTTTCGCAAGGCGCGTACCAGTCATGGGTGGCTGCCAGAACCGGTGCCTGACGATCAATTGCGCGCGGTCTACGATTTAATGAAATGGGGACCGACCAGCGCCAACACCTGTCCGGCACGCCTGGTTTTTCTGAGAACGCAGGAATCCAAGCAACGCCTGCGGCCCGCGCTGGCGCCAGGAAACGTCGAGCAGACCATGTCGGCGCCGGTGACGACCATCCTCGCGTACGACTTGAAGTTTTACGAGAAATTGCCGAAGCTATTTCCGCAGAATCCCGGTATGCGTGAGCGATTTGCCAGTTCGCCGCAGTTAGCCGAAATCACGGCCTTCCGAAACGGCACTCTGCAGGGCGGGTATTTCATCATAGCGGCGCGGGCGGTGGGGCTCGATTGCGGGCCGATGTCGGGTTTCGACAACGCCAAAGTCGATCAGGAGTTTTTCCCCGATGGAAGTATGAAGTCCAATTTCCTTTGTAATCTGGGGCACGGTGACCCGGCGAAAATTTTTCCTCGAGGCCCGCGATTGGATTTCGACGAGGCCTGCCAGCTTTTATAGTGCGCGGACACACTGCTGCACTCGCCGCTTCCGTGAGAATGTCCACACGGCGGAAAGTAAATCCTTCTTCTTAGGCAGGAGACTTGCGGCTGGAAACTCCGTAGCACCTTTCTGACCTAAGGAGGCAGCATGAAATCTACAGCAGTTTTGTTACTCGTGGGAGGTTTGGCTTTGGTGGGGTGTTCGACCAACTCCCGCGGCGGCGCAGAACGGAGCGTCACGAGCTCCGACATTGAGCGGACCGTTAAAGCGAAGTTTGCGACAGACCCGTCAATACCCCCGGGGATCGACGTGAGCGCAGACGCCAGTAAGAATGAAATCACCCTATCTGGCACCGTTCCGTCCGAGACAGTGCGGAACAAGGCGGTCGAACTCGCGAAGGCTTCCAGCCCTGGCGCCGTGGTGGTGGATAAGATCGAAGTGAAGCCGCAAGAAGTCGCGCGTACCGACTACAACGAAGACATGGCCAAAGCCGATCGGGAGAAAGCTAAAGCGCTTGGAGACTCGATTGGCAATTCGGCGGATGATGCCTATATTCACTCAAGGATCGTCAGCAAGCTCCTCGGGAACGCTGAGACACCCGCGGCCAAGATCCACGTGGATGTAAAAGATGGCGTCGTCACGCTGCGCGGCGACGTGGACTCCCCTAACCAGAAAGCCGAAGCCGAGCGCCTCGCCAAGAGCGTCGACGGCGTGAAACGAGTGAACGACCGGCTGAAGGTGAAGGCATAACGACTGCACCGGGGGCGGGCGGAGACCCGCCCCATTGGTTACGTATACGAGGTTGCAGATCGGAAACGCGAGTGTGTACGATACTGGAACTTCGTGGATTTCTCCAACGTCGCGAACAATCTGCGTGAATCTTTTCGGGTCTTGGCAGGCGGCCGTAGGACAGGCGAGGTACGTGAACTGCGGGGCGTGAGCATCGCGTCTGCCGGCGTGACATTTCAAATGTTTAACGCGGCGTTCCTCTCGACGCCCGTGCCGTCGGATGCCGAGTTGGACCAGCGAATCCTGCTCGCGTCTCTGCACTTCCAGGCACGCAACCTGGAGTGGGCGTTCTGGATTTGCGAGGACTGGATGGAGACGCGAACCCGGAGCCGATCGCGCCGAATTCTCGCCAAGCACGGATTGCGGCATTCCGTGGACTTGCCGGGAATGGTGGCCGAGCGCTTGCTGCCGCCGCGCCGCGCCCTGCCGAGTCTCGACGTGCGCCGCGTCTGCGATACACAAACACAGGAAGCGTTCTGCGTAGTGGGATCCGTTTGTTTTAACGTTCCTCTCTCCTGGTTTCGCGAGGTTTTTGAGACCAACACGGTTTGGGACCGCTTCTCCGGGTATGTGGGATATGTGGGCAGCGAAGCCGTGTGCACCTCCGCAGTCGTGATCCACGGAGATTCTGCCGGAGTCTATAACGTGGCGACCATGCCCGGGCATCAGCGCCACGGTTACGGAGAAGCTATCATGCGGCACGCGCTCGATGTGGCGCGTCGAGAAAAAGGTGTCGAACAGAGCGTATTGCAATCTACGAAAGCGGGCTTTGCGCTCTACGAACGCATGGGATATCGCACGGTGACCAACGTGGCGGTCTATTCGACGTGAAGGCCGGCTTGCGCGATCAATTTCTCGAGAGCGGCGATATCGCGGTGAAAGGCGCGGTCCCCGGTAACGGGTGGCGAAACGGCGCGAATGCGCGTGCGGGCTTGCTCCAGGAGCGGACTAGACCGCAACGGCGCCAGGAAATCCAGCGCGCGGGCGGCGGCAAGCGCTTCGATGGCCAGCACCGCGCGAGTGTTGCGCACGACGCGCCGCAGTTTGAGCGCGGAAGTCATGCCCATGCTGACGAAATCTTCCTTGTTGCCGCTGGTGGTGATGGAACCGGTTGACGCGGGATACGCCAGGACGCGGTTCTCGCCGACGAGCGCGGCGGCGGTCACCTGCACCATCATGAAGCCTGACTCGAGCCCGGCATGGCCCGCCAGAAACGGAGGCAAATCTTCGTTCAACGCCGGGTTGACGAGGCGGTCGATGCGGCGCTCGGAAATTCCCGCCAGCGCCGCCAGAGCGACCGCCAGAAAATCGAGCTGAAACGCGAGAGGCTCGCCATGGAAATTGCCGCCCGACAGGATTTCCTCGCCGAAGACCAGCGGGTTGTCCGTCGCGGAATTCAGCTCAATGGAAAAAACACGATGGGCTTCGGCCAGGGCGTCGCGCGCCGCGCCGTGCACCTGGGGAGCGCAGCGCAGAGAGTAGGCATCCTGTACACGCCGGCAGGTGATGTGAGACTGGCGGATCTCGCTGCCCTCGAGCAGACGCGTCAGCCGCGCGGCGCTGTCGCGCTGGCCAGGATGGGGGCGAGTGTCATGAATCCGCGCGTCGAATGCCCGCGGCGTGCCGCGCAGAGCATCCAAAGTTAGGGCGCAGACGACGTCGGCAGTGCCGGCCAGAGTCTGCGCCGATTCCAGCTCCAGACAGCCGATCGCCAGCATAGCCTGCGTGCCATTGATCAGGCTGATGCCTTCCTTAGGATGCAGTTCAATGGGCTCCATGCCGGCGCGCTTGAGCGCGTCGCGGCCATTCAGAACCTGGCCTTGAAATTCGGCGTCGCCTTCCCCGATCAATACAAGGGCCATGTGTGCTAGAGGCGCAAGATCGCCGCTGGCGCCGACGCTTCCCTGCTCCGGAATCACCGGCGTCACACCGCGATTCAACAGGTCGCACAGGCGCTCGGCAATTACGGGGCGGATGCCCGAAAAACCCTTTGCCAGCACATTGGCACGGATCAGCATCATGGCCCGGACCACCTCGCGCGGGAGCGGCGGGCCCACGCCGGCCGCGTGTGACCGGATCACGTTGATCTGAAGTTGATCGAGCTCCTCGCGGGCGATGCGAACATCAGCAAGCAGGCCGACCCCGGTATTCACGCCATAAATAGGATCGTCGCCGGCGGCAAGGCGCTCCACCGGCTCGCGCGAGCGGCGCATTTTTTCAAAGGCAGCCGGGAACAGAGAAACGTCAGCATCACCTTCGGCGACGGCGCGAACGTTTGCGACGGTGAGGGATTCGCCGTCAAGCTGGACGGACATCAGTATCGCTTCTGGCGGGCGGCGATCAACTCCTCGATATTGATCAGTTCCGTCGGATATTCGCCGGTATAGCAGGCGTAGCAGTATTCGTGCCGGTCATCGGCCACCGCTTTGCGCAACGAGGAAAGCGACAAATAACCGAGCGAATCGGCTTCCACGAATTTGCGGATTTCCTCCACCGGGTGATTCGAAGCGATCAATTCGCTGCGCGTCGGAGTGTCGACGCCATAGAAGCAGGGCGAAATGGTAGGCGGGCAAGAGATCCGCAGATGCACCTCGCGCGCCCCGGCCTGCCGCACCATGCGGACAATCTTCCGGCTGGTGGTGCCGCGCACGATAGAATCATCCACCAGGATCACGCGGCGGCCCTGCAACAGATGGCGGACCGGATTGAGCTTGAGTTTTACGCCGAAATCGCGAATCGCCTGCGAGGGCTCTATGAATGTGCGGCCTACGTAATGGTTGCGAATGAGCGCCTGCCGGAACGGCAGGCCCGACTCGGCCGAATAGCCGGTTGCGGCAGCTACACCGGAATCGGGCACAGGAACCACGATATCGGCATCGGCAGGACACTCGCGCGCCAGCAGGCGCCCCAGTTCCTCCCGCGATTGCTCCACCGGGCGGCCGAAGACGATGGAATCGGGACGCGAGAAATACACGTGCTCGAACACGCACTGCGAGCGCGGCTGTTCGGGAGCGTAGCGCTCGCGAGTGAGCCCATCGGGGCCAACGATCACCATCTCGCCGGGGTCCACGTCATGAAGGTACACGGCGCCGATCAAATCGAACGCGCAGGTTTCGGAAGCAAACACATAGCAGGTTCCCCCGCCGGAAGTTTCCATTTCGCCGACAGCCAGCGGGCGAAAGCCATGCGGGTCACGGACGACGATGACGCGATCCTGCGCCAGACAAACCAGCGAGAACGCGCCTTCCAATTGGAGCAGGGCGTCACGCAAGGCTGCGGCAAGGGTCCGTTCGGAAGAGCGCGCGACCAGGTGCAGGATAACTTCGGTATCACTCGAAGCCTGAAAAATCGACCCGCCCCGTTCCAAATCCCGCCTTAATTCTGAGGCGTTAGTGATGTTCCCGTTGTGAGCGATCGCGACGCGGCCCTTGTTGCAGGCCACCGAAAACGGCTGCGCATTCAGCAAGGCGGTGTCGCCCGCGGTCGAATAGCGCGTGTGTCCGATGGCAAGAGCTCCGGGGAGTTGCCCGATTACTTCCGGGGTGAAGATATCGGCGACGTGGCCCATCGCCCGATGAGTGTAGATCTCCTGGCCGTCGCTGCTGCTGATGCCGGCGCTCTCCTGCCCGCGATGCT
>CAZKQQ010000055.1:0-1526 GCA_964554945.1 uncultured Solibacteraceae bacterium | reverse complement strand
CCGAGGTACGCCAGTTTTGCCGCTTCCGGATGACCATATAAGGCCACCACTCCGCATTCTTCGTGAAATTTATCGAACATGCGATTCGAGTGCCCGATCGTATGGCGTTCTTAGTTGTGCGATTTCCCACTTGCCGAGCAGCTTGCTGTTTTGCCGGATCTCAACTTCTTTTTCGATTGTAACGCCCACGACGGGAGCTTCGACCTTGTATTTGGCCGCGATCGCCGCGACTTTATCCGGCTGTGCCGTGGACAGCAGCACGCGCGAAGGGCCTTCGTGGAACAGTAACATCTCCGGCCGCAGATTGGATTGCAAATCGATTCGAGCGCCGATTGCGGAAGAACCAAAAGAGCACTCGGTCACCGTGACCGCCAAGCCGCCGTCACTCAGGTCGTGCGCCGACTCGGCGAGGCCTTCACTGACGATCTCGCGAATCGCGTCCTGCACGCGTCTTTCGCGCTCCAGATCGAGCGCCGGCGGCAGTCCCCAGAGCTGATTCAGAATCACCTTGGCGTATTGCGTCCCGCCGAACCGCGTGTCGTCGCAACCGCCGGTCCCTCCCAGCAACACGACACTGCGGCCCGCATTGCGAAACGCAACGCCCGCGGGCTCAGCGGTCTTCATCAAACCGACAATACCGATCACCGGCGTCGGGTAGATGCCCTCGCCCAGCGTCTCGTTATACAGACTGACATTTCCACCGGTGATTGGCGTATCAAAAAAGCGGCAGGCCTCGGCCATTCCCTCGATCGCTTCCACGAGTTGCGCCATGATCTCGGGCCGCTCGGGATTTCCGAAGTTCAGACAATTTGTGGCGGCCACGGGCCGCGCGCCTACGGTGGAGAGATTTCGGCACGACTCGGCGACCGCCAGGATCGCGCCTTCGCGCGGCGAGAGATAGCAATAACGGCCATTGCCGTCGAGCGACATGGCGACCGACGTCCCAGTCTCTTTGATGCGGATGATCGCTGCGTCCGAGCCCGGTCCGGCCACGGTGCTGCTGCGGACCAGGTAATCATATTGCTGCCAGATCCAGCGCTTCGAACAAAGATCGCCGGATGCCATGAGGGCCGGCAGCGCCTTCTGCAAGTCGGCGTTCGGAAGCGCCGGCGCGCTCATCGGAGCATGCCGCATTGGCTGTGTATGCGGCCGGTCATAGAGCGGCGCTTCGTCCGCTAATTCGCGGTTGGGTATTTCGGCGACGATCTTTCCATGCTGCTTGACGCGCAGTTTGCCGTCACCCGTCACAATACCAATTTCGACAGCCTCGAGCCCCCACTTACGGAACACGCGAAAAACTTCTTCTTCGCGGCCCTTATCGGCAACCAGCAGCATCCGCTCCTGCGATTCCGAGAGCATGATCTCGTACGGCGTCATGCCCGTCTCGCGCTGCGGCACGCGGTCCAGTTCGATCTCGATGCCGACGCTGCCGCGGCTTCCCATTTCACAGGTGGAGCAAGTCAACCCTGCCGCGCCCATGTCCTGGATGCCGACGATGGCGCCGGTGTGCATGGCTTCCAGGCAAG
>CAZKQQ010000054.1:0-34761 GCA_964554945.1 uncultured Solibacteraceae bacterium | reverse complement strand
CTTCTGCGGACTGGCGACCATCCAGGTGCTGGGGCTGTTCTCGATCGGATCCACCACCCTGGCTGATCAGAAGTCCACCACGCAAACTTTCGAGTGGACCGATATGATGACGTGGACGCATGGCAAGCACCTGGTCCGGTTTGGAGGCGAGGTCCAGCGCTACCGGGTGGATTTCTTCTTCAACTTCTTCTCGCGCGGCCAGATCAATTTCAACTCTTTCCAGGATTTTCTTTCCGGCAACATCGCGTTCGGGCTGCTCGGAAACGGCGTCCACGACCGCGGCATGAGAAACTCGGACGCGGCCGGGTACATTCAAGACGATTACAAAATCAGCGACTCGCTGACTGTGAATCTGGGGATGCGATTCCAGTATCAGGGCGGGATCAGCGAGATTCGCGGGCGGCTGGCGAACTTCGATCCATCGGCGTTCAAGGGTCCCTGCAGCGTGGCGGCGCCGTGCACGACGTCGACCGGGTTCCACATTCTGCAACCCGGAGAGACGCTGAATCCCAATACGTACAGCGCCGCGCCGCGATTCGGATTCGCGTGGAAGCCTCCGGCGGCGAAGGGGCTGGTGGTGCGCGGCGGATACGGCGTGTATTTCGACCGTCCGTCGACGCGTGTGGCCAACCTGCAGATTTTCAATTACCCGTTCGATATTGTCGGCCTCGGGCTGGGCTCGTTCGCCAATCCGTTCCCGGATCTGTCAAAGGTCACATTCCCGATCAACCCGGTGACCGTGCCGTCGCCAGTTCCGTTCTACTTCGCCGGCATTCCCCTCGCGACAACGCCGACTGCCATCAGCGGTATTTACGTCAGCCCGTTGTTCCGTACGCCGTACGTGCAGCAGTACAGCCTGGGCGTCCAGTGGGAGGTCTACAAAAACTGGATGGCGGAGGTGGCCTACGTCGGATCAAAGGGCACGAAGCTGATCAACGTGTATACGCTGAACCAGGGAACGTCGCCGGCGACCGCTCCCTACGGAACTTCGTCATTCTCGAACAATAAGGCGCTGAATGGGTTTCAAATGGCCACAACCGACGCGAACTCGCTCTACAATTCACTGCAGACGAGTCTGACCAAGCGGTTCAGCAAAGGGCTGACCTTCCTGGCGTCATACACGTTCTCGAAATCGATCGACGACGCATCGGGCGCGCCGACCAACGAATTCGCGGCGGTGCCGGGCGACCAGCAGAACCGCCAGTCGAATCGCTCGATTTCGGATTTCGACCGGCAGCAGCGGTTTGTGCTGAGCGGCACCTACAACCTGCCCAAGTTTTATGGCGGCAAATCGGCCCTAGCGAGTCGCATCGCGAACGATTGGGAACTGGGAGGAATCCTGACGCTGCAAACCGGAACGCCGTTCTCGGTGGTGTGCGTTTCGGGATCGGCGCTGTACAACCGGGCAGACCTGGTCTCGGCTACGGATCCTTCGTTGGGCGGATCGGTGCAGAGCCGGCGCGGCGGCTTCTTTAATAAAAGCGCGTTTTCTCCGACCTGCACCAATACCGCACCGTTCGGCACGTCGGGCAGAAACATCCTGCGCGGACCCAATCAGCGGAACGTGGATCTTTCGATCGTAAAGTTTATCCCGGTGCATGAAAGGACGAAGCTGGAATTCCGGTCGGAGTTCTTCAATGCGTTCAACCGGGTAAATTTCGCGAATCCGAATAATAATGTCCTGGTGCCCGCGACGCTCGCAACCATTACGTCAACAGCCACGGGACCGCGAGTTATTCAATTCGCGTTGAAGCTGAATTTTTGAGGAGGCAGGGCAGACGATCGTTTTATGTCGTCTGCCTGCTTGGAAAGACATGATCGAGACCGGATTGCGCAATAAAGTTGTCATCGTAACCGGCGGAGCGGCCGGCATCGGAAAAGCGACGGCTCACCGCTTCGCCCAGGAAGGATGCCGGGTAGCGTCGTGGGACGTAAAGGAGGCCGCCCCGGAAGAAGGCGGCATGTTCCAGAAGGTCGACACGAGCAACTCGGCCGCGGTGGACGCGGCCGTGCGCGAGGTAGTGGGCCGCTGGGGCGCGATTCATGTGCTCGTCAACAATGCCGGCATTCTTCGCGACGGTCAACTGGTGAAATACAAAGATGGCGCCGTCGCGGGGATCATGAGCGACGACCAGTTCGACGCGGTGATCAACGTCAACTTGAAAGGCGTGTTCGTCTGCGCGCGCGCCGTGGTCCCTCACATGATCGCCGGTGGAGGCGGAGTAATTCTGAATGCGTCGAGCGTCGTCGGCCTGTACGGGAATTTCGGACAGACGAATTACGTGGCGGCGAAGTCGGGATTGATCGGCATGACGCGCGTATGGGCGCGCGAATTGGGCAAGTACCATATTCGCGTGAATGCCGTAGCGCCGGGATTCATTCTCACCGATATGGTGAAGTCAATGCCCGACAAGATTCTGCAAGCTATGCGCGACCATACGCCGCTAGGGCGCGCTGGCGAGCCGGAGGACATCGCAAACGCCTACCTGTGGCTGGCTTCGGACGCGGCCTCGTTTGTAAGCGGCACGGTGCTGAGCGTCGATGGCGGCGTGGTCACAGGGACTTAATATGAACCGGTACGCGAACATTGTCTCGACAGGACGCTATCTTCCCGAAATCGAAGTTCCGAATAGCGTGCTGCGCGATCAACTGGCGCACGTTCCCGATTTCGTGGAGAAGATGGAGGCGGCTACTGGAATCCGCAAGCGGTGGTACGCGCCGGAAGGCTGGGCGACCTCGGACGTGGCGCTGCCGGCGGCGCGGCAGGCGCTGGAGCGCGCGGGACGCAGACCCGAGGAAGTGGATCTCATCATCCTCGGAACTGATTCACCCGATTACCTGACGCCGGCGACCTCGGTGGTGCTCCAGCACAAGCTCGGCGCCCGGAATGCGGGCACCTTCGACGTGGGATGCGCCTGCGCTTCTTTTCCTACGGGCCTCGCGACAGCGGCCGGATTGATCGCGACGAATCCTGGGATGCGGACGGTGCTGGTGGTTGGCGTGTATTTGATGCACAGGCTGGCCGATCCGCGCGATCCGATGATCTTCTTCTATGGCGATGGGGCCGCGGCGGCCGTGCTGGAGCCGGCGCGCGGTCCTGGTTTTATCGCGTCCGCATTTCAGGCCGATGGCTCGTATCACAAGTTCTGGGGCATCTATTCGGGCGGCACGTTTGAACCCGCCACTGTCGAATCGGTGACGTGCGGACGCACGAAGGTAAAGATGACGGAGCGGTACCCGCCGGAGATCAATGACCAGGGTTGGCCGAGGCTGGTCCGGCGGCTGGCCTCGCAAGGGGATTTTGCGCTCACCGATATCGACCTGGCTATCTTCACCCAGGTCCGGAAGCCGACAATTGAGTTGGTGATGGGTGACCTCGGGCTGCCGGCGGAGCGGACCCATACAATCATGGAAGAGTGGGGCTATACCGGCTCGGCGTGCGTAGGAATGGCGCTCGATAGCGCTGTCGAACACGGCAAAGTGAAGCCAGGCAATCTGGTGGTGCTGGTCGGATCAGGAGTCGGGTACAACCAGGCGGCCGTGGCGTTTCGGATGGCATGATCGCAGGAGACCTCCTCGGAGAGCGGGCCCGGCTGACGCCGGACAAGATCGCGCTGGTGGAAGTGCGCTCCGGCCGCCGATACACTTATTCGGAGCTCGACCGGCGTGCGAGCGCGATGGCGCGCTGGTGGACCGACCGCGGCATTCGGAAGGGCGACCGGGTCGGCATTCTGTCCGAGAACCGGGTGGAATACGTGGACGCCTTCTTTGCGGCAGGCAAGAGCGGCGTTGTGCTGGTTCCTTTGAACACACGTCTGACCGAGTCGGAACGCGCGCACTTAATCGACGATGCGGATGTGCAACTGGTGATGGACAGCCACGCGCTCGATGACATTCCACCGGGAAATTTCACCGCGGTGTCCTGCGACCCCGAAAGCCTCTGGTGCCTCTTGTATACCAGCGGCACGACGGGGCGGCCGAAAGGCGTGATGCTGCCGCACCGGATGGTGATCTGGAACGGGTACAACACAGTCGCGAGCTGGCAATTGCGGGAAGACGATATCGCGCCGGTATTCACGCCCATGTATCACGCAGGAGGCCTGGCGGTGTTCTTGACGCCGCTGTTTGTGATCGGTGGAACGGTGATCCTGCACGACCGCTTCGATGCCTCCCAAGTATGGCGCACGATCGAGAAAGAGCGCGCCACGCTGCTCTTCGGGGTGCCGGCAACCTTCAAAATGATGGAGGAGGCCCCGGAATTCGCCACTGCGGACATTGCGAGTGTGCGCTGGTGTATTAGCGGCGGGGCGCCCCTGCCGCGTTACCTGCTCGATCAATATCAGCGGCGCGGCCTTGTGTTCAAGCAGGGTTATGGCCTTACCGAAGCCGGGGTGAATTGCTTCGCGATGACTGCGGAGGAAGCCCGGTGCAAGGCCGGGTCGATCGGGAAACCGATGATGTTCGCCCAGACGCGTATTTGCGACAGCGAGGGGCTCGACCTGCAGTGTGGAGAAACCGGCGAACTCTGGCTGCGCGGACCGCATGTCTGCGCGGGATTCTGGAAGCAGCCGGACGCCACGGCCGCGGCGATCGGGCCGGATGGATGGCTGCGTACCGGTGACTTGGCGCACCGCGACGCCGATGGATTCTTTTACATCGATGGCCGCATCAAAGATATGTACATCACCGGCGGCGTGAATGTATATCCCGCGGAAATCGAGAACGTACTGCTGCAGCATCCAGAAATAAAAGATGCGGCCGTGCTTGGCGTCGCCGATGCCCGGTGGGGAGAGACGGGTGTGGCGTTTGTCGTCCGGCGCGAAGGAACTGCGGTCACCACCTCCCGGATCTTGAACTTTCTCGAATCGAAGCTGGCCCGTTACAAGCTTCCCAGGTCGATTGAATTTATGGATGTGCTGCCGCGAACGCCCTATGGCAAAGTGGTCAAACCAGAATTGAGAGAATGGTATCAGCGGAGGCAACCAGCATGAAGCCGATTTATATTGCCGCCTATCATCAGTCCCGGTTCGGCAAGCTGATGGACATGAGCGTGCCCACCATCATCGACAACGCGATCCAGGGGACCTGCCGGGAGATCGGAGCGCCAGCATCCGCTCTCGACGTCGGCAGCATCGGCGCGGCGTGCAATTTCTCATTGAATGAGCAGGGGCTGCTGGCGGGTTTGATGGCCATGACACCTGGGCTCGAAGGCAAGCCGATCGAAGCGGTAGAAAACGCCTGCGCGTCAGGCGGCCAAGCGGTGCTCTCGGTGATCCAGAAACTGCAGCTTGGGATGGGCGAAACCGGAATCGCGGTGGGCTACGAGAAAATGCGCGACGCCGATGGCAAGATGGATGGAAAGCTGATCGGCAAAGTGCTCGGATATTTCTCGTTTCCCGGCGAGCGCGAAGGCAAGGTGTTCGTCTTCCCGCACCTGTTCGCCGAGGTGATGCAGGCCTACATGGCCGAGCACGGTGTGACGGAGCAAGCCCTGGCGGCGATTCCGGTTCAGGAGTACGCGAACGCGAAATACAACTCCTGCGCGCAGATGAATAAGGTGCAGATTACGCTGGACCAGGCGCTAAAGATCGAAGGATTAAACCGCTACGTCGTCGAAGGACTGCCGCTGAAAACTTATGATTGCTCGCAGATCACCGATGGATACGCGGGCCTGATACTCGCGACTGAGGAAGGATTGAAGAAGCTCGGCGTGTCGCGTGCGGAATGTGTGCGGATCGCGGGATGGGGCCAGGCGACGGACCCGCTCCGCAAGGCCGGCCGCGACGTCCTGCGGCCCACGGGCGCGTACCGGGCGATGAAGACGGCATACGACATGGCCGGCGCGAAACCGCAGGACGTGAACGTGGCCGAAGTCCACGACTGTTTCAGCGTAATGGGCGCCATCGGCACGGAAGTCATCGGCAAGGCCGAGCCTGGACGCGGCGCGCAGTATTGGGTGCAAGGAAAGGCGCGGCCGGATGGAGAGTGCGGAATCAACACCTCAGGCGGTCTGATTGCGAAAGGTCATCCGATCGGCGCGACCGGCATTGCGATGATCGGCTGGTCGGCACAGCAGTTATTAGGCAAAGCGCCGCCCGAAACCCAGGTGAAGAATCCGAAGCTGGCTGCAACTTTCAATATCGGCGGCCCGATCTGCGCCAGCGTCTGCACCGTTTTGGTAGCGTAAGCGTCCGGCTTGCTCAGACGCGAAGCGCCTAAACCGCCAACGCGGATTTCAGATCTTCGGAGAACCGTCGGATGGCTTCGACTTGCGCGGCTTCAGCAGGATGCTCGCCCGATTTCCCGGCCAGCATCGGGCGCCGATCGCGCCATACCAGATAGGCCAAGCCCGCTTCCGTCATCATGCCGGTGCTGCCGATCGAGCCGTAGCCCGATTCGGTACGCTCGACCAGGGCAACACAATTGTCACGCACGAATACGAAATGCTTCTCCGCTTCAGCCGCAATTTGAATGCTGAGTCTGGCGAGACGATCCGCGACGGGCGGGGTCACATCTTGTAGCGGCCGAAATCTTCGTCGTTCAGGCCTTCGAGCATGCGGCGCAGTTCGTCGTTCGTTGTTTTGTCGGAAACGGTCGAAGCCACTTTCGACGACTTCAGCACACTTTCCTCGACGTAGATCGGGCAGTCGAGGCGCAACGCGAGAGCCAGCGCATCGCTCGGCCGGGAATCGACACTGATCAATTCGCCATCGCGGTCGAGCCAGATCACCGCATAGAACGTATCGTCTTTCAATTCGCTCACCACCACTTTGCGCAGGCCGGTGTTTAGACCGAGGAGGAGACTCTTGATGAGATCGTGAGTCATGGGACGCGGTGTCGCGACCTTTTCGATCTCCAGGGCGATGGCATTGGCTTCGTAAACGCCAACCCAGATGGGAAGGACTGTGCTGCCCTGAACATCCCGCAGGATCACGATGGGCATGTTGGTCACGGGATCCATCATGAGACCGCGAATCTTCATCTCCACTTCCATGGCGCCCTCCCAGCTTTTATTACACCACAGTTGCACTTTCCCCTACCAATGAGTTGGGACCCGAGCGCGTCACGCGTACCGGCAAGTACGTACCGATCAGGCTCTCGCCGTTGGTTTCGGGATGCGTGAAGTTGAGCGTGTGGTTGTCGGAGGTGCGGCCGATCCATTGACCCAGCGCCGCGTGGCGGCCTTCCACCAGGACTTCCTCAATGGTGCCGATGCGTTCCGCGTTGCGGCGGATCTGAATGAGCCGCTGCTTTTCCTGCACAATGGCGAGGCGCCGTTTCTTTTCCTCTTCGGGTATGGCGTCGGCCATCGCGATCGCCGCCGTGTTGGGGCGCGGCGAGTATTTGAAGCTGAAGAGCGAATCGTATTGGACTTCGTCCAGAAGATCGAGCGTCCGCTCGAAATCCTCTTCGGTCTCGCCCGGAAATCCAACAATGATATCCGTGGTCAACGAATAATTTCGTCTGGCGGTCTTCAGCCATTCGATGCGCCGCATGTATTCGTCGCGAGTGTAGAGGCGGTCCATTGCGGCGAGCACGCGGCTCGATCCGGATTGCACGGGCAGATGTACGTGATTGCAAAGAACCGGGTTGGCGTCCATGGCGTCGACGATGCCGCGGACGAAGTCGCGCGGATGGGACGTCGTGTAGCGCACCCGGCGGATGCCGCGAACCTCGGCGACTCGCGCCAGCAAGGTGGCGAAATCCCAACCTGCCGGCGACGGATCGCGATAGCTGTTCACGTTCTGGCCCAGCAATTGGATCTCGGTGTAGCCCTGTCCCGCAAGCCGGCCTGCTTCAGCTATGACGCTCTCACTGGTGCGGCTGCGCTCGGGTCCCCGCGTGAACGGCACCACGCAATAGGCGCACGATTTATCACAGCCCTCGATGATGGTGATGTAGGCGCGGTGGGGGTTGTCGCGGCGGGTGAACGGCGTATCGAATGTCTCGTCCGTGTCGAGGCTTAAGCCGGTGACCCGCCGGCTGCCGGCCTCGAGCTGCACCAGCATCTCGGGGAGACGCGTGTAACTGGCCGAACCGCAAACCATGCTGACGTGCGGCGCGCGCGCGAAAATCTTCTCGCCCTCCTGCTGCGCCACGCACCCGAGGACGCCGAACACTTTACCCCTGCCGGCCTCGCGTTTGAAATTCTGGAGACGGTTGAAGACTTTTTGTTCCGCCTTGTCCCGGATGCTGCACGTGTTGTACAGCACCAGGTGCGCCTCCTCCGGCGTTTCCACCTGCGCATAGCCCTGCTGAATGAGCGTGCCGATTACCTTTTCGGAATCGTGCGCGTTCATCTGGCAACCAAACGTCTCAATATAGAAGGTTTTTGGAGACACTACTAACTATTTTAAACGACTGGGGATGCTATAATCCCGGTGAGGACAACGGGAGGGTAGACGAGTGAAGTTTTTTCTCGATACGGCCAATCTCGATGAGCTGAAAAAAGGCGCCGCCTGGGGCATTTTGGATGGTGTGACCACCAATCCCACCTTGATTGCCAAGGAGGGCAGGCCCCTGGAAGAGCAAGTCCGAAAAATTTGCGATATCGTCGATGGCGATATCAGTGCCGAGGTGGTGGCCACCGAGTTTTCCGCGATGATACAGGAAGGCAAACGGTTGGCCAAGATCCACAAGAACATCGTTGTGAAATGCCCGCTCACTCGCGATGGAATCAAAGCAACTTCCGCGTTGAGCAAGGAAGGCATTCGGGTAAACGTCACGCTTTGTTTTTCGCCCGGCCAGGCGCTGCTGGCGGCCAAGGCCGGCGCGTACTTCATCAGCCCCTTTGTTGGCAGACTCGACGATGTCGGCCATGTCGGGATGGAACTGGTCCGCGACATCGTGCACATTTACAAGAATTACAATTTCAAAACGCAGGTATTAGCGGCATCGCTCCGCTCGCCAACGCACGTGATCGAAGCGGCGGAGGCCGGGGCGCACATTGGGACGATGCCGTTCAAAGTCCTGGACATGCTGTTTAACCATCCGTTGACGGATAAAGGGCTCGATCAGTTCTTGAAAGATTACGCCAAAGTTTTCCAAGAAACTCCCGTAGCCGGGTAACTACTATTCTGAATGTGGAACGCCTTCTCGTTCGCGAGTGCGAAGGAAATTATTCTCGTCCTCGCCGGCCTGCTGGTTCTCACCGGCGCTATTTTCGGTTTTCGCGCCTGGCGCTTGTCCCGGATTACCCCGGAGGAGCGCGAACGCAAGCGGCGCGCCACGCTCGTGGCCCGCGGCAAGATGGGTGACGCCACCATCAGCGAGATCCGCGGCGAACTGCTGTTCTACTCGTATGACGTGCGCGGGGTCGAGTACATCGCCTCCCAGGACCTCACCCTCCTCAAGGAATATCTTCCGACCGACCTCTCGGTGCTGATCGGCTCGGTCTCGGTGCGGTACGATCCGAAAAATCCGGCAAACTCCATTGTGCTCGCGGAGGAATGGACCGGCCTTCGGACCCATGGGCATCCGGAAGAAGTCAAAGGTCAAATTTCAAAAGTCAAAAGTCAAAAGTGATTCGATACGCTTCGCCTGCGGCTCACCTTTCTTTTTTGAGAGGACTCGGCTGTACGCTATGATGGGGTGAATCACTATGATTCAAGATGTGCTTCCCGAGGGCCTTACCTTCGACGACGTTCTGCTCGAACCGGCCCGCAGCGAGGTGCTGCCTTCCGAAGTTGATACTCGGACCTGCTTTACCCGCCAGATTGGATTGAACATACCGATCGTGTCCGCGGCCATGGATACGGTGACGGAATCGCACCTGGCCATTGCGCTGGCGCAGCAGGGCGGCATCGGCATTGTCCACCGCAACATGTCGATCGACCGGCAAGCCGAGGAAGTGGACCGCGTCAAACGCAGCGAGAGCGGCATGATCGTGGACCCCATCACGATCCGCCCCGATCAATCCATTGCCGACGCGCAGGAGTTGATGCGGCGCTACCGGATCTCGGGCGTGCCGGTCACGCGAGACGGAAAGCTGGTCGGCATTCTCACCAACCGAGACTTGCGTTTCGAAAGCCGCTTCGACTTGCCCGTTTCCGAAGTCATGACCAAGGAGAACCTGGTCACCGTTCCGGTCGGCACTACCCTGGAAGAAGCCGAGGCAATCCTGCACCAGCACCGCGTGGAGAAGTTGCTGGTGGTCGACGACAATTACATTCTGAAGGGCCTCATTACGGTCAAGGACATCCAGAAAAAGCTGAAGTATCCGAATTCTGCCAAGGATCGCCAGGGGCGGCTGCGCGTCGGAGCCGCAATTGGTGCGACCGGCGATTTTCTGGAAAGGGCGCAGGAACTGGTATCGCGGAAAGTGGACGTGCTCGCCATCGATACCGCGCACGGCCACAGCACGCGGGTCATGGACGCCGTGAAGAGCATCAAGTGCAAGCTTCCCGATGTGCAGCTCATCACCGGAAACGTGGCGACCTATGAGGGTGCCCGCGAATTGATTTCGCTGGGCGTGGATGGAATCAAGGTGGGGATTGGTCCCGGCTCCATCTGCACTACGCGCGTGGTTTCGGGCGCCGGCGTTCCGCAGATCACCGCGATTTCGGAGTGCTCGCGCGCCACTCGCGAAGCCGGCGTGCCGCTCATTGCTGACGGCGGAATCAAGTACTCGGGCGATATTCCCAAGGCGATCGCCGCCGGAGCCGACTGCGTCATGATCGGCGGCCTCCTGGCCGGCACGGACGAAAGTCCCGGGGAGACGATTCTGTATCAGGGCCGCACGTTCAAAACCTATCGCGGGATGGGCTCGATGGGCGCCATGTCCCAAGGTAGCGCCGAGCGCTACTCACAGGAAGCCGGCTCCAAGCTGGTGCCGGAGGGCATCGAAGGCCGCGTGGCAGCCAAGGGTCCGCTGGCGGAATTGGTGTACCAGCTGGTAGGCGGCTTGCGTTCCGGGATGGGCTACTGCGGCGCGCGGAATATCCGCGAGCTGCAATGCAATTCGCGCTTCCTGCGAATCTCGCCGGCCGGCTTGCGCGAAAGCCACGTGCACGACGTGATCATCACCAAAGAAGCGCCGAACTACCGCGTGGAATAGCCGCGCCTTGAGAGCACGCCCTCGCCTCGACGATCACCTGAGTTGCGCGGCTGAACCAGGCAACTCGTTCATTCCGCCTGCCGCGGAGCATCATCGTTAAACAGTCGTAGCGCGGCGCGGGCTCGGGCCACGAGCTCGGGGCTGCGGCCTTCAATGAGATCGCCTGCTTCGGCAATGACGTTCTCCAGGATTTCTACTAGCTCGCGCACGCCCGTCTCGCGGTCAATGAGTTCTGCTGTTGATTCGACGGCGGATGGATCGCGTTCGATTTGCCTGGCGGCGCGCCGGGCGCCGTCGGTGGGTCTACCTCTGCTGGTGGCGGGTGTCATATAGAGAAGATGTTGCGCTTCTCTGAACACGAAAGCAAGCCTCGCCACCGCCATGTCTCGAGTGCAGGCCAACTCAGCTTTCCTATGTATCCGTTTGGGCTCTCCAGTTGCGGTGCTCGATGAATGTCTTGGGTTCGTGCGTCTTGCCGTGAGCCAGCCGCTTCTGCTCCCGGCGGCTGGTCCAAAGAAACACCGGTCCGAGGAGGCCGGCCATCACGCGAGTGACTCCTCCGAATTCGCACTCGATCTCTTTGCGCAACGCTCGGATCTCTTCACTGATTGCCGCATTGGTGTGTCGCAGTTGCCGCTCCATCGCCCACAGCAGCCCGCTGTAAGCGTTCCGGATCGAGCGGATTTCCCACGCGAAGCGTGCGCGGACGCGCGGATCTGGATCGTTCTTATGTCGCTTCCACCCTTGCATGGTCGTGCGGCCGATGCGATACAGGCTCGGACCATTGCGCTGGAAGTCGCGCTGGAACGCCCGTTCCAGAAAACGATTCGAGTCGTCCCGCGAGATGGCGGAGTGTTCAAAGTTGAACTTATGCTGTCCATGAATGTCAGCCAGATCGACGTCCAGCAGCCGCCGCTTCTGCTGCATCTCTTCGTACAGGCGAGTTCCGGGCACCGGCGTGTAGAGCATGAACTGATGGAAATCTGTCTCGTGCGACACGGCATGTTCGATCTCCTCGTTGATGTTTTCGGGCGTGTGGTGCTCCAGGCCGATAATCGTTGACCCCAGCAGCTTGATACCGTGCTGCTGCAACTTTTGGCAGAGCGCCGGCGTGTCGTGGTCCTGGAGCTTGGCATAACCCGACCGCGCGGACTCCAGGCCCATCCAGATCCACGAAACACCGAGTTCGACCAACTCTCTCATGCTGTATTGGCTGATGGCGTTGGCGGATGAAAATACGTAGAGGGCCCAGGCTTTGTTCTTGGCCTTCATCCGGTCGAGCAACTCCATGGTGCGGCGGTGATGGAGCAAGAAGTTCTCGTCCATCATGAAGAACGACCGCACCTTCATGGAAGACTCCATTTCACACATGACGTGGAACAGCTCTTCGCCAGTCCGGTAGAAGTCGAGAAATCTCCCCTTGCCGCCGAAGAAGGCCGAGGTGGTGCAAAAGTTACAGCCCAAAGGACAGCCCACCGAAGGGATTATGGTGGCGGCCGCCCTTCCGTCCCGAGTGGGCAGCCGGATGCCCATCGTGCGCATATCGAATCCCGAAACGATATGCGGATGGCGGATGGGAGCGCTCACGTCTTCACCGAGGAAACCACGCGTCCACGCGATACCGTCGCCTCGTACGACGTGATCGGCATCGATCATCCGCTCGATGCCCGGAATAGCGGCGACGTGTCCGCCCACCACTATGGTCGAACCGGGTGAGAGCCGCCGCCCCATCTTGCACATCTCGCGCACCTTGCCGATGTTCACGATGATGGAAGAAATGCCGATGATGTCATAGTGATGATTGGTCAGCTCCTTGGCAAACGCCTCGCGAGTCGGAAAGTCCAGCAGCGTGCACGGCGCCGAGATGTTCGCTTGGATCATCATGATGCCCCACGAGCGATGGAACATCCGCAGCGAGAAGCATCCCTGGGCGCGTGTTACCTGGTTATGGTAAAGCTCCATGGGGTTGATGCGGCGGCTGCCAAACTCATCATCCTGAGCATAAGGTCCAAAGACCGAGGTCAGGAGAACGCGCGCTCGTGTGCCCTTGGGGTGAGGAGTCACGGTGTCTGCTTCCTGCTGTTGGCTTGATACTAACCTGATTCAGGATATTCGGATGTAATAGTTTTGTAATGCTACTTCCGCTTCCCGTATTCCCTGAAATCATCGAGCACCGCTGTTTCCATGCGGCGGGCGGCGTCGAACAGCCAGCCGCGTGGGCGGACTTTGAGGTCGTCGCGCAGAACCCGCGGTTTCGTGCTCCCTAGGTGAATGTTCGCGGTTTCGAATCCCATGGCATGCAACAGCCGGATTTCGTCGCGCTCTTTCGGCAGTGCGGAAAGCTCGATGCGGGAGCAGTCCGGCGCCAGGCGCCGGACAATCCAGCGTGTGCGCACCCGCACGAACGGATCGCGGCAGCGCACCGATCGATCGAGAATTTCTTGATACCGGATCGGCCCTGTTCCCTTTCCATTCTTGGCCCAGACACACGCGGAGGGCGCGAGTGCCTTGGCCTCGCGCGCCACCGACCCGCCCTGCCACTCGGCTAATGCTACATACCGTTCGCGGCCGAGGCTGCCCAGCCCCGCCACCCGGTGCATCATCCGCCAGCGAATTCCGCGCTCGGGCATCAGGCGCTCGATTGCCTTGGCCGCTCCGCGTGGACTGGCGCACTCGGGCAGTTCGCGTAGCTTATTCCAAAATTGCTCCGGATCGTGTAGCCGCGCGGTGGCCATCAGGCGCAACGCACTGTGATGCTCGGCCAGGACGAATGGCCGTCCGCCGGCTTCCAAGCCATCGATGTATCCCTGGAGAATCGCTGCAATTCCCGCCTTGGCGGCGCAGCTCGTCTTTGCCAGCATCGCGCTGGTAGCGAGGCGAATCAGATCGTTAGTGTAAGGCAGCGGGAATGCCTCGTCGAAATCGTTGACGCCCCAGATGAGTCGGCCTTCGATGTCACGCCACGTTCCGAAGTTCTCGAGATGCAGATCGCCGACCGCGAGCACCTTCGGCGCTCGCGCGGAAGCTCCGGCGATTTCTTCCCATGTCTGCGCCCAGCGATAATACGTGGCGCGCAGAAACGGAAATGGCGCGGAACGCATCTGTGCATGCTTGAGTTTTAAATCTTCCTTAATCAGTTTGAGCCGCTTGCCTAGCCAGGTCTCGTATTGGACGGTCGCCTGTTGAATTCGCATCACTCCCCAGCGATGGCCGGCGTCAGCATCCACTTCAGCAGGCAGTGCGGCTCGGGACCAAAGCGCTCGCAATCCACGCGGGCCACCGCGGCCTTTTTGAAATCAACCATCAGCGCCGGAGTGTTCAGCAGGAAGGCGAGAAGCGAACTCATCAGCGGCTCATGGCTGGCCAGCAGAAGCGACGCCTCCGATTTTCGTGCGCGAATTTCCTCCCACGTATCGTGAGGATTCGCGTCGGGCGTCAGCGCCGTGGTTTGTACGACCTTGCCTTTGTACCCGAGGGATTCGACCGCAATCTCGGCGGTCTCCAACGCACGGCGATAAGGGCTCGACAGAATAACATCCGGCTCCACTTTGGCGGCCCGTGCGCGAGCGAGCACCCGGCGCAGTTTTTGGCGGCCCGCCGGCGTCAGAGCGCGATCGGCGTCCGGCATTCCGGGAGGTGCGTCTTCGGCGATCCCGTGCCGCAGAAGATAAATCTCCATCAGGCCTTGGCCTTCTTCTTCAGTGCAGGCTTGGAATTCGGCAAGCGCCCCATGCGCAGCCGCGCAATGCGCCGCTGAAGCTCGCGAAAAATGCGCTCCACCGGCTGGCTGGCGTCGATCACCGTGAAATCATACGGCTCGACCATCGTGTCCAGAGCTTTGATGAGCCGGGTCTGGTAGCGGACAAAGCTTTCGTACATGTCGGGCCCGAACCGGAGGTCCATGCCGCTTTCCCAGAAATCGAATTGGCCGCGCCCAAGCACGACGCGCGACACCAGGTGCTCGACATCCGCGCGCAGGTAATAGACGGCGTGCGGAACCAACGCAAATCCGGCGACCTGCTCGATCCACCGCCGGTCTTCGCCGCGGGCGATCGCGCGCGCCATGATCGAAAAAATGTAGCGATCGATAAGCACCACGAACCCGGCCCGCAGCGCCGGAATGATCTCGTTTTCCAGCCGGTCCGCGAAATCGGTGGTGTAGAACAGCGTCATGGTGATCGGCCCGAGGGTGTTGCCGGTCTTGGCCATCTTGATGCCTTTGCCCGCCAGCGCCGACCGCGCCATCCCACTGTCGATCACGGCGTGGCCTTCCTGTTCGAGCCATTGCCGTAGCAGCGTGATTTGCGTGCTGCGCCCGACCGCGTCGGGGCCCTCGATAACGATCAGCTTGCCCTGGAGTTCCGCCGTGTTTACGTCCGGCAGCGGCTCGCTATAAAACTGCAGAGGTTGTCGGGTGGCCATTGAACTCTCTTCCTTCGGGCAAGTGGAGAATCCCGTTCTTCAGACTGTCGCCAAGTTCGCTCACGACGATGTCGCGCATGATGCGCTGCTGCTCTTCGATCGACAAGGTTGCGTCGATCACGTGGAATCCCATTTCATCGATCATGGCTTCGTACTCGTCCAGAATGCGGCCTTGAAAGATGCGAAAGCTTTCTTCCACATCGCGCGCCAGCCCCAGATCCATACCGGCCTCGTAGTACTTCAAGGCGTCGCGGCCTCCCAGGATGCGTCCCAAAGCCACGTCGAGCGGGACGCGGAAATAAAAATTCAGATTAGGATGAAGGGCAAACCGGTACAGGTTGCGCACCCAGCTGCGGCTGACCCCGCGCGCAACGTCGCGCGCGAACGCGGTGCCTGCGTACCGATCCGCGCATACGATCGCCCCCGATTTTACCAGTGGGAAGATGTAGCTCTCCATGCGATCGGCGAAATCGGTGGCGTGCAGCAGGCTGAACGTCGTCGGCGTGAACATCTCTTTCTTTTTGCCTCGGCGCGTAGTCTGGCGCACCAGCGGCGAAGAATTCCACTCGCTGAAGGCAACCGCATATCCTTGCGATCGCAGCCAATGGCTCAGGAGGGAGAGTTGTGTAGATTTACCGGAGCCGTCGATTCCCTCGACGACAATCAATTTCCCGCGGTACCGGTTAGGCACGAAAAGAGGCATAGAAGGAGGGCCAATTGCTTATTCTACTCCGGCACAGGCGAACGGTTCCAACGTGTAATGATTCTGTAATGAACCTGTAACTCAGAAATAAATTCTTCTCTTCTCGGCGGGTTGGCGCCTCGACGGTAAAACGCAGGGCTGGATAAGATCGCCGGGCCACATCGATTAGCATAAGGGTAGTGCCTCGCTACGCCGCTATCGATATCGGCAGCAACTCCATTCGAATGGAGGCGGCGGAGGTCGCTCCGGGCCAGCCGGCGCGCATACTGGCTTCGGATCGCGAAGTGACCCGCTTGGGAGAAAGCGTATTCCGCACCGGGTCCGTTAGCGAAGAGGCGATGCAGGCGACCATCACCGTGCTGGCGCGCATGGCCGGTCTCTACCGCAAGCTTGATGTCGTCGGGGTGCGCGCCGTAGCCACCAGCGCGATCCGCGACGCGCACAATCAGAAAGAGTTTCTGGAGCGGGCCTCGGCGGCGGCCGGCACCCGCGCGGAAATCATCTCCGGCCGCGAAGAAGCGCGGCTGATTCATCTGGGTGTGGAAAGCTGCTGGCCGCAATCGGACAAGAGCATTCTGATTATCGATATCGGGGGCGGCAGCGCGGAAATCATTGCCGCCGGGCACGGCCGTCTGCAAGAAGCATTTTCCAAACCACTGGGCGCGGTACGGCTGCGGGAACACTTTTTGAAAGATGATCCACCGCGACCCGAGCAATTGCACCAGATGCATGCGTACATCAGCGAAAAACTGGCGGGCGCGCTGCGCCGCCTCGGGCACGGAAAATGGGATCGTGTGATCGCCACGTCCGCGACCGCCTCGTCGGTGGCTAGCGCTGTGGCGCGCATGCCCCGCACCAAGCGCGACGAGATCGACCGCCTTCGCATTTCAACGGCGCAGGTCCGCCGGCTCTATCAGAAACTTTCGACGCGCGGCCTGCCGGCCCGGCGCAAGATCACCGGCGTCGGTCCCCGCCGCGCCGAGATTATCGTTCCCGGCGTAGCCGTGCTGCTCGATTTCCTTCAGGAGTTCCGGTTGCCCGCGGCATATTACTCGCGCGCCGGAGTGCGCGACGGCATCATCGCCGACCTGGCGCTGCGCAATGTGGGCGCCGAGCTGTCGCGATTGACGCGGGATCAACGCCGCGAGGTCGAAAGCCTCGGCCGTCGCTATGGGGTCTCGCTCGATCACGCGCGCCACGTGGCCGACATCGCGAACCTGCTGTTCACGGCCCTCCAGCCGCTGCATCAATTGCCCGCCGAGCGCGGCAAGGAACTGGAGGCCGCCGCCTATCTGCATGACGTTGGCCATTTCGTCAGCGATACCAGCCACCATAAGCATTCGTGGTACGTGATTTCGAACTCCGATCTGGCCGGATTTACCGAACGCGAGCGCCTGTTGATCGCCGGGCTGTGCCGCTATCACCGCAAGTCTCTTCCCAAGCCGGAGCATAGTGCCTTTCAGGCATTGACGCCTGACGAACGGCGCGCCCTGATGTTCCTGATCCCAATCCTCAGGCTGGCGGAGAACCTGGACCGCGACCACGAACAGCATGTCCGCGGCGTGGAGTGCCGCTTGCGCGACGGTCTCGTCAACCTGCAGGTGCGATCGCAGGGTGATTTGGACCTCGAGAAATGGGGCACGGAGCGCGCCGCCGAAGCATTCCAGCTGGTCTACAACCGTCCGCTCTCGGTCTCCAAGGTTCGCGCCTGACATGCGGGATCATGTCAGGCTCCAGACCGCCATCCTGCTGCGACGCTTCGCGTACCAGGCGGGGCATGCCTCCAACTCAGGCAATGCCGACATCGTTCATGATCTCCGTGTGGCGACTCGACGGTTGAGCAATTGTCTTCGCGTCTTTGCCCAGTTTTTCCCCGGACATTCCGCCAAGCGAATCCGGCGCCGGCTCGACAGCCTGATGGAACTCGCCGGGACCGTTCGCGACCTGGATATCGCGCTGGAGCTTTTGAGCAAAGCTGGAATGCCGGCAAAGGCAGCGCTGGCCGGCCGCTTGCGCGAAGAGCGCCGCAAGGCCGCCAACCGCCTGGCGCGGGAAATTCGACTGTGGAAGAGCCGGGGATTTTCCAGAAAATGGAGAAGCCGCCTGGAACTATAGGAAATGAACATCCTGAAACATATCCGATGGGATGAGAGCAGCGGGACTGCCCATAATGCGCGGATTCAGCTTCCCGCCGTGGTTGCGGCCTATTATGCGCGTGTCCGCGAGACGATCGGAGGGAAGACGAAGGATTCGGAATTCCATGCGCTGCGCGTTTTGACAAAGCGGGTGCGCTACGCTCTCGAACTGTTTCGCGCCTGCTATGGGCCTGGGCTCCGCGTCCGCCTGGCGGCATTGCGCCACTTGCAACAGCTCCTGGGAGAAGTAAGCGACTGCGCGGCGGCGGCGAAGGTCCTGGCACAGTGTGAAACCAAGAATTCCGTCCAGCGCCGGCGGCTTGAACAATTCCTTATGGAACGCAAGATCGAGAAGGTCGACGATTTCCGGCGGTTCTGGACGCGCGAGTTTGATGCGCCAGGCAAAGAACAGTGGTGGACCGGGTACTTAGCCCGCCACGCGCGCCAAACCGGGCGCAAGCGATAGCCCCCCGGGCTTCAATACGCCTTCGCAATCACTACCCGCCGGTCCACCGCCTCGCCCGTAACTATGCACTTTCCGCCGCCATCGAACTCATCCACCAGAGGAATGTTTCTTACCGTGGCTTTAAATTCCTTGAGGCGCGCGTCACAGGCTGGGTCGTCCTTCAGGTGAGCCATTACGAATTTGCCGCCCCCTTTTTCGGCGGTAACTTCAGCCAGGATAGACTCGACTTCGCGCATGGAATCGGCAGACACTGTATTTGCTTTCAGACGATCCTTCGCCGCGCGGTACAAATCTTTTTGCATCGCGTTGAGCGTCGCCGGTAACGCGCCGGCCAATTCCGTCTGCGGCACCGGCTGCTTGGCCCCCGTATCCCGCCGCTTCAGCACGATGCTACCAGCCGCCAGATCGCGCGGTCCCAACTCCAGCACGACCGGCACGCCGCGCCTCTCCCAATGGAAAAATTTTGAGCCCGGGCTCTGACCTTCGCGGTCATCCACTTTGGCGCCCACATCCGCGCCGATTTTATGCGCAGCTTCGAGCACTTTGCCGCGCTCTTCGTCTTTGCGATAAATGGGCACCAGCACCGATTTCACCGGCGCCAGCCGGGGAGGCAACACCAGGCCCTTGTCGTCTGAGTGGCTCATCACCAGGCCGCCGATCAGGCGCGTGCTCACGCCCCAACTCGTCTGCCAGACATACTCGAGCTGCCCTTCCTTGTTTTGAAACTTGACCTCAAAGGCCTTGCCGAAATTTTGCCCGAGGTCGTGACTGGTGCCGGCCTGGAGCGCCAGGCCGTTCTGCATCATGGCCTCAATGGAGTAGCTGCGTAGCGCCCCGGCGAACTTCTCCGCCCGCGACTTTACGCCCGGTATCACCGGCATGGCCATCACGTCTTCGGCGACTTCGGCATACGTACGGAGCATCCGCAACACCTCTTCCAGAGCCTCGTCATGCGTGGCGTGCGCAGTGTGGCCTTCCTGCCAGAGAAACTCCGTCGTTCGCAGGAACAGACGGGTGCGCAGCTCCCACCGCACCACATTGGCCCACTGGTTCATCAGCATCGGCAGGTCGCGCCAGCTCTGAATCCATTTGGCGAAAAAATGTCCAACGATCGTCTCCGAGGTCGGCCGGATCACATAGGGCTCTTCCAGTTCCTTTCCCCCGGCGACTGTCACTACCGCCAGCTCGGGCGAGAATCCTTCGACGTGTTCCGCCTCCCGGCGCAGAAAGCTCTGCGGGATGAGCAGAGGAAAGTAGACGTTCTGGTGACCGGTCGCCTTGAAGCGAGTATCCAGCTCGCGCTGAAGCAACTCCCAGACCGCATAGCCGTTGGCCTTGATGACCATACAGCCCTTCACGATCTCGGCGGGTTCGGCAAGATCGCCCTGCAGCACAACGTCTTGATACCAGGCAGCAAAATCCTGGTTCCGGGGGGTAATAGGAGATTCGGCCATATTCGTTAACTCCTGATAGCTTACGATGGCCACCCACCATGGGTATAATGTCCAATGGTTTGTGTGAAAGATTACTGTCACATTTATTCCATCGTCACCCAAGGTGGTTCTAATGCAAAGGTTTAGGTTGGTCGCCCTGGTTTCCGCGGGTTTGCTGGCAAGCACGGCTCCGGCCGCCACCCTCGCGCGGAGGACGAAAAATTCCACAACCCTCCACAAGCGTAAGCCCAAGCCCCGGATCGATCCCACGCTGGGGGATAACGTTGACGGAGAAGACCTGGTAATCCGCCGCGCGGCGGTAACGGCGCTCGGTTCCGTGAACGGCAGTGTCGTGGCGGTTGACCCGGCCACCGGTCGCATTCTTACCATCGTCAATCAGAAACTCGCATTGAAGAGCGGCTTCACACCGTGCTCTACCATCAAGCTGGTCACCTCGGTCGCTGCGTTGAATGAACATGTGATTGATCCCGATACCACGGTTAAGATTACGCGACGCATGCGCTTTAACCTGACCACCGCGCTGGCCCGCTCGAACAATCAATACTTCGCGCGGCTGGGGAACACGCTGGGCTTCGAGCGCGTCACGCATTACGCGCAGATGCTCGGCCTGGGAGAGAAGGCCGCGCTCAACATTCCCGACGAGCAGCCCGGGGTCATTCCGGTGGAAGCACCGAAGGACGGCGGAGTTGGCATGATGACCAGCTTCGGAGAAGGATTTCTGGTGACGCCGCTGGAATTGGCGGCGCTGGTTTCAGCCATCGCCAACGATGGAACGTTGTACTATCTGCAGTATCCTCGGAGCGAAGCCGAGATCGAGCAATTCACGCCGAAGATCAAGCGCACCCTCGATCTGCCGGACAGCCGGTTGCCCGACATCCGCATGGGCATGAAAGCGGCGGTGGATTTCGGCACCGCGCGGCGCATCGGCTTCGATCCGGATGATCCGATTCTCGGCAAGACCGGCACCTGCACCGATTACCGCGTCTCGAGCCACATGGGCTGGTTCGGTTCCTTCAACGAAGTGAACCGGCATCAACTCGTGGTGGTGGTGATGCTGACTGGCGATCACCGCGTGAGCGGACCCGTTGCCGCGGGCGTTGCCGGCAACATTTACCGAATCCTTGCGGGACAGAGCTATTTCGCCGCCAATACGGATCGCCAGGGCGTTTCCGACGCAGGCCTGGTCTCCGCGCGGTAATACTCGCCGGTGACAGGATCACCGGGCTACTCCTCTCTTTACCAGGTCGCTCCTAGCCGAATGGCCGATGTGCAACCGTGCGTTGCCGCGGCATTCTGGAGTCACGGAGGGATTTAACAAATGGCAAATGAATGGGCGGCGCTGTCGAACGATCTGGCGGCAGCCGTGGAGCGCGCCGGCCGATCGGTGGTAGCCGTGCATGCACGGCCGCGGTTTTCGTCGAGCGGGGTGATCTGGCGGCCCGGCATCATCGTCACGGCGCAGCACACCATCCGGCGCGAAGACGAGATTACGGTGACCCTGCCGGACGGCGCCAACCGTCCCGCGACGCTGGCGGGGAGCGACGCCGGAACTGACGTGGCGGTGTTGCGGCTAGCGGAACCGGTGGGTGACACAGTCTCGCAACTCGCGGCAGGCATCAAGCCGGGACATGTCGCGCTCGCCGTGGGAAGATCGGACGACTCCGGGGTCAACGCGACCTTGGGTATTATCAGCGCCGTAAGCGGCCCCTGGCGGACGTGGCGCGGCGGCCGGCTCGATCAGTACATTCGGCTCGATCTTACGATGTATCCCGCATCCTCGGGCGGCCTGGTCGTCGATTCCGCCGGTGCCGCCATCGGTGTCGCGACGTCCGCGCTTTCGCGCCTGGCGGGGCTCGCCATTCCAGCCACGTCGATCAACCGTGTCTTGGATGAGATTCTCAGCCGGGGTCACGTGGCGCGAGCCTACCTGGGCGTGGGTTTGCAACCGGTGGCGCTGTCCGATCATCAAAAAGGTCTGATCGTGTTGTCGGCTGAGGCAGGGGGGCCGGCGTCGACGGCAGGTGTGCTGATCGGCGACATCCTGTTGTCGGTGAACGGAAAGGCAGTCGCCGATACGGATGATGTGCAGGCCGCGCTGGAAACCTCACGGCCGGGACAAAGCATCGAAGCGGGGCTGCTGCGCGGAGGCGCGCAAAAACAGATTCGCATCACGGTCGGCGACCGGCCGCGGAGGGATTGACATGCGCACATTCGGAGATGCGGCCGAACAACTGCGCCGTTCGACCGTGCAGGTGCTTTCCGATGAGCGGCGGAGTGGGGGCTCCGGCGTAATATGGAGCGCGGGCGGCCTCATCGTGACCAACGCGCACGTCGTCCGCTCTTCGCGGACTGAAGTGGAACTGTGGGACGGCCGGCGGTTTGAAGCGCGCCTCGATGCCTACGATGCGCGCCGGGACCTGGCGCTTCTTCGCGTCCCCCAGGGAGAACTTCCAGCGGCCACGGCGGGCGATTCGGGCGCGCTGCGTCCCGGCGAGTTGGTGATTGCGATCGGCAGCCCGCTCGGATTCTCCGGCGCGTTAACCACTGGAGTGATCCATTCGGTCGGGCCAATGCCTGGGATGGGGCGGCGGAGCTGGGTGCGCGCTACGGTGCGCCTGGCGCCCGGAAATTCCGGTGGCCCGCTGGCTAATGCTAGTGGAGAAGTTGTCGGCATCAATACGGCAATCGCGCACGGACTGGGGCTCGCGGTACCCTCGCGCGATGTCGCCGAATTCCTGCGGCGGGGCGCGCGGCCGCGGCTCGGCGTCACGCTGCGGCCGGTTGGCTTCGCGGGCAACCGCTTCGGCATGCTGGTTCTGGAAGTGGAGGCCGGGGGCGCGGCCCATAACGCTTCACTGCGCGTCGGCGACATTCTGACCGCGTGCAACGGGCAGCCGCTCGATTCGCCCGACGCTCTCGCCGATGCTCTCGACGACGCTTCTGGCCCGATCGCCTTGCAGTTCCTTCGCGGGGATTACAACCGGACGCGCGAGACTGTGGCGCGGCTGGAGGCCCGGGCGGAGGCGGCGTGACCCGCTTGCTTATCGCGGCGCCCACCGCCGTGATGCGCGCGGGTCTGGAAGCGTTGGTCTCGTCCGATCCGGCCATCGAAGTGGCGGGATCGTTCCCCGATCTCTCGTCAGTCGACACCCTGCAGCCGGATGTGATTCTGGCAGCGGTGCCGTTCGAAGAACTGGCGCCGCCGCACGATGGACAATTGCCCGCCATCGTGCTGCTCTCCGGCGAGGCGCAGCCTGCATGGACGCACGAAGCGCTCCGCGCCGGAGTCCGCGCCCTCCTGCGGCGCGATGTTTCGCCCGCTGAAGTTCTGGCCGCCGTCGAAGCCGCCTCCAACGGGATGGCCGTGCTGGACCCTCACGAACTTGAAACACTATTGTCCGCGTCTGGCCCGGCTCCCATCTCGGCCGAGGCTTCGGTCTTGACGCCGCGCGAACTTGAAGTTCTGGGCATGATGGCCGAGGGGGCGGCGAACAAGAACATCGCCTGGAAGCTCGGCATTTCCGAACACACCGTAAAATTCCACGTCGCGTCGATACTTGGCAAGCTGCACGCCTCGACCCGCACCGAAGCCGTTGCGATCGGTATGCGCAAAGGACTGATTCTGCTCTAAAGCCCGGACCGAAGTTCAGGCCAGAGCTTTGCCGTACAGCGCGATCAGGCGGCTCCACGCCTTTTCGGCGTCGGGCTCGAGGTAGACCTG
Organism: uncultured Solibacteraceae bacterium; assembly: GCA_964554945.1. Taxonomy (GTDB): domain Bacteria; phylum Acidobacteriota; class Terriglobia; order Bryobacterales; family Bryobacteraceae; genus PSRJ01. The sequence continues at coordinate 10,804 of CAZKQQ010000054.1, read as the reverse complement.
CGAATCCGGCGGGCACCAGCCATGCATGCCCTTGTACACTTCAATCTCGGCCGGCACGTTCGCCTTCGCGAAGGTCTCTTTCAGAACGTCCTTCTCCGTAGGCCTCTGCATATCGTCATTGGACGCGATGCAGATGAGGAACTGCGCGTGGGTCTTGGAGGCCTGCAGATGCGGGCTGTTGGGCATATTGGTCACAAGCCCGCCGCCATGGAAAGAGCCGACTGCCCCGACGCGATCGGGCACGGCGGCCGCGGTCCGAAACGCCATCGGCCCCCCCATGCAGTACCCCTGCGTCCCTACTTTCCGATTCTTGGCTACCGCCGACTGCTGGTCCAGCCAGCCGATGAATGCTTTTGCATCCGTCATCTGGGTCGTCTCGTTGAGACTTTGCGCCAGCGGCATCAACTGTGGGATTGGAGTCTTGGCGCCCTCGTCCGCGGTCGGGGCTTTCTTGGTACGGTAGAACGGATTCACCACCAGCACCGAATAGCCCGATTCAGCGAGCCGCTTGCCCATTTGACGAAACGCCGGCCGCAGCCCGAAGATGTCCGGCCACACCAGAACGCCCGGAGCAGTGCCGCTCGACGGATGCACGAAGTAGCAGTCCGCGGTGCCGTCCGGCGTCTTCACGTTCACCTCTGATTCACTAACCGCCACCGCATTCGCCACGGCCGGCAGCATCATGGCCACGCCGGCTCCCAGTATCTTGCCGAATTGTTTTCGTGTCACCAGACCGAGACGCTCGGCCTCTAGCCGGTCATTCTCAAAATGATCCTGATCGCACATAATCGCTCCTTCTAAACGCCTGTTGGCGCATTTATCCGCGCGGCAGACCGCACCTATACCGCGCTATTTTATACCACTAGGGCTGCTGTGGGTGTGGACGGCGCGTTTTACGATCGGGACCGGCGGAACGGCGGGGTCTTTTCACCGGCTTTGGCCTCGCTGCAGGCTTCCGCCGGGCCACACGGTTCTTGGCGTTTGCAGCGCTGGCCTTCACCACGCTCCTGCCTGTCCCGCCCACGCCCGCCTCAGCCGCTTGCTCCATCGCCGCCCGAATGTAACGGCGCACAAAAGGCCGCTCCACATCCCCCGCGCTCCTGAATTTGATGTGGCGCATGGTCTTGCCCTCGCCTTCCAGAACGCGATTCGGATCGGCCAGCGTTGCTCCGCGCGGGAAACCGAGATTCACGTGCTTCGCATTGGTTGCGATGTAGCAGAACATATCTTTCATCTTTCCACTGAAGCCGAACCAGATCGCAACGGTGTAGACCTGGTAAACCGACTCCGAGGCGTCGGGCGCCTCCTCCAGCACGATCTCGCGCAGTCCCAGCGCCAGATCCGCAATATGCGGGTCGTACGCTTCGAGAAAGCCGAGCAATTGGGGATCCGGCGGGCGGCGCACGCGGATCACGGGGTGCAGCGGGCAGCGGCGGCCGCGGGGTCGCCGGGCCGGAAACCGCGCTTATCCCGATACACCTGATGGCAGTGCGCGCAAGAGTCGGCGAGTTGTGAGGTGAAGTCCGCCACGGCTTCCTGGTTCCTGGTCTGCGAGACCCGGTACGCCGCCCGCCCCACTTCGGCTAGTTCCTGCGTAAATTTGATCCAATCGGGGCGATCGACCGGCACCGGCCGGCCATTCTCGCAGCGGCGTCCGGGGGTCAGCAGGAGAGGCGCCGATTCCGCGAGCGCCACGGACGCATAGTCGACGATCTGCCAGCCGGTGTAGATACCGGCGCCCCAGGTGGTCCAGGAGAAATCCGCGTTGGCGCCCGCTCCCGCTGTGGGTTTGGCCGCAGCGCCCGGGTCATTGGTCTGAACGTTAAAAAGAATGTTTGAGTTGGGGAACAGGATGCCCCGCATCACCTGATTGAGATTACCCATCGCAGGAAATATCGGCGCCTGCGAAGACGCCGTCCCGGTGGCGGGCCGGGCCCCGGCGAGCACGATGGCCTTCAACGCAGTCTCGTCCGCGCCGAGTGCGTTCGCTCCCGAAGGAAATTTCCCAACCTGCAGCATGTACGCGATCAGGTCCGCCGTTTCCGACGCCTGGAGCTTCCCCGGATTGTCCGCCGGCATCGTGTTGCGGATCTTGCCCGCCAACTCCGAGAGCGGCTGCGCTCCCCAGACGCCAAGGAAGGCGCTCCCGGCCAGCGGCGGCGCCGCTTTCCCTTCCAGCGCATCTCCATGGCAGTTGGCGCATTTTTGCTGATACAGCGTGCCGCCGCGCGCAGCCTGCGCGTCGGTGTACACGCGATCGTTCGCCGTGCGATTCTGCTGGGCATGCAGAACCAGCGCGAGCAGGATACAACCGCTGGCGAGGTTTCTCATGGTCTCCAATTATAGGGGAAAAGGGAACAGACGCATTTTTCGCGCCTGCGCTCCGCCGCTACCCTTTGACCCAGCGGGTCGCGCGCGGATACACACGCCTGGCATTCTCTGAATAGACCCGATCCTTCTCCGGGGTGCTGAGCTTCGAATCGTCGACGTAACGGCGTGTGTTGTCGTAGTGGTCCTTGGTCTCGTCGTTGATAATCCCGGGGAACGCTCCGTCGCATTCCGAGCCGAACAGGATATTGTCGAGCGGCACTGCATCGAAAAGCATCTGCATGTTCATGTGGTTGTAAATGCAGCTGTCGACGAAAACATTGCCGTTGCCGAGGATCTCGTCCGGACTGGCCCAGTTGTTGTACTTCGCGATCGCCCGCCAGCGCCCGATCTGGCATGGCAACGCGCCGCCCCCATGCGGCACCAGAAACCGCAGCCGCGGGAAATTCTGGAACAGTTCCCGGGCAATCATCAATTGCACGAAGCCCGTAATGTCCGCGATCAGATATTGAAGGGCCGTGTGCGGGAAGTTCTTATTGATCGACTCGCTGCCGTGCAGCACCAGCGGCAGATCCAAAGCCTGCGCCGCTTCGAACACCGGATAATTGTGCTTTCCCGTGAAAGGTTGGTTCTGCCAGCGCCCGCCCGTGCCGTCTGGATCGAAATTGAAAGCAACGAAACCCTCGTTGGCCCAGCGCTCCATCTGCTTTGCGATCTGCATGGACGGAGACGAGGGATGCTGCCCAAGCATGCCGACGGGCGCAAAGCGTCCGGGATTCAACTGGCAGGCGCGCAGCACGAGGCTGTTGTTGAGATCGGCCCAGATGGCGTTCTGCTCCGCCGTACCATCATGCGTCGCCATCGCCTTGGCGCGCGGAGAGGCGAACGCGACATCGATCTTGCGCGCATCCATGAGGCTGACCACCTGCTGCACGTTCTTGGTGACGTCGGCATCGGAGAGCTTCGGCAGCGCATCGGGGTTTTTCCCCGCAAGCTGCGCTTCGCGAAATCCCTCCACTTCGGGGTGTTTCGCGAGACGGACAAAATGCTGGTGTGAGTCAATGATCATGTTGATGTCTGGTCGAACCTAAATGATACCGGCGTCAGTCTATTTCTTTGCGTCCTTGCCGACGTAGTGAACGGCGTCTCTCTCCTCGCAGACGAACTCCATGAGTTCGGTGTCCGGCATGAGTTGATGGTTCACCCGCACGGTGAACGGCTTGGTGTAGGCCTTCGGGTCTTCGATCGTAATATCGATCTGCATCAGGCCGAACTTCACCCGCCGCCAGCGCTCGGTCATCTTGCCGGAACTGGTCAGTGGGCTGCCCTCCACGTCCAGCCACACGTCGTCACGAAATCCGGTGGTCTCGATTACCAGCGTGTCGCCATCCCAGCGTCCGACCGAATACCCGTACCACCAGGGTGTGACATCGTTGTTCGGCAGACGCCGCCCATCAGTAAGAATCCGCCGGGTATTGCCGTTTGCCTCGTAAAGGATCACGATCTCGCGCGGAGTTTGCAGAATCTTTCGCGGCTGCGGGTGCATGTGCAGCTGGGTCAAGCCGAGCGGCAGGCACGCCGCGTCCGGATTGTCCTTGTTGTTATTCCCTTTTCTTTCTGATCTTACCTGCGCGGCCCATGGGGTCAACGGCAGACCCTCCTTGAACCCCGCCCCGATATTGAAGAACTGCGCGACTGGAGGATCGTCCGGCGCGGAAGGAATCGCGAACGGCAACGGAGGCGTGCCGTTGGACAAATCAGTGATGCGGCTTCCGGGAGCGCGCGCCGGCTCCCACAACCCCGAGAAATCCGGCTTCCCATCAGCCATCCGCGGGGGCGCCGCCGCCAGATCGACCTTGCCGTCCTTCGTTCTCGGGCCCGGTGTGGGGTAGCCGGGCCACTGCGCGGATATCGGAATCATGCTGCTTGCCAGAACGGCCAGGAGCGCGGCTGGGATATTCAGAATTCTCATCTTCGTCCTACTGTCTACGAAAACAGGCCTTCCCGTCAATGCCGGTCGATTGGGTGCGGGTCGATCGGGCCGATTATCTTCGACATGTTCCCGGGGGGGATCCACCCCGCCGGCGGCGGAATGACTCCGTGCCGGCAGATTGAGGGACAATGTAACTGTGACTAGAGCGATCGTGAGAGACCCTGAGACGATGCACGGGATTCCCGTGTTCCGAGGGACGCGGGTGCCGGTTCAGACTCTGTTCGAATATCTCGAAGGCGGCGAGACTCTCGAGGGATTTTTGCGGGGCTATCCGACCGTTTCGCGGGCGCTTGCAGTCGAGGCGCTTCAGGAAGTCAAGCAATTGCTGCTTGCCTCATGAAGATTCTGATCGACGAGTGCGTCGATGAGCGGCTGCGCCTCTTGTTTCCGGATCACGATTGCCAGACGGCACGGTTCGCCAATCTTGCCGGTCTGAAGCACGACCGGAGCGAGTCGGAATCCGTTGGGCCTCCATTACCTCCCCGTCACTTCATCCCCATCACTCGCGCCGTGGCGCATTCTTCGGCAACTTTGAGAAAGTTCAGCGCCTTGGCATTCCCCACGATGTATGGATTGGAACTGCCGGGTGCGCGGTGCGCCAGCGCTGGCAGGTTGATCTTGGACCGGTCCCAATCGGTGTGGTTGGTGAGAATGACGTCCGCCCCCGCCTGTTTCACAATGCCGCTGAAACGCTGCGCCGACCGGATGTAAGTCCGCACGGATTCCGGATCTGGATTGAGCCCCACCCCGCCCCAGAGAGCCGCAACGTGTGACGTCCCATTGTCTTTTACTGGAAATATCGTCGAGATGGTGCCGGGCGTATGACCGGGCAGTATATAGAGCGTCAGGGTAGTGTCGCCAAGCGTGAGTTTCTGTCCGTCGGTGGCCTCCATGTCCCGCTTCGGCTTGACGCCGGCGGTTCGCTTATCGAGCAAATCCCAGTCCGCCGGCGACATGATCACGTGTGTGCCGTAATGCTCCTGCAGGAACCGCGCGCCCCCGTCGTGATCGGGGTGAGGATGGCTCACGATGGCATATTTGATTTGTGCCGGATCGAGACCCAGCTTCTTCATCCCACCCGCGACTTCGTCTTCCACCGAATAGTCGAAAATCGTGTCGAGTACGATAATGCCCTCGGAAGTTGTAATCGCCCACACGGAGTATTCGGACTGCCCGAAAAAGTAAAGATTGTCGAAAACCTTCACCGGCTCGGCGTACCACGTCGACCGGTCCGGCGGACCCTGCCGCCTCGGTCCGCCTCGCGCTCCCGGGGCTGCGCGTTGCCCTCCGGGTCCCGGGCCGTAGCACTGAAATTGCAATAGATTCTGGAAGTCGTCCCCTGCGGCGGCCTTCGCGGCCGCGATGTGTGCTTCCGGCGTATCGTTTGAATTTTGAGCCGCCAGCACGGAGAAGGCGAACAGCCAGCTAAGCGCGATCTTCATAATGATATGATCCACTTTATCGCGAGGAGTCTCCGATGATTAAACAGATTCTGGTATTGGGTGGAATGAGCATCGGCCTGTTGATGGCGCAGCAACCAAGGCCTGCCAGGAGCTACACGCCGCCCAAGACCGCGTGGGGAGAGCCGGATCTGCAAGGAATGTGGCCCCTCAATCATCTGATCGCGACGCCCTTCCAGCGGCAGCCGAAGTACGGCAACCGTCGGCTCATGACCGACGAGGAATATGCCGCCGCGCAGAAGAGCGCCGAGGGCCGTAACAAACGGTTCGAGTCCGGAGCCATCCCTCAGGCCGACTCCGGTACCGAAGTGCTGCGGCTGACATCATTGCTGAGCGATCCACCCGATGGGCGCTTCCCCGCGCTTACACCCAAAGGCAAGGAGATGTACGAGAAAATGCACGGCAGCTACAAGCCGGGCCAGACCGTGTTCGACAGTCCCGCGGATTTCGATAGCTGGGACCGCTGCATCACGCGCGGCATGCCGGTTTCCATGGAGCCGCGCAATTACAACAACGGCATCCGCATCATGCAGTCCCCGGGCTATGTTCTGATTGTGCTCGAGATGGCGCACGAGGTCCGCATCATTCCCACCAACGGGCGGCCGCCGCTCGATGCCTCCATTAAAGAGTGGATGGGTGAATCGCGCGGTCGCTGGGAAGGCAATACGCTCGTCGTCGAAACCACCAACTTCAACGGCCGGGGCGACCTGACCAATGCCGGTGTTCCCGGTTCACCGCCCCTCACCCCGGCCTCGGAACAGGAGCGGGTCACCGAGCGCTTCACGCGCACCGACAACGATACCATTGAATATCAAATGCGGGTCGAAGACCCGGACGTCATTGTCAGCCCGTTTACAGTCGAGTACCCGATGAAGCGGGATAACAAGTATCAGATGTTCGAGTACGCCTGCCATGAAGGCAATGAAGCGATCCGCGGTTACATAGTGAACTCCCGCTTCGAGCGGGCGCACCCCAAATCGCCGAAGTAGCAGGAAGTGCGGCAGGCGATGTTTTCTGTCGCCGCGGCGTCCGCTGCTCTACCTTCCTACATGAGCGAGATCTGTCTCGTTCTCCGAGCAGTAGTTCTCGATCAAGTCTGTGTCGGGGAGCAGCCCCAGGCGAAACTGGAAAGTAATGGGCCGCGTGAAGGTCTTCGGATCATCCAGCGTCATTCTGACATCGATGTGTCCGAAGTCGCGACGAGTAAAGCGTTCGTTGATGCGGAGGGAATCGCTATGGGTGTGACCGGATGCGTCGAGCCAGCCGCGATCGTTTAATCCAACCGTGTCTACGATGAGGGATTCGCCCTCCCAATGACCTGCCGAATAGCCCATCCAGGTCGGCTGACGATCTTGGGGTAGGCTTCGGCCATCCGTGAAGATCTGCCGGAAGGTTGTATCCGTCTCGTACAGCATCATGAGTACGCGGGGCGTTTGCACGATCTTAAATGGAGCCGGCTGAAGATCCAAAAGGGGCATGCCCCTCGGAAGGCACTTGAACCCGGGATCGTCGTTCCGAAAGTTACGGATGGCATCCGGCGGTCTGCTGACCGTAGAACGCAGAGGCTCGGTGCCGGGGTTGAAGTCGGCCAGAACGCTGATGAAGTATTTTGATGGGATGTCCTCTCCCAACCCATTGGCCGCGCCGGGGAGCAGACGCATCAGATCGGGAATCGGAGAACCTTCCGCCTGCCAGACGCCGGAGAGGTCCGGCCTGCCGTTCGCGCGGGGAGCCGGCTTGGAAAGGTCCGGCTTGCCGCCCGCGGTGCGAGGAGTCGCCGGATCTCGCTGGTGTAACCATTGGCCTTCTCCGGCGTAAGGCGCCATCATCATTGCAAAGCAGAACCAGATCTGTCGAACCGCCATTTGCCGGCCTCAATCCGCCGCGGAGCGGATGATTATTTCTTCTCGTCAGTCTCTCCCGAGCCGCCCATACCAATCTTCCGGCCGTCCGGAAACTCGATCGATTGCGAACTCGCGCGCAGAGAGCCATCCTTCGCCTGATAGGCGACGACTTTGATCTTGGTTCCGGCGGGAAGCGAATTGCGGTTCCAGCCCAGCCGCAGCAACACCGAAGGCGATCCGCCTTCAATCCGCCACCGGTCCGCGGTGCCGTCCGGCTTAGGCACATCGATTACCAGCCAGGAATGCGGATTCACCCATTCCATCTCGACGACCTTCCCTTCGAGGCTGACTTGCTTGTTGCGATCGAACTCCGCGGAAAACGAATGGTGCGCCGCAACGGGCAATGCCGCCCCCATCAAAATGCCGGCGCTCGCTAAGACTCTCAGCAGTCTGCTATGCATTGGGGCTGACTCCTTCTTCATTATCTACGTTATTGCACCCGGATTTCCGAACCCCGCTTACGGCTGCGTCTGTAGCAAGTCATGATAGAGCAGGTTATCGCTGTAGGGTACGCACTTCAGTTCCAGCAGTTGCGCATTGTTGTCGATCAGTCGATATAAAGGCATCTCCATCGTCCAGGGCCTGGCAAATGTCTTCGCATCCTCCAGCGTGGCCTCATACCAGATGTGGTTGACATCCAGAAGTTTGAAACGCTCGGTGACCTTCAGTTGGTTGGTAGCGAAATTGCCGGCGCGATCCAACCACGACTTGCCGTTCTGTGAGGTGGTGGTGACCACCAGAACGTCGCCCTCCCAAGCGCCATTGGACTTACCCATCCACGAATCGACCGGCAGGTCGGAATGATCTTTCATATAAATCACCCGGTTCGTCGCGGCGAACGGGTACACCATCAGCAGATCCCCATCGCCCTGGAAAACCTGGAACGGACGATTCTGGTAAGTAACGCGCGGAACCCCGAGCATGTAGCACTTGGCTTCCGGGTCGGCCTCGGGCCATTTCGAACGGTTTTCGTCGCGCTGCTTGAGCGCTTCCGGCAGGTACGGGATGGCCCCGCCGCCCTTCAAAACACTCCGGCCCGCCGGAATGACAGCGATTGCGCCGAGCTTCCAAAATTCTTTATTGTCTTTGCTGAATCCGTCGACCGAATGGCCTTCCAGATTCCAATAGGCCGTGTTCAGCGCCTGCCAGATCCCATTGAAGTTGGGATGCCCCGATATGGTTGCCGGCCGATTCAGTTGCTGGGCCTGAGCTGTGCTCGCGCCGAACCACCAGGTTGCCGCCATCCCGATCGTGCAAATGAATCGATTGCGCAATCTGTAATTCCCCTTTTGCTATGAGAGTCCGTCAAGTCTTCCGGATGTTCGCGAGATCGCCTTTTATTTTAGAATATCTTCACGGCGCCCCCGAACTCTGCTGCCTGCATCGATTTTTGAGATACCGGCTATCAAGCGGACTCACGCTGACGTCCAATACGTCGCGCGTTGCCACTGCATGTTCCGCCGCCTGTAGGTGCAATTTTCGGTTGCGGTGGTACACTAATCCGTTTTGGGTAACATGAAAACATCAGTCGCATTGAGGAACATTCTAAAAATTTTATGAGCCAGAAGAGTTTGGAAGCGCTGTTACAAAAGACCGGCCCCGTGAAATTATTGCGGAATTCGGCCATCGGCCCGTACGTCTATCCTGTCGTGCCGAGCGAGTATACGAACTGGCGGGATGAGCAGCACTCCTGGCAGAAGACCTGCATTTTATTCAACCAGTCCTATCACATGACTGATATGTACGTGGAAGGTCCGGACGCGCTCAAACTTCTCGCAGACCTCGGCGTCAATACGTTCAAGAACTTCACTCCCAACAAGGCCAAGCAGTACATAGCTTGTAATCCGGAAGGATACGTGATCGGGGATGTCATTCTGTTCCACCTGGAAGAGAATCTCTTCAACCTGGTCGGCCGTCCCTCAGTCCACAACTGGGTGCAATATAACTGCGAAACGGGCGGCTACCAGGCGAAGTGCACTCGCGACGAAAGAGCGGCGGCGCAGAAGGGCCCTATTGTGCGCAAGACGTATCGCTATCAGGTCCAGGGTCCGAACGCGCTGAAGGTGATGGAGAAGGTGCTCGGCGGGCCCGTGCCCGAAGTCAGGTTCTTCCAGATGGCGAGGTTCACCATCGCCGGCAAACCGGTTCATGCGCTGCGTCACGGCATGGTCGGCCAGCCCGGCTTCGAACTGTTTGGCCCCTGGGACGACGGGGACGCGGTGAAGGCGGCGATCGTCGAAGCGGGACAGGAGTTCGGCTTGCGGTTGTCCGGCGCGCGCACGTATTCGTCCAACACCCTGGAGTCGGGATGGATCCCGTCGCCCCTCCCGGCCATCTATACCAGTCCGAAATTGAAGGCCTACCGGGAGTGGCTGCCCGCCGACAGCTATGAAGGCATCGGCTCCCTCGGCGGGAGCTTCTACTCCGAGAAGATCGAGGATTATTACCTGACCCCCTACGACCTTGGCTACGGAAATACAGTCAAATTCGACCACGATTTCGTCGGGCGCGAAGCCCTCGAGAAGATCTCTCAAAAACCGAAGCGCACGAAGGTCACTCTGGCCTTAAACACCGACGATGTGATGAAAGCCATCGGCACCATGTTCCAGAAAACCAACCGCGCCAAGTACATCGATTTTCCGTCCGCCGTCTATTCCACCTGGCCCTACGACAAGGTCACAAAGAACGGCAAGACCATCGGCATTTCCACTTGGGTCGGCTACAGCTCCAATGAAGGCAAAATGCTAACACTGGCGATTATCGATAACGAACACGCCAACGTCGGCAATGACGTCACCTTCGTCTGGGGCGAGCAGCCCGGTACCGGTTCGAGACCCACGGTGGAAGCCCACGTTCAGACGGACCTTCGCGCGACCGTGGCTCCGGTGCCCTATGCGGAAGTAGCTCGCGAAGCCTACCGCACGACGTAAACCGTTCGCGCGTTTTGCATGCAAACAGCTCCTCCCACAGGAGGCGAAATCCTGGTGCGCCTGGCGGGACTGTTCCATATTTGCTCGCCTTCATTGACACCTTCGCGCCTGATAGAGTAGAATCCTCCCAATTTACTTGTGCATGCACAGAGCTGAAACCTGTGCAGTGTAGGGGATAGACAACCAACC
>CAZKQQ010000053.1:23405-35358 GCA_964554945.1 uncultured Solibacteraceae bacterium | reverse complement strand
CCTCGCGGCCATCGGTTTCGGCAAACAGAAATTCGAGCAGTCCGCGCTCATCGGCGCGCAGAGGTTCTTTAGGACGTTCGATCGTTTTTTCGCGGCGGTCGGCGACGGCCTTGCGGAATGTCTCAAGCACGGCGCCGCGCGCGACTCCGATATAGTCGGCCAGGTTCTCCGCGATGGCCATGCGCTCCAACGGATCGGAGATCGCCTGCACCGCCGGGAGCAGCGATTTGAGTACCGCCACCACGCCTTCCGGGGTGTGTACATCATGCTGGGCGCGGGCCCGGTCCGCCAGCCAGTAGAAGTATCCCTTGGCCGCTTCCAACCGCTGCTGATAGCTCTCGGAGCCTCGCTGCTTGCAATATTCGTCCGGATCGAGGCCGCCATCGAGTTCCATGATGCGGACAAACATTCCTTCGGCCAGCAGCAGGTCGATGGATCGCTCGGCCCCGCCGCCGCCGGCTGCGTCCGGATCGAAGTTCACGACGATGTGCTGGGAGTGCCGCTTGAGAGTCCGCACCTGTTGGTTGGTTAACGAGGTGCCGCAACTGGCAACGACCGAAGCAAAGCCGGCCACCGAGACTCCGATCGCATCCATATAGCCTTCCACGAGAATCGAGCGATCGTCCTTGCGGATGGCATCCTTAGCGCGGTGCAAGTTGTACAGCACTTCTCTCTTTTTATATATCGGCGTTTCCGGCGAATTCAGGTACTTCGGGTTGTCTTCTTTCGAGAGCGCGCGGCCGCCGAATGCGATAATCCGGCCCTTTTCATCCTGAATCGGAAACATCAGGCGATTCCGGAATTTGTCGTAGAAGCTGCCATCGGCGCGTTTTCCCACGAGTCCCGATTCTTCGACCAGTTGCGATGCGAAACCGCGCTGCTCGAACAAGCGCAGCAGCGCGCGGCCGGAATGGTCGGAATAACCCAGACCGAATTCCGCGACGGTTTCGGAGGCGAGGCCGCGCTGCGCCAAGTACGCGCGCGCGGTTTCACCGGCTGGACCGGCCAGATTGACACGGAAGTTTTCCTGCGCCAGTTCGTGCATCTGGAAAAGCGCCGCGCGGCGCCGGGAGTCTTCATCGGCGTACTGCGAGCGTTTCGGCATGGGAACGCCGAAGCGCTCGGAGAGGCTTTTGAGCGCCTCGTAGAAGGTGACGTGCTCCATCTCCATGACGAATTTCAGGACGTCGCCGTGGGCCTGACATCCGAAGCAATGATAGAACTGCTTGGAGACGTGAACGGTAAAAGAGGGAGTTTTCTCCGAATGAAACGGGCACAGGCCAGTGAACCGATAGGCACTGGATTTGCGCAGACGTACGTACTCTCCCACCACAGAGACAATATCGACCGAGGACTTCAACTGTTCGACGAAATCCATTCCCGCTCTTTCGCTCATTATCCCGCAGCGGGAGCGAGCTGGCGTCCGGCGGGGGCCGGCGATTCAGCCGACACAGGCAGGGAGCGCGCCAGGGCTAACTGACGGCATCTTGACCGCGGGCACCATGGCGGACCTACACTTAGGGGAATGCCACCGGGGAGCCCATTCGACGCCATCAGCCCCCACGCGAAGGTGGCTATCGCTCTGATTCCATTTCTGGCAGCACTCGTGTTGCGCCTGATTATAGGCAAGAACGGGCTGACGCGAGGGGTGCTTGCACTGGCTACCATGTGGTTCGCGATCAATGTACTAATGGCTCCCTATTCGTTGGAAATACGCCGGGAAATTCTGAGTCTAGGCACGCGATTTCGGTAGAAATTCCGCAACGTCCCGGTGACTTTTTTGCATTTGCGTTTCGGAATGCTGCCCTATAGACTAAAGTGAACGGTAATATGAATGGTCTGAAAGTATGCCCAGGAGGGCGTCCGTAAATGTGGAACAAACGCCGGGAAGAGGAAACCAAACCTTCTACCCAGCCGGGCGCTAGCGCCGTCGCGCCCAGCGCTCCGGCTCCCATTGTCCCGAAACCGATCGAAGTGAAAAAGGAGAGCACACCCGTGGCCAGTAATCCCGTGGGAAGGATCGAGCCGGAATCGCGTGGCGGTTCGGCGACGATTGGAAAGGCCGTCAAAATCGTCGGCCAGATTTACAGTAAAGAGGAACTTTACGTCGACGGCGATCTGGAAGGGACCCTGGAAGCGCTAGAGCACAAGCTGACGGTGGGGCCGAACGGCACCGTGCACGCCAGCGTGAAAGCGCGCGAGGTGGTGGTGCTGGGGTCGATCCAGGGCAATGTGGAAGCTGCCGAAAAGATCGAGATTCGAAAAGATGCGAAGCTGGTGGGCGATATCCGCACAGCGCGCATCATCATCGAAGACGGGGCGTATTTCAAGGGCAGCATCGACATCGTGAAGGATGCCAAGAATGCTCCGAAGCCGCAGGCGGTTCCGCCGGCGGTGGCATCCAGCCCGACGCCCGCCGCTGCCGGAATGCCCGGCGGCCCGCGGTAGCCCGAGGGGGCCTGCGAATTGCTTCCTGACCGGCTGAAGAGCCTGCTGCGCGGCGTACTTGGTTCGCAGCCGTCCGGCACGCCTTCCAAGCCTGGCGACTCTATTCGCTCCCTGTTTTCGTCCCGTCACCCCGCCGGGGTAGAGACGATTACGCGATCGAGCCGCGGCCTGCAAGAATTCTTTAACTACATTCGCGGCCAGAGCGGGCTGACCATTCTGGATTTTGGCGCGGCCACGCAGCAGAACGTGAGCTTCATCACGAATCTCGGACACCGGCTATATTCGGAAAATTTTGTCCAGTTGTTGAAGGAAAGCTTCAGCGCGGACACGGCGGACCAGTCGAATCCCGGCCGCATTGACAGTTTTCTCAAGCAGGCGCTGGATTATCCGGAAGGCCGGTTTGACGGGGTGCTGATCTGGGATGTTCTGGAATACCTCTCGCCGCCGCTGCTGGCGGCGGTAGTGGAGCGGTTGCACAAGATCGTGCGTCCACAGAGCTACATGCTGGCGTTCTTCCATTCCGATGACAAGCAGGAAGCGGTTCCCTTTTACACGTTCCGCATCCAGGAATTGAACACGCTGCAGGTGGACCAGCACGGTTCACGGCAGCCGGTGCAACTTTTCAATAATCGGAGTTTGGAGAAGCTGTTTTCACGGTTCGGATCGGTGAAGTTCTTTTTGACTCGCGAGAGGCTTCGCGAAGTCATCATCAAGGTGTAAGAGGCGGTCCCCTGGCCCGGCCGACAAGGGCGCCGGCCCGGCCCAGGGATTCGCCCCACATATCATTTACGGAGTCACTGTAAACGTATCGGCGGTCGAGAGCATGAAGGTGGACGCTCCGTTCGGCGTGATCACGCGAACGAGGCGAGGGCCTGTAGTCGCTGATGCTGCGATCGCAACCGTTGCGGTCACCTGGGTACCATCGGAAGACACCGCGATATTCGACACCGTGAAACCTGTGTCGTTGGCGCCCTTGGGACTTTCACCCTTACCATGGCCTTCGCTTTCCGCCGCCACGGGGTTGACGAACAGCACGCCGGTGGCGCCGGTGAGGTTCTTGCCCGTAATGGTCAGGCTGAACGATGTGCCAGCCTTGCCGGTCGCCGGCGATAGAGTCAGGATCGACGGCAGGTTCAGCGCCGCGTCGCGATCGCTGTGGTCGTCATCATTGTCGTCGCCATTGAGATTGGTCTGGACGGCGTTGATGCGAGTGGTCACTTTACCGCTAGTCAAATCGACCAGCACCAGGGTGCCGGTTCCTTCATTGCTGACGACCAGAAGTTTATCCTGAGTATCGACCGCGAGCGCCCTCGCTCCCAGGTCGACTTTGAGGGTGGTGACGGGCCCGTTGGGATCGCCATTCGACTTGATCGGCAGCACCGAAACCGCGCCGCCGGTCTGGTTCGCGAAATAGACGTTGGTTCCGAAAACGACCACGGCGCTCGATCCGCCGGAGTGGTCCGGATTGGCGCTGATCGGGTTGGTGGCTCCCGAAATCAGATTGAGTTCGAGCACCTGGCCGTCTGATCCGGAGGCTGGCACGGTCAGGTAAGCGACGCCCGCGCCCGGAACGAGGGCAATGGATTCGGGACGCACGGAGGAGCCGAGTGAGAGGGTCTTGGTGACGGTCAGACCGGCCAAATCGACGGTGCTCACGCTGCCGTCGTTTTCGTTTACGACATAAGCGAGCTTGGCAGTGGCGTCGATCGCGACCGCTTCTGGTCCGTGTCCGACGCTGATCGTCTTCTGCACGGTTTTTGAAGTCAGGTCAATCACGGAGACGCTGTCGACGTCGCCATTGACAACGACGGCCTGTGTACCGCCGATCGCTACAGCGTTCGGTCCCAGATCAGTCGCAACCTGCGTGATGCCGATTTTGGTCATATCGCTGAGGTCAAGAATGGCCGCTTTGCCGAGATCGCTTTCGGCAACCACCGCGATTTTACCTGTTGAATCGACTGCAATCGCGTTCGGACCCGCACCTTCGGGCAGCGTGATCACTTGGGTGACCTTCTTGGCCGAGAGGTCGACCACTCGAATCACGTCGTCATTTTCGTCGGCGCTCAGCACCAGGCTGGTGCCTGGAATCGATGCGAGGCTGGAGAGCTCGCGGCTGCGCTTGCCGTGATCTTCATCGGATGCGAATGGCCCCATTCCCTTGTCGGGCAGCAGGACGACCTGCACCGTGTTGCTGGTCTGGCCGCCGGCGCTCAACACGACCGGCACACGACCGGCGCCGGCCAGCGAGGCTGGAAGCTGTACGTTGACCTGTTCCAGCCCTTCGCAGCAGGTGGTTGGGCCCGCGAAAGTGACGGTCACACTCACTCCGCCAATGGTGACGGTCGGGGTGGTGGAATTCAAACCGGTGGCGAAGAGGGCCAGGAAGGTCGGAGACTGCGCCGTATGCGTGCTGAAGTCGCCGAGCGCGAACGTGACGGCATTGAGGATGGCGCCATCGCGCGTGCCTGTGCCCAAGAGCGAGAACAATCCCGGAGGCGAATTCTTGTCGATGGTTACTGTGCCGTTCTGCGTCCCAGTACCGGAAGTTACGACCACGGCTTCGCTGCCCGAGGGAGTCGAGGGGTCGACAAATAGGTTGATCTGATGCGGACTGACGTAGAACAATGCCGCAGCGGTGCCGCCAATTGTCACACTTACTCCGCCCAATGTTTTGGGCGGTTTGGTGGCATCGTCCGCCATCGCGACACCGGTGGTCAGGTTATCCCCCTTAATGGAGGCGATGCTGCCCGGCGCAATACTAACTGTGGAAAGCGATGCGGCATTCATGATCTTCAGGTTTTGTGCGAATACGCTCTGCGCGAGTGTAAAAACGAGGGTGAGCATGGGTAGTTTCTTCATAGATCCCTTTGTATCCTCCGAGGCTTCGAAAAATTGGCCGTCACATTAGGCAAGTGAGCAGCCAGGATCGGGATCTATTTGTATTTACAAGTGAAACTATTCCAACGGACTTTGAGAGGATCAAGAAAAGCGGCAATGCCGCGCAGAAGGCTCACCTTAGTTCCGGCCACATCATTCCAGTGCACGGGGACTTCGACGCACTTCAAGGCGAGGCTGCGCGCAATGAAGAGGACCTCGACATCGAAACCAAAGCCATCGAGGCGCTGGCGTGAAAAAACAGAGCGGGCAGCTTGCGTTTCAAACAGTTTGAATCCGCATTGAGTGTCGCGAAAGGGCAGGCCGGTAAGGAGACGCATGGTGAGATTGAAGAGGCGGCCGATGCGATCGCGAAAAAAAGGCTGGCGGATGCCGATCATGGAGCGGTCGACCCCGCGCGAGCCAATGACGACCTCGGCTTTTTCGCGTTCGGCGAATTCCCAGAGCCGTTCGAGCTCTTCGATCGGGGTAGAGAGATCGGCATCGGAGAACAGGACCCAATCGCCTTGCGCTTCGAGAATCCCGTGACGAACGGTGTAGCCTTTGCCGCGGTTTCCGGGGTTGGCGACAACACGAACGCCAGCCCGATGTGCCACGTCGCGGGTGTGGTCCCGGGATCCATCGTCGACCACCACCACCTCGGCAAATTCCCACTCGGAACGGTGCAGGTAATCCAGGATTCTCGCCAAAGTCGCGGGCAACCGTTTCTGTTCGTTGTAGGCGGGAATGATAATGGAAATGGACCGTCGCAAAGCGAACCCTTATAATATCCAATTTCCCCTCTAGGAGAACCGATTTTGTCGTTGGAAGACGAGTTACTCAAACAACGCCTGAGCCGCATCCGTGAAATCGAGGCGTTGGGCTACCGGCCATACGGGGTGCGCTACGAATTCACGCACACGATTTCAGAGATTTTAAGCGGCTATGGCGGCAAGACGGCCGAGGAGTTGACGCCCGAAGTACGCGTACGCATCGCCGGACGAGTCATGACGAAGCGCCTGATGGGCAAGGCCGGCTTCGCGCATCTGCAGCAGAACGGCGAGCGGCTGCAGATCTACGTGAAGAAGGACGCGGTGGGCGAGCGCGACTTCCAGCTTTTCCAAATGCTGGACAATGGCGACATTGTGGGAGTGGAAGGATATCTGTTTCGCACGCGCACCGGCGAGCTGAGCGTGCACGCCGAAAGACTGGAATTTCTTTCGAAGACGCTGCTGTCGATGCCCGAGAAGTGGCACGGTCTTGAGGATGTGGAGACTCGCTATCGCCAGCGGTATCTGGACCTGATCGCCAATCCGGAGGTCCGCAAAGTGTTCGTGACGAGGGCGCGCATCATTTCGTCCATACGCCGCCAGTTGGAAGCGCGCGGATTTATCGAAGTGGAGACGCCGATGATGCAACCGCTCTACGGCGGCGCCGCAGCGCGTCCGTTCACAACGCATCACAACACTCTCGATATCGACCTGTATCTGCGGATCGCACCCGAACTGTACCTGAAGCGGCTGGTGGTGGGCGGGTTGGAGCGTGTGTACGAAATCAACCGGAACTTTCGCAACGAAGGGCTGTCGACACACCACAACCCGGAGTTCACGATGCTGGAGTTTTATCAGGCGTATACGGATTACCGCGGCCTGATGGACTTATCGGCGGAATTGCTGGCGCAAGTAGCAATCGACGCGACGGGCGGGGCGCAGGTGGAATACGAAGGGCAGAAGCTCGATTTCGGCTGCCTGCAGCGTTACAGCATGCGGGAAGCGGTGATCCAGTTCTGGAAGGGAGGCAACCGGCCGAGCCTCGAAGACGTCTCCAGTCCTGAGTGGCTGATGCATCACTCCGATAAGCACACGGCGGGGGAGGCGCTAGCGGATATTTTCGAGCGCGTGGCGGAAGACCAGTTGATCCAGCCCACCATCATCTATGATTACCCGGTAGAGACTTCGCCACTGTCGAAGAATAAGCCGGAGGATCCGGCGTTTGTGGAGCGCTTCGAAATTTATGCGGCCGGGATGGAGATCGGAAACGCCTATACCGAGCTGAACGACCCGCAGGAGCAGCGACGCCGCTTTGAGATGCAGCTCGGAATGCGGGAGCGCGGGGACGAAGAGGCCCACCAGATGGACGAAGACTACGTACGCGCGCTGGCTTACGGCATGCCGCCGGCGGGCGGGGAAGGCATCGGCATCGACCGGCTCACGATGATCCTGACCGGCTCGCGCTCGATCCGCGACGTGATCCTGTTCCCGCTGCTACGGCCGGAGGGGCCGATCGATCTGGTCAACCTGATGCGCGAATACGACAAGCTGTGACGACTTCAAAATTTGAATTCTTTATTGCGAAGCGGTACCTGCGGTCGCACCGCAAGGAGAAGGTGATCTCGGTTATCACCGCGATTTCGGTGATCGGAGTAGCGGCCGGGGTGATGGCGCTGGTGATCGGGCTGGCGGTCACCAACGGGTTCCGGAACACACTGACGCGCAACCTGCTCGGCGCGATGGCTCACATCAATGTTCTGGAGAAAGAGCCCGGTCCCGGCATCGAGGATTGGCAAGCGATGGCGGCGCGGCTGAGCAAACTGCCGCATGTGACGGAAGTGGCCCCGGCCCTATACGAGCCCTCCTATCTCACCGGCCCCCTGCAGTCCAAAGGAATCTACTTGAAAGGCATCGACGTCGATGCCGAACTGCGGATTACGGAGGCGTTGCGCCATCTAAAATCGGGTTCGCTCGACCGCCTGCGCGATCCAAACGCTTCCCCTCCGGGTATCATTCTGGGCACGCGCTACATCGAGGACACGGGGATGGCCGTGAACTCGAATGTAGGCTTAGCGGTCAATGAGCTAACGCCATACGGCCCCCACCTGATCACGCGACAATTCCGGGTGGCGGGCGCCTTCGAGACCGGCTTCTTTGAAATTGACGATAACTGGGCGTATGCGTCATTGGGAGCGGTCCAGCGCGCGTATTCCATTGGCGACGTGGTCAACCAACTGGAGCTGAAAGTCGACGATTTGAACCGGGCCGACGTGATCGCCAAGCAAGTGGAAAAGGTCGTGGGCCCGCGATACACAACGACGACCTGGATGGAGCGCAACAAGCAGCTGTTCACGGCGCTGCGGACGGAGCGTATCGTGACGGCGATCACGATCGGGCTGATCGTGCTGGTGGCCGCCCTCAACATTCTGATCGTACTCGTCATGATGGTAATGGAAAAGTACCGCGATATTGCCGTGCTGATCTCGATGGGCGCGCGGCGCGAGCAAATCCGCCGCATTTTCATGATGCAGGGCGTGCTGATTGGTATGGTTGGGAGCGCGGTAGGTCTGGTGCTGGGGTACACACTGAGCTACTTTGCCGATAAGTACCGCTGGGTGCCGCTGGACGAATCCGTGTACTCCATGAGCTTCGTGCCGTTCGAAGCGCACTGGACGGATGGAATCTGGATTGCGGCGGCGGCGATCCTGATCAGCTTCCTGGCGACGATTTACCCCGCCCGAAATGCCACCCGGATCACCCCGGCCGAAGTGCTGCGATACGAATAGGGGAACGTCCCGTCTCTGTCCCCGGGTTTGCCGCTACTGGGACAGCGTAAAGTTGACGTCAATCTCCGTCTCTACTTCGGCGGGCTGGCCGTTCAGGAGCGTGGGCTGATACACCCATTGGCGCACAGCATCGAGCGCAGCAGCCACTAGTAACGGATGGCCGCTGATCACCGTGAGGTTCTGGACGGCGCCGTCCTTTGCAATGATCGCCAGAAGTTGGACGACTCCTTGAATGCGAGCCGCTTTGGCGTCGGGCGGATATGACGGCTTCGGTTGAGCAACGAGCTTAAGAGCTTGCATGTTGCCGCCGACACGGATGCGCCCGGGCGTCGGCCCGTCGGATGCGAGTAGGGCCGGCGCGGCCGGTGCAGGCGGTGGCAGGCTGATCGATACCCTCAGGTTGCCTCCGACCGGTATCGCAGCCACAGCCAGGTGCTCGTCGAAGCTGCGTATAGTCTGCCTCATTTTCTCAAGGTCCTCGGGGGAGAGCGTCTCGCCGGCAGCCGGGAGGCGCGAAGCCAGATCCGCGCTGGCCTGATCAGACAAGCCGTTAATGCGGATCGACTCGATGGTCCGGCCGGGAACGCGTCCCACTACCGGAAGAGGCGCGGGCAGCGTCGCCGGAGCCGCGGGCCGAACCTCTTCCGCCGGCAGTTGGAACGAAATGGTTGCCTGGCGCGTGCTGGCTGCCGAATCGGAAGCAAAGTGCCAGTTGAGTACCGACTGGAGAGCCGGCTTGCGGAGATCTTCGGGCCCGCTGAGCACTTGTGCATCGGAGACGTTGCCGCTCGAGTCGATCTTCACCTGTAGTAACACGGCTCCCTGGATGCCTCGGGTGCGCGCGGCCTGCGGATAGAGGACCGGGGCGCGGTGCATCAGGGTGGCGCCGTTCAAATCCACGCTCACGCCGGGAGAATCGGCGACCATCTCGGGCGCGGCCGCAAGGGGGAAGGCCGCGGTAACAATCCAGCATGCCGCCGCCAGCACACTCAGCGAGGCGGCCAGGGAGGAGACCAAACGCGTTTTCGACATACGAACCTCCTTTAAAATCGAAATGACTCGCTGCTTCAAATGCCGCTGCCGCAGAAATAGCGGCGCCGGGGCCAGATCGAGCTGCGGCCGCGCGCCCGCGATGGCGAGCAGAGCGTCCACGTATTCCTCGCGGGCGCGGGTTCGGGCCACAACTTCGCGATCCACGGCCTGCTCGCGCGCCAATTGGATCTGACCCAGCAGCCACCAGATGGCGGGATGGAACCACAACAGAGTGCGCACCAGTTCTTCGGCGATAGTAAAGAGCCAATCCCGGCGCTGCACATGCAGCAGTTCATGGCAGAGAATGGCTTCCCGGACGCGCGGATCAAAATCGGGGAACTGCGCCGGCAGCAGGACGACCGGCCGCCGCGCGCCAAAGGTGACGGGGCTCGCAATATCGGTGGAAAGCAGCAGGGCAGCGCCGTTGCGGATCTCCAACAGCCGGGAGCGCCGCCGGTACAGGCGAAGGCGCCAGAAGCCGGCCGCCAGCCACAGAGCGCGCCCTAGAATGCCTGCCGCGAGCAGCCACAAAACCGCGCGATCGAATGGAATCAAATGGAACCCGCCAGGGCTCGCAACCGGCCGGCCGACGCTGACCATCGAAACCGTGACGTCGCCTGCGATTACCTGGTGCTTCCAGGGCCGCAGCAGCGGAAGCGCCAGGCACGCCAGCAAAGCCATTTGCCAATAGAACAGGCGTGCTGCCGGGACCCGGAGCCGCAGCAGCGCCGCGGCGAACCCGGCAACGCCTACCAGCACGGCGGTCTGAAGGCTCCAAGCCAGGATATTGTTGTCGATCATGACTTCCTCCGCAGGCGTGCGATTTCTTCCAGATCTTTCTGCGAAAGGTGATGTTCCTCAACCAGATGAACGAGAAGGGGTTCGGCCGATCCGTTGAACACGCGGTTGACGAAATCTTTCACCATGGCGCCGATCACCTGGCGTTTGGCTTGGGCGGGACGGTAGAGATAGGCCCGGTCCTCCTGGGATTTCTTTAGAAAGCCTTTCTGCTCCAGGATCTTCATCATGGTCATGACCGTGGTGTACGCCACCTTACGGCGCTCGAGGAGCGCTTCGTAAACATCGCGCACGGTGACCCGGTCGCGCTCCCAAATGACCTTCATAATTTCCAGCTCCTGCTCGGTGAGGGTCCGGCTCCGTTGTCGCATACTAATTTATTAGTACTAATTTTGTTGAATGTCAAGAGGGTGGGTTAAAAGTCAAAGGTCAAAAGTCAAAAGGCAAAAGTGATTCGGTGGGCGGCTGCGCCACCGTTTTATGGGGTGAGGCGGCTCGCGCCTGCACACAAGGGGCGGAACGGGTAAACTCCGCCTTTATCCTACGGTTTACCTGGCGGCTTGGTATTTGAGCTCGTTGTTGATCACGAGCTGGAGATCGGGCCATTGCAGGCCGCCAATTTTGCGGCCATTGATGAAGAGGGTGGGCGTGCCGCGAATCGCAAGCGATTGGCCTTCCGCGATGCTGCGGTTTACTTCGGGTTCCGTCGCCTTAGTATCAATGCAGGCGCCAAGCTTGGCCGCGTCCAGACCGTTTTGGCCGGCCCATGCCAACACCTTCGAGTTGAGATTGTCGGGCTCAATTTCCTGCTGGTTGTCGTAGATCCAATCGTAGAATTTCCAAAAAGTTTGCGCGTTCTGATGATAGATGCAGCGGCCGTCGATCGCCGCCGCGCGCGCCCAAGGATGA
The DNA here is from genome assembly GCA_964554945.1 of uncultured Solibacteraceae bacterium. GTDB lineage: Bacteria > Acidobacteriota > Terriglobia > Bryobacterales > Bryobacteraceae > PSRJ01. Next base: position 23,741 of record CAZKQQ010000053.1, on the reverse strand, counting down.
ATCGATTCGAGTGGAAAATCTTTGAAGAAGACCCGTACCTTGTCGCCGAACGTCTCGGTCACGTTCTTGCGCAGCACGGGGGCCTCCATGCGGCAATCCGGGCACTCGAGATCGCCGAATTCAACGATGGTCACAGGAGCGTTCGGCGGACCGAACGTCGGCTGGCCGGCGGTGGTCAATTTGTCGAGGTTGGCTTGAAACGGGCTTTTATTGATGTCATAGACGTCTCCGCTCAATATATGCTGGCCATCCTCGGATACCTGATAGAGCTGGTCGCGGGAGCCGCCTTCATAAATCACATGCACCAACACGTCATAGAAATGAGGCAATTCCCTG
>CAZKQQ010000053.1:0-23395 GCA_964554945.1 uncultured Solibacteraceae bacterium | reverse complement strand
AGCTCGACGTGGCGCAAATAGGATTCCAGCGTAGCCTTGTCCAGCGCGCCTTTCGGTTTTGATTGCGCGATTCCAAAAGAGGCGAGTGACACGGAGATTGCCAGGAGGGCGACAGCGGATTTCATAGCGATGCCCATTATTCTACATCTTCGCCGGGATACGCTAGAATCGGACAGACTTGTTATGAATTACCGTATTCTGCTTCTGCCTTTGGTTGGCGCCGGTCTCCTGGTGGCCGCGGATGCAAGCGTGGAGGCGAGCGCGATGGACCGGTCCGCCCAGCCGTGCGTCGATTTCTACCAGTACGCATGCGGGGGCTGGATTGCGCGCAATCCGGTGCCGGCCGATCGGTCACGCTGGGGCCGTTTCGCCGAGTTGTCGAACCGGACCGAAAAAGTGCTGCTCGATCTGCTGCAGAGCGCAGCGGTCGCGCGGCCGGGCCGCAGCGAGATCGATCAGAAGATCGGGGATTATTATCAAAGCTGCCTCGATACGGCCGCGATCAATCAGAAAGGGATCTCTGTTCTCGCGCCCGAATTGAGCCGGATCGGGGCGGTGCAGTCCCTGGCTACGATGCCGGCCGAACTGGCCCGCCTGCACGATTTGGGCACGGGTGCTCTGTTCGGATTTGGGCCGCGCGCCGATGCCAAGGATTCCAACCGGACAATTGCGTCGCTGGTCCAAGGCGGGCTCTCGCTGCCCGATCGCGAGTATTACCTCAGGACCGACGCCAAATCGGAAGCGATCCGGCGAAGATTCGAGCAACATGTCGGAAAGATGTTTCAGCTGGCAGGCGACGCACCGGACGTCGCCACAGAGCGGGCGCAGGTTGTGCTGGAACTCGAAACGAAGCTGGCGCAAGCGTCCTCGGACCGCGTCTCGATGCGCGTTCCGGAGAAGAATTATCACATTCTCAGTAAGAAGGACCTGGCGGCACTGACGCCGAATTTCGATTGGGAGGCCTATTTCCGGGCGGCCGGTGCGGCGGAGTTCGAAAGTCTGAACGTGGGCCAGCCGGATTACTTTAAGCAACTGGCGGTGGTTTTGGGGTCCCAGCCAGTCGACGCATGGAAGACTTATCTCTCGTACCATTTGATCCGCAATGCGGCGCCGCGGCTGTCCGATGTTTTCGAGCAAGAGGATTTCGATTTTTGGGAAAGTTATCTGGGCGGGGCCAAAGAGCAGCGTCCACGCGCCAGCCGTTGCCTGCTGGACGTGGATCGTGAACTCGGCGATCTGCTGGGGCAGAAGTACGTAGAGAGCACTTTCGCGCCGGAGGCGAAGGAGCGGATTGCGCAGCTCGTGGACGCTCTGGTGGCTGCTCTCGAGAAAGACATTCACACGCTGGCATGGATGACGTAGGAGACGCGGGCGGCGGCGGTGGCGAAACTGCACGCCATCACGCGCAACATCGGATACCCAAGAAAGTGGCGCGACTACTCGAAGACGCGCATCGCGCGGGATGATTACTTCGGGAATTTCGCGCGGACCGCCGCGGTTCTGCACGATATCAGAATGGAGCGGATCGGCCGGCCCACCGAGAAAGACGAGTGGGGCAACATGACGCCGCCGACCGTAAACGCGTTTTACAACCAATCGACAAACAGCATCAATTTTCCGGCCGGGATTCTACAATTGCCCTTTTTTGACCCGCAGCGCGATATCGCCGTCAACTTCGGCGGGATCGGTTCGGTAATCGGGCATGAGATGACACACGGGTTCGACGATAGCGGCCGGAAATTCGATGGCGGCGGAAACCTACGCGACTGGTGGACGGCAGCCGACGGTGCGGAATTCGAAAAGCGCGCCGCCTGCGTGGCCAACGAATATTCGGGATTCTCTCCTTTGCCCGATGTGAAGCTGAACGGCCGGTTGACGCTGGGAGAAAACACCGCCGATAACGGCGGAGTGCGCGTGGCGCTCATGGCGCTGATGGATACTGTGAAAGGCCGGGAAAACAAAGTGGACGGCTTCACGCCGGAGCAACGCTTTTTCGTGGGTTTCGCGCAGGTGTTTTGCGAGAACATTTCGCCGGAACAACTTCGCATGCGCACGATGACCGATCCACATTCGCCGGGCCGGTTTCGGGTGAACGGAACCGTGCAGAACATGCCCGAGTTTCAGAAGGCGTTTTCCTGCAAGCCCGGCCAGCCGATGGTCAGTGCGAATGCCTGCCGGGTTTGGTAGCGGTTACCAGACGCGGCACGCGTTGGCGCTCACCATGGGTTGACCTGCCTTGCAGGAAAAACTCTTCTGGAATTCCGGCATATTCTGGACTACGCCGTTGACGCGGAACTTCCCGGGTGAGTGCGGGTCGGTCTGCGCCCGCATGCGGAGGACTTCTTCCCGCTGGTTCTCGCACCAGATCTGCCCGAACGACAGGAACAGCCGCTGCTCCTGGCTGAAGCCATCGATTTTCTTTTCCAGTTCAGCAGGGCTGGTGGTATTGATGAGCGCCATCAGGGCGATCCGGACGCCGCCATTATCGGCGGTGTTTTCGCCCAAGGTGAGTTTGCCGTTCAGCTTGACTCCGGGCACGGGGCTGAAGTTGGAATACTCGTTATCGATGCACGCGGCGCGCTCCTCAAAAGCTTTCGCATCCGCCGGCGTCCACCAGTCGCGGAGGTCGCCCTTGGCATCGAACTGGCGGCCCTGGTCGTCGAAACCGTGGGTCAATTCGTGGCCGATCACCATGCCGATGCCGCCGAAATTGATCCCGTTGTCGGCAACATTGTCGTAGAACGGCGGCTGCAGGATGCCCGCGGGAAAGTTAATGTTGTTCATCTGCGGATCGTAGTAGGCATTCACGGTGGGAGGCGTCATGCCCCACTCCTGCCGATCGACCGGCTTGCCGATCTTGTTGAGTTCGCGCTGGAACGCGAAGCGGTCGGCGCGCATGCCGTTTCCTACCGGGTCGTCGCGTTTGATATCGACACTCGAATAATCGCGCCATTTGCTTGGATATCCGATCTTGTTGGTCACGGCTTTAAGTTTGATCAAGGCCTGCTGTTTGGTGGCCGCGGTCATCCAGGTAAGCTGGTCGATATCCTGGCCCAGGGCCCGCTCGATGGCATCCACCATTTTCAACGTGCGCTGCTTGGCGTCGCCGCCGAACGTGCGCTCAACGAACTTCTTGCCGAGCGCTTCACCCAACTGGTTGTCGGTGAAATCGACGCAACGCTTCCAGCGGGGCCGCAGTTCGGTAGCGCCCGTGAGCGCCTTGCCGTAGAAATTGAAATTCTCGTTAACGAAGGCGGTCGGCAGCAGCGGCACCTCGGAATGGAGAATGTGCCAGCGCAGATAGGTTTTCCAGTCATCCAGGCTGGCCGATTCGATGGCGCCGTTCACGGCTTTGAAGAAGTCGGGCCACGAAACATTGATGCTCTGGAAGGCAGGGGCTCCGGAATCCGTAAAATACTGATTCCAGCGGAACGCAGGCTCGAGTTTTTCCAGATCCTGCCGGCTCATACGGTGATAGATCTTCTCCGGGTCGCGGCGCGACACACGGTCGAGCGATCCCATTGCCAAGCCGGTTTCCAGGCGCATTATAGTCTGAGCACTGGCTTTGGCTTGATCAGCAGTGTCTCCCGCGAGCTCGAACATTTTCTGAACATGCGCCAGATACAGATTGCGCAGCTCGACTGATTTCTCGTCGGTCTTCAGGTAGTAATCGCGGTCGGGGAGGCCAAGGCCGCCTTGGTCGGTCTGAGCGATGACCTCGTTGGAATTCTTGAAGTCCTGGCCGGAGCCGAACTCGAACAGCGCGCTCATGCCGCCGCGATGGAGATGAGCAATTTCGGCGGCCAGCTCCGATTTGTCCTTCAGGTTCTTAAGGCGATCAAACTCGGGCTGCAGCGGAGTCAAACCTTTGGCGTCGATACCGGCTGTATCCATGCAGGCCGCATAGTAATCGCCGATTTTCTGAGTGGTCGCGTCACGTTTGGCCGTGGTCTTAGCCGCGTCTTCCAGGATGTCGTGGAGGACGTCGCGATTGCGCTCTTCCAGCTCGCTGAACCGCCCCCACCGCGACTGGTCTGCCGGAATGGGATTGTTCTTGATCCAGGTGCCGCACGCGTATTGATAAAAATCGACGCATGGATCGGCGCTCTTATCGATCGCGTTCAGATCGAAATCAATCGGTTTCTTCGCCTGCTGGGCGAACAGACTAACGCCGCACAGGCCCAGGCAGGAGATCAAAATGAGTTTAGGCACGCGAGACTCCTCGTTCTTAATTTAACGTGCGGAGACCGATTTTGTAACGAAATGAGGCTCTGGTGCGGGATTTCACGCCAGGATGTTATACTCGCCACGGTTGCTTTTATGGCCAGCATACTAATTCGTAAGCCCCTGAATATGATCCTGGACGAGGCCGGCCAGCAGGGGGAACACAGCCTTCGCCGTACGCTGGGGCCCTTTCAACTCACCGCCCTGGGGGTCGGCGCAATTATCGGCGCCGGCATTTTTGTCTTATCGGGGCTGGGCGCCCACTATGCGGGCCCCGGCCTCATGCTCTCGTTTGTACTTTCGGGACTCGGTTGCGCGTTTGCGGGGCTTTGCTATGCGGAATTCGCGGCTATGATTCCGTTAGCCGGCAGCGCCTATACCTATGCCTACGCGACGCTTGGCGAACTCTTTGCCTGGATCATCGGCTGGGACTTAACGCTTGAATATGCGATGGGTGCAAGCACGGTGTCCTCCGGCTGGTCCAATCACTTTATCGAACTGATGGACGTTCTTCATGTAAAAGTGCCGCTCTGGCTGGCATATGACCACTGGACCGGACTGCGTATCGCTGAAAATACGATTGCCCGTCAGATGGCCCAGGCGTCGGACGCCGCGCTGGTGCCGGGCACCCAGGCGTTTCTCGACAAAGTGGCCGTGATCCTGTCGGCTCAATCGGCCGAACTGGTGTCGCGGGCTCATGCGCTTCTTGATGCGCCTCGCGTGTTCGGAATGGAATTCGGTTTTAATTTGCCGGCGTTCCTGATCGCGCTGGTCATTACGGGGATTCTGGTTGTCGGCATCCAAGAAAGCGCCCGCTTCAATTCCGCGATCGTAGTGATCAAAGTGGCGGTGGTGCTGTTCGTAATTGTTTTGGGCTTCCAGTATGTGAACCCTTCCAACTGGGGCCTGAGCTGGTCTTCGTTCGCGCCCTATGGCTTTTCCGGAATCGGGGCGGGAGCCGCCTACATCTTTTTCGCCTATATCGGCTTCGATGCCGTATCGACAACCGCGCAGGAAGCGCGCAATCCGCAGCGCGACCTCCCGATTGGAATCATCGCCTCGCTGCTGATTTGTACATTTCTCTACATTTCGGTCGCAGCGGTGCTGACGGGCATGGTGCCCTGGCGCGACATCAATATCGAGGCGCCCATCTCCAGGGCTTTCCTGGACCGAGGATTGGTCGGCGCATCCCATATCATTACCCTCGGCGCTCTGGCGGGGTTGACCAGCGTGATGCTGGTGATGCTGCTGGGGCAGACCCGGGTGCTGTATTCCATGGCCAACGATGGCCTTCTCCCGAGAAAGTTTTTTGCCGCCGTTCACTCCAAATGGCGGACCCCGTGGAAGAACACGATTCTGGTGGGCTTGCTGGCGGCGATTGTGGGAAGCATCACGCCCATTGACGATATCGGAAGAATGGTCAACATCGGGACGCTTCTGGCATTTGTCATCGTATCCATTGCAGTGCTTATCCTCCGCCGCACCAATCCGGAGCAGCCGCGGCCGTTCCGAACGCCGTGGGTGCCGGTTATCCCGATTCTGGGAATCGCGACGAATGGGTACATGATGTACAAACTGGGCTGGATCAACTGGGCCCGGTTGTTCGGGTGGCTGATTATCGGGCTGGTGGTGTACTTCACGTACGGGCGAAAACACAGCCGCGTGGCGCAGAACGCGAATCTCGAAAAGTCGAAAGTCAAACGCTAAAACGGTACCGTTTCAAGTTTGGCGCCTTCCCAGCGCGCGACTACGGCGCTGGCGAGGCAATTTCCAAGCACGTTGATGCTGGTGCGCCCCATATCCAGGATGGCATCAACGCCCAGCAGAATGGCTACTCCTTCCAGCGGCAGGTGAAACGTGGTGAGGGCACCGGAAAGAATTACGAATGCGGCGCGGGGCACACCAGCCACGCCTTTTGTTGTAAGCATCAGGGTCAGCATCATGAATAACTGATCGCCAAGCGAAAGAGGCACACCGGATGCCTGGGCAACAAACAGACAGGCTACCGACATGTACAACGTGGAGCCATCCATATTGAAGCTGTAGCCGGTGGGGAGCACAAAACCTACGATATGTTTTGGCACGCCGAAGCGTTCCATGTTCTCGAGAGCGAGCGGCAGAGCGGCTTCGCTGCTCGAGGTAGAGAAGGCGATGAGAAAGGGTTCGCGGACCGCACGATAAAACCTGCCGAGGGGAATGCGAAAGAGCGCGATCACGGCGCCCAACACCAGCACTACAAATAGAACCATGGTGACGTACATGGTGAGCACCAGCTTCCCCAAGCCGAGCAGGACGCCTGCGCCTTCGGAGCCTACCGTTACGGCGATTGCCGCACCCACTCCGAGCGGGGCCAGATACATGACGTATTTCGTATACCGGAACATCACCTCGGCCAAGGCGGAGGCAAAAGAAACAACTGGCGCTGCCTTGGAGCCGATCGCCGCGCAGGCCGCTCCAAACAGAAAGGAGAAAACCACGATTTGCAGCACATCGTTCCGCGCCATGGCGTCAATGATGCTGGACGGGAAGATGTGTTCGAGCACGCTGCCGGCGGTGGTTGTGTTTTGAACCGGCACCGCGGGTGCCGGTGTTGTGCGGGCGACCGGCACTCCGTCGCCCGGCCGGGTCAGGTTCACAGCGCCAAGGCCCAAGAAGAGAGCAATGGTGGTGACCACCTCGAAGTAGACGACCGCCTTCAAGGCCACGCGACCCATGCGTTTCAGGTCGCCTGAGCCCGCGATGCCCGCGACCAGAGTGCCGAAGATCAGCGGGGCGATGATAGTGCGAATGAGGCGAAGGAAAACGTTAGAAACGGGTCCGAGCTGTTTGGCAAATCCCGGCGCCAGGATACCTATCAAAATGCCTGCGATCAAGCCGAGAAAAGTCCAGGCCGTGAGCGATGGGCGTTTCACCGCTCTCCCCATTTGAGCTTTTGGCGGAGGACGTCGAAGAACATCATCCTGGGCGGGCGGACCAGGTGTAACGAGAATCGCGAGCTGCGGCACACGATGGTGTCACCTTCACGGACGGGATTCCCGGTTTGGCCGTCGATTGTGAGGTAGACGCTTTCATCAGGGCCGCCGGAGATGATCCGAATCACGCTGGTCTCGGGGACGAGCACCGGCCGGTTAGTGAGCATGTGCGGGCAGATGGGAGTCATGCAAATCGCGGGAACGGAAGGGAAAATAATGGGTCCGCCGGCTGCCAGGGAATACGCGGTTGAGCCCGTCGGAGTGCAGACGATCAGACCGTCAGCTTTGTAGTTAGCGACGAACTGTTCGTCCACATAGGACTGCAGATCGATCATGCGCGCAATGGAGGCCTTCGACAGGACGGCGTCGTTCAGCGCGTCGTAGGACGCGACAGCTATTCCGTCGCGGACGAGCTCCGTGTTCAGCAGCTTTCGTTTGGCTATACGGTGCTCGCCGCGAAAGGCGCGTTCGAGCTCGACAAAGAGTTCGTCGATAGTGATGGCGGTGAGAAAACCGAGCCCACCCAGATTGACGGGGAACAAGGGAGTTTCCCGTTGTCCAATGGCCCGAGCCGCGCTGAGAAGAGTGCCGTCGCCGCCCAAGACGATGATCAGGTCGCTGCCTTCAGGAACCGCTTCGCGGGGCAGACCGGAAAGACGGGTGTCGTAAGCGGCTGTCTCGGCATCGCACCGGACTTCGATGCCGCGCTGCCGCAGCCAGGAGATCAGTTCCGGCACCAGGTTAACGGCTGCGCGAGCGCCCGGTTTAGAAATAATGCCGATGGTTTTAATGGTGGGCATAGAGGAGGAACTCTTTGTTCCCTTCGGCTCCGAGAATGGGACTATCCATGATGCTGGTTTTAAATCCAAAATGGCGCGCAGCGCTCTCGACGCGTTCGCACGCAGCCTGGTGCAGCGCGGGCTCGCGAACAATCCCGCCTTTACCCACTTGTCCCTTACCGACCTCGAATTGCGGCTTGATCAGTATAACCATTCGGCCGGCGGGTTGGAGGAGAGGCACCGCGGCGGGAAGGATCAACGTGACTGAAATGAAACTGACGTCGCAGGTGATCAGGGCAGCCAGTTCGCCAATGTCGCCCTGTTTCAGCTCGCGCGCATTGAGGCCTTCGTGCAGGACAACGCGCGGATTGGTGCGAAGCGGCCAGGCGAGCTGCCCGGCCCCGACATCGACGGCGTGCACGCGGGCGGCGCCCGCCTGCAGGAGCGCGTCGGTGAAGCCGCCTGTGGACGAGCCGATATCAAGGCAGACCTGGCCGGAGACGTCGATGGCGAACTGGCGGAGCGCCGCGGCCAGCTTGAAACCGCCGCGGCCGACATAGGGCGGGCGCGCCAGTACTTCCACGACGGCATCCTCCGCGACGGACTGACCGGGCTTGGCGGCTTTCTGGCCATTGAGAAGAACCTCACCGGCCATGATCAACGCTTGCGCCTTCTCACGGGACTCCGCCAAGCCGCGGTCCACCAGCAGGCGGTCGAGCCGCGTTTTCATGATTTGCGTCGAACGATGAGATCGGCCAGTTCATCGAGGCCGGCGGCGCGCGCGCCGAACGGCTGCAAAACCCGATGAGCACGGGCGCATTCTTCCTCTGCCATGCGGCGCGACGCTTCTAAACCATAAACGGCGGGAAAGGTAACCTTGTGCTGCTGCGCATCTTTGCCGGCGGTTTTTCCCAGGGTGGCGGAAGACGCTTCGACGTCGAGGATGTCGTCGACAATCTGGAATGCGAGGCCGATGTGCTCGCCGTAACACGAGAGCGCATCGTACTGCGCGGCGCCGGCCCCCGCGCAAATGGCGCCGAGCCTCAAACTCGCGCGCAGCAAGGCGCCGGTCTTGGCACGATGAATGGTTTCGAGCAGAGAAGCTTCCGGCGGCTTGCCTTCTCCTTCCAGGTCGGCAACCTGGCCGCCGATCATGCCGCCCACGGTGCCGGCGGCGGTGGCGAGCTCGGCGACGAGCCGTGTCTGGCGGTCCGCAGCGAGATCGAGCTCGCCCAACACCTGAAAAGCCAAAGTGAGCAGAGCGTCTCCCGTGAGAATCGCCATGGCTTCGCCGAAGACTTTGTGACTGGTGAGCTTGCCGCGCCGGTAATCGTCGTTATCGAGCGCGGGCAGGTCATCATGAATCAGCGAATAGGTGTGGATCAACTCCAGCGAGCAGGCCGCCGCGACCGTGCATTCGGGCGCGTTGCCGACTGCGTGCGCGGCTTCGAGGCAAAGGATGGGGCGTATGCGTTTGCCGCCAGCGAAAAGGCTGTACCGCATAGCGCGATGAATGGTTTCGGGCGGCGTGGTTTCGCGCGGCACCAATCGATCGAGTTCGGCGTCCACCGATTGTTGATATTGGCGCAGGTTGATCATTTGTTGGAATTGTCCGGGCGGAATGGCTCCGGCTGGATCCTGCCTTCTTTGCGGATCAGGATCTCGACGCGCGTCTCGGCTTCTTCGAGCTGTTTGCGGCAGGCGTCGCTGAGGCCCACGCCGCGCTCGAAGAGCTCCAGAGACTTTTCCAAAGGAAGGTCGCCTGCCTCGAGCTGCTTGACCACTTGCTCGAGTTCATCAAGGCAAGATTCGAATGACGCAGCGGGCTTGGCGTCCTGGGGATTATCCGCCATGGACGTATTCTAACAAGGTGAATTGGGCGAGTCCGTTCAGTCCAGATCCAGGGCGGCCCGTAGCCTTGATCCAGATCGAAATCGGTTCCCGCGACCCTTGCGGCGTATGCAGCGATAGCGCGCCGCGTAGCAATCTTCTTACGGGCGCGAAGCCACTCCTGAATGGCTACTCAGGCGTCGCCGCGCCACCAGCGGGCGGAGTACACAATGGCGGCGGCGGCGAGCCAGCCGGCGGCGTAAGCCGGTTGCGCGGCCCAGCGCATCAGGGCCGAATGCATCAGACCGAACCAGGAAAAAGCGGCAGCCAGCAGACACCAGCCGGCGGCGCGACCGAAGCGGCGATCGATGATCTCGGTAACGACGGCGGCGACTACCAGCACGAGGAACAGAAAGCCGTTGCCGAGGCCCTGGATCGATGACCAATAGATGGAACGGTTCAAGGCGGCCTGGACGGCGGCGTTGGCGCCCGAAAGCTGGAGCGCCGGTAACGCGGAGTTCACGGCCGCCGCGACCACGGCTCCGGCCGGCAACACGAAGCCCAATAGGACTACGCTCAGATATTTTGGCTCGATGCGGCGCAGCGTAGCCATGCCGACGCCGATGGATACGTACGCAATCATCGCGGCCAGAATGGGCCAAGGGAAGAGCCCGGCGATGAAAGTTGTGAGGCCGCTTACGGCGACTGTCATGTAAAGAACGGGCGTCCAGAAGGAAAACCCGATGCGCGCGCCCATTGCCTTGTACGGCGGCAGCATCGCGTAGACCACGGGTGCGATCACGCTGCCCGCGAGACCACATACCAGCGTGCCGAGGCCATCGACCGCGACGACCGCGCGCACATCGTAATCATCTCCGGCGGCGCTGGCTCCGGCTACGGAGGCGATGTCCTGCAAGACGTGGTAAATCGCCATCGGGGCGATTACCGAGAGGTACGGCACGGCTAAGGCCATCGCGCGCAGAGGTTCGCTCGTGATCGCGTAGGGCAGCGCAGGCGAGATTCCCTGCCAGGCCGGGCGCACGTATCCGGCGGCGATGCCGACGAGAAGCGGCACGATCCAGGCCACGATGAACGGCGGGATCCGCCATCGTGTGATTGGAATATTGCCCAGGACGCTGGTCATTACGATTGCCAGCGCCACCAGTCCGACCAGGGGATGGTCGAAGATGCGCTGCAGTAAGACCAATGCCAGATAGCTGTACATGGCAGCGCCGAAAACAGTCATGGCGGCCGCCGAGGGAATGAAACGGCGGAAGGTTCTGGCGAACGGAGAGGCGGCCAGCTTGATCAAGCCAGTCCAGGCCACCGCCGCGGCCCCGACGGCCCAGGCGAGGCCGGCGCTGTGACTCTACAGATATACCGGCAGCATGATCGAGAGCGTGTAGGAAATAATCGCGGGCACGTTGTTGCCATAGACGTGCGCGGTGACGTCGAGGCGGCCCTCGCGCCGCGCGAGGTTGATCGCCAACCGCACCATCCCGAGCGAGCCCACCAGGAAGCCTAAAGCGTAACCGGGCAGTAAATGCGCCACGCTGAATGCCGCCGGAACCCCAACAGGAATCAGGAGGAACACCGGGATTACGGTCTGGGCCAGGTTGAAGCCGAGGTGCGCGATGGTGGTATCGATGTCGCCGCGTTCGAGCACCCACCACCGTTGCGGCGTCATCAGATTTTGAACGATTCCAGCGACTCGGGAGCGAATAGTTCCTTGGGCGCTAACTGGCGCTTAGAGAGGCCTTGCTCGAAGGAATAACGCAGGAACGTGCTGAGCGTGTGTTCGTTGTCCTGCAGCCCGTAAGGCCAGAAATTGCGGCCCATCAGCTTTTCGGTTTCCTCCACGTGCGGCAGCAGCCACGGAAGCATGAACTTCAGCGCGGCAGTTTCGTGCAGATCCTCGTAGACCTCTTTCTGCGCGGCGGCGAGCGCCTTGTACAGCGATTGCGCCACCCAGCGGTTCTGTTCGTAGACTTCGCGCCGGATTACAACGGTGTGCATGATGGGGAAGATCTTGGTCTTGAGGTAGTAAGCCCGCTCCACCGCCGCGTAATCCGGAAACAAACGCCGGACTTGCCCGGAGCCGCGCGTGAATGTGGAGGGCGCGCGGGCCGTGTACAGCGCATCGATCTCGCCGGAATCGATCATCTGGGAAAGCGTTTTGGTTGCAGGAATCGGTTCCAGGCGAAAATGCGGCGGGAGTGACAGCGCCAGTTTTTCGGGCCGTCCGGGTTCCTCTTCGCCCCCGCTTAAATATGTGGCGCCGGTTACGGGAACGCCGTATTCATCGCTGAGAATTCCACGAATCCAGACTGGAGCAGTCATCTGATACTCGGGGTTTCCGATTCGTTTGCCGGCGAGGTCCTTGGGCTCGCGAATCCCGCTGCCCGCATGGATGTAGATGCATGAATGGCGGAAAAAGCGGGATGGGAAAACGGGGAGGGCAATGAACGGCGGGTTCTCGCGAAACAGCGAGAGAGTATACGAAGAAAGCGACATCTCCGCGACATCAAACTCGCGCTGCCGCAGCATCCGGAAGAACGTCTCTTCGACCGGCAGATTCAGATAATTGAGCTCGATGCCGTCGACAGGGATCCGCTCTTCCAGCAGGGCGCGCGTGCGGTCGTAATTCCAGCAGGCCATGGTCAGGCGGAGTTTTGCCATAGGTGTTTTCACAGACTATCATGAAGGGCTGGGTGAGCCGCCTCGGGCCGTAAACGTGCCGTAAACGAAGGGGCTGAATTAGCGGTAGAGGAGGTAGGATTCGCGTTTCTTGAGGAAGTCGCTTAGCTGATCCTGGTAGGACTGCTGGATGGCGCGCGGGTCTTCACCGGCAGTGAGGCGGCGGATTACGTCGTCGCTGCCAATCAGTTTGCGATTGAGAGTAAAGTCGATCTTTCCGGGATAGAGGGCGTGGAGAGCGCCAGCGACTTCCAGGCCCAGCCGTGTGGAGTCGAAGATCTCGCGGTTGGTGACGACAAAGCGAATTCCTTCTTCAGTGCCGACGGTAGTGGGATAGACACGAACACCGGGGATCTCGCGCAGGTTCAGAAACGAAGCAAGTTCGCGGCCGACGATGAACGGTGCGGCGATCTGCTCAAATGGGCCGTCGGTGCCGCGGCCGACGGAATAGGGCTTAGAGTATTCCAGCATTGCCAGACCCGGGTACAGCATTGCGGCATTGAGGCTGCGCATGTTCGGCGACGGGTTGACCCAGCCCTGGCCGGTGGCATCGAACCAATCGCCGCGATGCCAGTCCCGCATGGGTATAACCGTGAGATCGGCGCCGATCTTGTTTTCGGCATTAAAGAGCTTCGCCAACTCACCGATTGTCATGCCGTGGCGAACCGGCAAGCCCGAAAAATATCCCGTGAAGGATTCATTGGAAGGGTCAAGCAGGGGGCCTTCCACGCGTGTACCCGTGATCGGGTTGGGCCGGTCGAGAACATAGAAGGGCACGTGGACTTTGGCGCATTCCTCCAGCGCATAGGCCATAGTGGTTTCGTAGGTGTAGAACCGCACGCCGATGTCTTGAATGTCGAAGACCACGGCGTCCAAGCCGCGCAGCATTTGGGCGGTGGGACGGTTGGCGCCGGTGTACAGGCTGAACACTTTGATGCCGGTGGCGCGGTCGACCGTGTCGCCGAGCCCCTCGCGGTCTTCGGTGCCGAGCGCGCCGTGCTCGGGCGCGAACAAGGCGGCGACTTGAACCCCGGCCTGACGCATGAGATCCAAATTGCGGCGGCCCAGGCGATCGAGGCCGGTCTGGTTAGTGATGAGCCCGATGCGCTTGCCCCGCAGTGGCTGAAATTTTTCCTCTTCGAGCACATCGAGGCCTGTGCGCGTGTCGGCTGTGCGCGCCAGTTCGCGATGGGCGCCAATTTCGTTGTAACCGGTGACGGTCACATTCTGCGCGGTTACTCCGAGAGCGGCGGCGGCAATGGTGGCTACTTTGGAGCGTAACGGCGTGATGGCGGGCCGCCCGGTGGGATGCAAGCTGTTGGCCAGCAGGATCACGTAGGATCGCGTGGAGGGATCGATCCACATCGAAGTGCCGGTGAAGCCGGTATGGCCGTAGGAGCCGATGGGAAACAATTCGCCGCGATTTCCGGAGAAGGGCGAATCGATATCCCAACCAAGACCGCGCAGGATCGGCTGGTCGACGGGGGTTTGCGGCTCGGTGAATTTCTTGATTGTGAGAGGGCTCACCACGCGGACGCCATCCAGTTCGCCGCCGTTGAGCATCATCTGGGCGAAGCGTGCGAGGTCATCGGCTGTGGAGAACACGCCCGCATGGCCGGCGACTCCGCCCATGTTGCGCGCGGTCGGGTCGTGCACCACGCCGCGGAGCGGGGCGCCGCCGTTCAGCCGCTCAGTGGGCGCGATTCGCGGTACCAGAGCGGCCGGCGGGAGAAACTGGGTTTCCTTCATGTCGAGCGGGACGAAGATATTTTGGCGTGCGTAGTCGGAAAGCATCTGGCCGCTCAGGCGGTGGACCAGTTCGCCCAGGAGGATGAAATTAATATCGCTATAAACGAAGCGCGCGAGCGGCGGGCCTTGCGGTTTGGTAGTGGCGGCCAGGCGGATGCCGGTTTGATAGCCGGTCCAGGGCTTGTCGAGCGGAACATCCGGCGCCAAGCCGGAAAAATGCGTGAGGAGATTGCGGATAGTGATGTCGCTGCGGCCGTCCTGAAACTCGGGAATGTACTCAGTAATTTTGTCGTTAAGCCGGAATTTGCCTTGCTCGAACAGCTTCATGAGGGAGGACGTCGTGGCCACCACCTTGGTGAGCGAGGCGATATCGAATACCGTATCGGGGGTCATCGCTTCCGGCGTGGGCACCAGAGCGCGCTTGCCGTAGGCTTTGCGATAGACAACCTTTCCCTCGTGCCCGACGATCAGGACGGCGCCCGGAAGGCGGCCTTGCTCGATGGCGAGATTGATGGCGGCATCGAGACCCTGCGAACCGGCGAATGTTTGAGCGGACAGAGTGGCAGCCGCGAGGGCGACACACCAGAGCAGCCTCATAATCTCTTTTATGATAGCTGGCAAGCACGGCGATCCGGTGAGCATGTTACAAAAGTTGATACTGTGCCCACCGCAAACGTGGTCGATGCGCCAGACCGAACCATGAACGGTCGCCTGAATCGATGGTTTCCTCTCCTATATCTCGCCCTCACGGCCCTGCTGACGCTTCCGATTTTGTTGCCGAGCTATCCGCCGCTTGTGGATTACCCAAACAATTTGAGCCGCGCGGATATTCTCTCCCGCTACACCCAGGTGGAACAGTTTCGGAATACATACCGGATTCAGCGGGAACCAATCGCCAATCTGGCAATCGATCTGGTTGTGCCGCCACTGGCCCGGATCATCGGGATCCTCCCCGCCGGTAAGGCATTTCTGCTCCTGGTGCTCATGATTTATGCCGCCGGATGTTACCTGCTGTGTAGCGCGGCCGACGGCCGGACCCCGTGGGTCGCGATGCTCTTACTGTGCTTCTTCTACAACACGGCCGTGGCCACCGGGTTCATGAATTACATCGCCGGGGTAGCGATTTACCTGCTCACATTTGCCTGCTGGCTGCGATGGAACAGCGGCTGGAATGCCAGGCGAGTGATCGGATTCGCCCTGCTTGCTTTGTGCTGCTACTTGGCGCACCTGTCCTCGATCGTGATGCTCGGCATTTCTGTGTTTGCCGTCTGCTGCTGGGAATACAGAAGGGGCCGTCCGGCGGCGGCATCGATGGTGCTCCCGGCGATTGCCTTTGTTGTACCGGTTATTCTGTTCCTGTTTTTTATGAGGGGGCCAGGGCGTATCGGCACCGTGGGCTGGAACACGGTGCTGGGGAAGGTCCAGGATCTTCCCCTGGTGATTCGGACGTACAGCCTGCCATTCGACGTTGCGCTGCTCACGACTGCGTTGGTCTGCCTGGCATTGTGGGTGCGCGCGTCTTCGGGAGTCGCCGTTCACACCCCCACCTTAGTGGCCGGCTTAGCGCTGCTTCTCTGTTTTATCCTGTCACCGAAAGACTTGTTCACGTCGAACGCGGTCGACTTGCGATTCGTTTGGCCGGCCAGTGTACTGTTGGTAGCTGCGTTCCGCCCCCGAATTCGTTCTCGATTCGCGGCCGTGGGCCTGGTTTGCCTCCTCACACTGTGGATCGTTCGGGTCGCCGTTATATGGTCGGTCTGGGAAGAGTTGGGGGAGCGAACGGCGCAAATGGTGCGCCTTTTTGACAATGTTCCCCGAGGAGCCCGCTTGTATCCGGTAACATCTGCGGCCGAGGATTTCGATACCGCCAAACGGGATTGGGCCTTACGCCATGTGGTTTGCTATGCCGTGTTGACACGGGATGCTTACGTACCGACAGTGACCGCGGAGCCCAGCCAACAGCCTTTGGTGCGGATAGGGGGCCTCGCATATGTAGACTGGACGCCTGGGCACGGGGAGGTCTGGCGCGGCTATGATTACGTCTGGACCTACAAAGCACCGCGGGCGTTAGTCTCCGAACTTGGCCGTGAAGCGATACCAATTGCGACCGCCGCGGGCAGCACTCTGTGGCGGCTACAGCGGCGAGTCCGCGTTACCGCTAGATCCTGATCCGCTTCCAACGGCCCCGCCGAAATAACGTAACGCCGACCACGGCGAGCGCGGATTCGGCGATACAGATGGCGAGGTAGACGCCGCGCGGGCCCAGCCCGTGCGGCTCGGCCAACCACCAAGCCAGCGGAATCTGAAAAATCCAGTAGCAGAACAGGTTGATCCAGGTGGGGGTGGCGGTGTCCCCTGCGCCGTTAAATGCCTGTTCCATGATCATTCCCCATGCATAAAACGGGTAGCCGAGGCTCACGAATCTCAGGCAGGTGGCGGCAATGGCGGTGACCTCGGGGTCCGCGGTGAACCATCCGACAATCCAACTGGCCCGGAAGAACAGCAGAATGCCGAGCAGTGTCAGGAAACCCATGTTGTAGGTGCCGGCCAGCCATACCGCACGTTCGGAGCGGTCGGGCCGCCCGGCTCCGAGATTCTGGC
Organism: uncultured Solibacteraceae bacterium; assembly: GCA_964554945.1. Lineage (GTDB taxonomy): Bacteria > Acidobacteriota > Terriglobia > Bryobacterales > Bryobacteraceae > PSRJ01. The sequence continues at coordinate 6,543 of CAZKQQ010000053.1, read as the reverse complement.
CGACCAGGGTGGCGGCGGCGCTACTAATTCCCCACGAGGGGAGAATCGCAAACAGGATGACACGCATGGCGAGCGTGTAACCCGCGGCCGACGGGCTTCCGAAGAGCGCGTTGATGCGGACCAGGCTGACCCAACTGGCGGTGGCGATGAAGTACTGAATCATGGCGACGCCCCCGACGCGTAGAAGACGCGCGAGCACCGGCCAATCGACGCGCAAATGGCGCCGAAGGAGCGAGACGCGGCTGCTGCCGCGGAAAAGCACCCATACTTGATAGAGAACGCCAATGCTCCGTCCGGTGGTGGTGGCTACGGCCGCCCCGGTCACGCCGAGGCGGGGGAAGCCCGCCCATCCGTAAATGAAGCAGGGATCGAGTACCAGATTAATGAGATTCGCCAGCCAAAGAACCCGCATGGCGATGGCGGCGTCGCCGGCTCCGCGAAACACGCCGTTAATTAGAAACAACAGCATGATGCTTGCGTTGCCGCCGAGCACTAGCGCTGTATAGCCCGAACCGGCGCGGATGACGCCCGGAGTGCCATGCATCCAGGCAAGGAGGCGCGGAGCCAGCAGGGCCCCAGCGACGCCGGTAATAGCGGACGCCAGAAGGCCGCAGCCGATCGCCTGCACAGCGGCAACGGCGGCGCCTTCCGGGTCCTTCTCGCCGATGCGGCGCGCCACAGTCGCGGTAGCGGCCATGCTAAGGCCAAGCGCGATGCTGAAGATCAGGATGACGAGGGATTCGGTCAGGCCGACGGCGGCAATCGCATCGGCGCCGAGTTTGGCTACCCAGAAGGCGTCCACGATTCCGAACGTGGACTCCATAATCATTTCAAGCACGGTGGGCACCGCGAGCAGGGCTATGCCGCGCGTGAGGCTGCCTTGCGTGAAGTCCTGCTGCGTGCCTCCGAGAGCCTCCCGAAAAAATTGCCGCACGCGCCGAGAAGACGACTGTTGTACTGTTGACTGCATAAGAAAGCCTTTCCAGTTTGTAAGGGGCTAACCGGATGGAATCCGGCTCAAAAGAGAGAATCCGGGTATCAGCGGAGCGCGGCGCCGGCTATGCGGCAACGGCTCTGCAGCTACCGGACTGTGACAAGCGTAGCGACAAATTTCACGAAGGTCACCTACTTGGGATTAATCGTATCATGAACGGTGCGTTTTCCCCGCCGGCACGCAAAAAAAAGCCCCCGCCGTAGCGGGGGCGCAATGTTCGAGGGAATAGGGTAGGATGCCTTAGCGACGCCAGCCGCGATAATAACCGCCGCGGTAGTATCCGCCGCGATAGCCGTAGCCGAACCGGGGTCCGATCACAACGCCGAAGCTTGGGCCGTAGTAATAGGGGTAAGAAGGATATCCGTACGCATAATAGGGATACGGAGAGGGGTATGGATAGGGCGCATAGTAGGGCGCCGGTCCGGGAGGAGGCGGCCCCTGCACGCGGGACTGTAAGGGCGGGGGTTGCTGATAGTCATTAGCGTCCACGTAACGGAACGCCTGCGGCGCACGATCGGTTGCGATAGCCGCCGGCGCGGTCACACGGAATGTCAGCAGCGATTCGGGATACACTACCGCCGGGGCGCCACGGCTCAGCAGGACGCCAGCGAGCCCGGCAGCAGCGCCGGCACCGGCGCCTATAGCGGCTCCACGACCCCAGTCGGCCGCGGCGCCAACGGCAGCGCCGATTGCCGTGGTCGTGCCAACGGTAGCAACATCCCGGCCTACGTTCGAACGGCCATCCCGATTGATGAGCTGAGTCTGCAGACCGACCTGCTGGCCGTCCACCGCGGTCAATGACGTCAGTTCAATTCCAAGTTGAGAGACGCCCTTCACGCGGCCACCCTTGTCCACCAGCGACACCCGCCCGGCGACAGTCTGCCCACGCTGGGCGACGACGATACCATCGACAACTACTGGTTCAGCCAGGGTCGCCGAGAAGAAATCTCCTTCGTGGTTCCGATCCGAGGACAAAGGTTGATTCATTCGCACCGTCACGAAGGTTCCGGGCTGAATTGTCAGCCGTGCTGGAAGTCCGGCGTCCGGCGCTTGAGCAGAAGGGCCATTACCGGCATCGTCCCGGTCTACCGGAGTGGTGGGATCGCCCGACTGATCCGGGGAAGCCGCGGGCGAGGAATCGAGCCGTCGCCAGCCGGTGTTTTGGGCAGAAGCGGCAACCGTGATCAGCAGCATACCCGCAAGCAAGTAATGAGCACTGGAACAGAGCGAAGACTTAAATCTCATAGCGGTTACCTCGTGCATTCTCCGCCCCAGTGACTGCATCTTCGGTTCCAACTGTAAGTTATTGATATTTATCGGCTTGTAGTGCATGATCGGTGGCTAGAATGCACCGCGCTGGTGGTTTTGGGCCACCGTTTACGGGTGCCCGCACAGGATTGTAGTTAAACTGTTAACGGCGCCACGCCATCTTTAGGAAAGGCGATCAATTCTATTCATTCCCCCGGAAAAAAGGGACGCTGCGCGCGTCATGCCGCCCGACTGCTGTTCGCGCTTGCGTGCGCGGTTCCCGTCGTCGCGCAGGACGCCGATCCACCCGAAAAGTGGAATCTGTATTTTCAGGCGACCTCGATCGGGCAGTACCACGATCGGATTCATTCCCCATACGAATCGCCGTTTAGTCTGGCGGCTCATCCGGAGGCGGAAGCGTCGATCACCTCCACTTGGTTTTTGGGATTGCGGTTAGCGTCGAACACCCAGTTTTACTTCAATCCGGAAATAGCAGGCGGACGTGCCTTCAGCGGAACCAACGGGATTGCCGACTTTCCCAATGGGGAGATGCCGCGCGTGAGCACCGCCACGCCCAAACCATATCTCGCGCGGGCATACGTGACTCAGGATTTTGGCTTTGGGGATAAACGCGAAATGGTGTCAAGCGATGCAAACCAGCTCGCCGGAAGCCGGCCGTTGAAGCGATATTCCGTGACCGCCGGACGATTTACACTGACCGACTTTTTTGACAATAACCGCTACACCCACGACCCGCGGACGCAGTTTATGGGCTGGGCAACCATGTACAACGGCGCATGGGATTACCCGGCTGACACGCGCGGCTACACATGGGGATGGGTGCACGAGCTGCACATGCGGCGATGGTCACTGCGGTATGGCAGCGGGGCGGAGCCCCGCACGGCGAACGGGCCTCGCTTTGACCGGAGAGTGTTCCGCGACCGGGGCGATGTGTTCGAGGGCGCGGTTCGATTTGCGCCGGGCGGCCACGAGGGCGCGATTCGCGCGCTGAGTTATATCAATCACTCCCGCGCGGGAACGTACGCCGAAGCCATTCAGCTCGCTGCGACGACCGGGAGCAAGCCCGACATCACTGCGACCAGCCGCCCGGGAACACTGAAGTACGGATTCGGGCTCAATGTGGAACAGGGAATCCGCAAAGATATCGGTGTTTTCGCGCGGCTGGGCTGGAACGACGGCAAAACGCAGAGCTTCGCGTTCGCCGTGATCGATCGGCTGGCCACTGGCGGAATCTCGATTAAAGGCGGTCGTTGGAGGCGTCCGTCGGATACGGTCGCAGGCGCGTTGACAGTGACGGGTCTAGCGGGCGTTCACGCGCTCTACCTGGCCCGCGGCGGCTTTGATTTTATGCTCGGAGACGGAGCCCTGAACTACGGCCCCGAGTACATTTTCGAGAGCTATTACTCCGCCCGTCTCTTCGAAGGCGTGTTTGCGACAATAGACCTGCAGCACGTTAACAACCCGGCATATAACCGGGACCGCGGGCCCGTGTGGATTGGATCGCTGCGAGTGCACCTGGAGTGGGGAAAAGGGGCGCGCTGAAAGTATCCTACTGCGCGAGCACGACGCGGTTGACGCCGGATTCGGGGACGGATTCGGCGGGAATCCGAACGCGGTCGACTACGGCGAGCGCGGCCACGTAGAAAAGTCCGCCGATGATCACGGTCTGAACCAGGCCGAGATAGATGCCGCAGACCAGCGCGCCCACAGAACCTAGTACGCTGGCGGCGGCGTTCAGAGACCAAGCCCACCGGACGGAAGCGGGGTGCCAGCTTTCGAGACGCTCCAGGCCCGACGGGAATGGAATCCCCATGAGGAAACCGAGCGGCGCAATCAGCAGGACAGTGATCACCGCCTTGAGGGCAAGCGGCAGCCAGACCAACGCGGTGAGCAAACCGGAAAGCAACGACGCCATCAGCGCGGCCAATAGTGCAACGCACCCTAAGACCTTAATCAGCCTCCGCTCACGCGACATCGCGCCGCGGCTCCAATAGCTGCCGCAACCGCTCGACACCAACATCGAGAAGATCACCACCGTGAGCGCGTAAGTGGGGTGTCCGAGGAACAGCACGAACTTCTGAATGAGCCCGACTTCGATCAGAATGTAACCGCATCCGATGAAGAGGAAATACAGCAAGAAGCCCAGCACGCCGGGTTGGCGCGGCAAGCGCGCGCCCAATACAACCGGAGGCAGCAGCATGATTACGAGCGTTGCCACCAGACTCACTCCCATCAGCGCGAACAACAGCGGGACGGCTTTGTTGACCTTGTAGTCCGCGGTTTTATCGGAGGCGAACTTCACGAAATTCCAGAGATCGCGCGGCTGCACCGTATAGAAAAAAAACGGGCGGTTGTCGCTAACGGGAGTGATGTCGAAGGTATAGGCGCTCTCGTACTGGTTCGGGTCGGAGCTGCGCAGCAGATCGCGAAACGGATTGCGCACGTCCAGCCCGGGGATATAGACAGCTTGCATGCCAGCCGCCGCCATCATCGCGCCGGCGCGGTCCAGATCATCGGCGCGGAACGGCTTCCGCGAAATCAAAACGGTGTCGCGGGCCCCCCAGCCTTCGACGGAGCCCTCGCGCCCGACAATCACGTGTTTCCAGGCATCGGGCTCGCCGATCTGGGAGAGCGCTTCGATAGCCAGAGAAATGAGACGCAGCGATTCTCGCGGAGGATCGAAGCCCCAGCGGGTGAAAGCAATTACGCCGTCATTGGTCAGATGGTTGAGGTAGTCGCGAAAAGCGTCGGTGGTGTAGAGATTGTTTTCCGAGAGCGCAAACGCGCCGGCCGCCGTGGAAGCCCACGTATCGACCAGCGTGGCCTGAATCACCTGGAATTTATCGGCGCTACGGCGGACGAAACTGCGCCCGTCCTCAATGAAGATATGGACGTCCGGACGGAGGTATAGACCGCGGCTCAGACTCGGGAACCGCTCACGCATGATCGTGTTCGCGATGATCGGGTTGATTTCGACGCCGGTGATATCGTGGCTGCCGGATGCCAACGCGCGGGCGACGTCCCAGCCGCCGCCCGGGCCGATGATCATTGTGCGCGCGCCGGGCCGCAGGGCGTAGGGAAGGGACGGGCCCTGTTCCAGAAGGTCATGACGCTCGTGCACAGTGAGGTGATCAAAATCGAATTTGGCAATTGCGGTGGATGCGTCCGCGTCAATAAAGATGGTAGGAGTGCCGGAACCCTTCTCGGGCGCAATGGCGATGCGCGAGAAGCTGTTCCACTTCTCGAAGGACTCGTGCTCAATCTTCTGGTTCTTGGCGTAGCGGATCGCCAGGAAGTGGTACCTGGTGTTGAACGTCAGAAAAGCGACCAGGACCAGGGCCAGGGCCACACTGCCGGCGCGCCCGGTCACCGAGCCATCCATGCTGTGCCAGATGGCTGCGGCGGCGGCAAACAGGATGGCGGCCGCGAGAACCGTGCTTAATCCACCCTGCGGCAAGTTGAGCAGGGGGAGCAGTAACAGGCATCCGCCCGCGGCTCCGAGCAGATCGAAGAAGTAGACACGATGCACACGCTCGATGGTCTTCGAGATCGCCAGCGATACAATGGTGCCGGCAAGGAAAAAGGGCAGGGCAGCAGCGAAGTAGACTAGAGCGAGATCCCAACCGGTCGGATCCTTGGTCTCGGTGAGAATTACCGCCAGAGCCCCGACCACCAGCACGCTGGCAATGCCGCTCAGGCGGCCCAGCCGGATGAACAGCGGCGCCTTCCATCCAGCGACCACATACGAAAACACGCCCCCGACGCCGAGGCCGAACAGCGCGATGGAGATTGCCAGGAACGCGAAATGGTAGTAGAAGACCACCGAGAAGATGCGGGTCAGAGACAATTCAAGCAGTAGGGCGGCCATCGTGGTCAGCGAGATGCACAAATAGACCTGAGGCCAGGGAGTAGAAGGTTTCACGAGTTGTAACTTTATGGTATTACGAGCGCATGGGTCTCAGACCCATTCCAGGGCGCCCTTCTTGAAGGCCCAGATATAGCCCACGATCAGGATAGCCAGGAATACGGAGACTTCGGCGACCCCAAACCACCCCAGCGCGCGATACCGCACAGCCCAGGGAAACAGGAAAATGGTTTCCACATCGAAGATCACAAACAGAATGGCAATGATGTAGAAACGCACTGTATAGCGGCCGCGGGAGTCGGACGCCGGCTTGATACCGCACTCATAGGCCTCCAGCTTTTGCAGGAACGGCGCAGACGGCCGAACCAGCTTGGCGGCCAGAATGGTGGCCACGGGGAACAACGTTGCCAGAGCC
>CAZKQQ010000052.1:14500-35985 GCA_964554945.1 uncultured Solibacteraceae bacterium | reverse complement strand
GTTTTCATGGGACGGTACGTGGAGTTCCGGGCGGCGGCAGAGAAGGTGGCGTAGGGGGGAGGGTCGGGGCGGCGGGGACGCAGGGGAAAGCGCAGGCACCTAGCGCCTGCTGGCGGCTCGCATCGAGGGCGCGAATCACGATTGCGCCGATTGCCGCAGGGAGAACGTCCTATGTCCGGATCTGAATGACGCTGGGCTGGCGAGACTGACGGCCTGCGAGCAGGGCGCCGAAATCGAGATCATGCGTGAAGATGATGAACCCGTTGGCGGCAGCGTAGTCCATGATTATGCCGTCCGGTGCGGCGGGATCACCGATTTGTGACCAGTGAACGCTCTCGAATCCCGAAGCGGCCAAGAACTCGATCCACAAGGGGCTCAAGTTCATGTCGATCAGGAGCTTCATGCGGTCGGAAGGGGAACCTCAAATTCCTCTACACGCCACGCTGCATAGGCAAGGGCCTGCCGGATGTCTTCTTCTTCGATGTAAGGATATGCGGTCAGAATCTCAGCCGTTGTCTGGCCGGAAGCGACGAGCCCGACGATCATGCCCACCGTCACACGCATTCCGCGCACGCAGGGCTTGCCGCCCATCACCGCCGGGTTTCTCGTAATGCGATCCAGTACCACTGCCCTCAATTGTACTCCGGCCGAGGGATCGGAATTCTCCAGCGAGGCTTCGGCCGCAACGGCGCCGGCACGACCACGCTGTTGCGGTCGCTGGTGCGGAGCGCGCCGGGACCGATCGATGAGGCGGAGCGGGCATTCGGGATCGATGCCGGGACTGTGACGTGGGGACACGAGGTTGTGGCGGGCCCAGTGCTCAATTGCTGGAGCCCTCGCCCCGTTACGGTCGCGGCTCTGTGTCGAGTCGAATGCCGATGGTGTGAAGGAACTGAGTGTCGGCGGTAAGGAATCTGCCTGGGCGGTTTAGGATCCGTCCTACGAGCGAGACGATTGTGGCCCCTATCATGACGAAGAAGACCAGGAGGGCTACAAGCCAGCCTAGCAGCATCACTCCGAACACAAAGGCCAGCAGAATAGCCACGGTCGTCTCCTTACCAGCCACACCCAACACGATCTTGAGTTCTGTAGCCAATATAGGGTAAATCAGTCTGAAACGCAAAGGTTCCGGAGGATGACATTGGCGCGTGTCGCGCGACAGGCTGATGGCAAGAGGGATCAGAACGCCAACCGCACACCACCGTTGATCACCCGCCCGTCAAGCGGCGCCCATGCATCCACAGTCCACCTTCCGTCGGAGGCGCGGCCTGGCAGCAATAGCGGGTCCCAGCGGGTCTGGCGCACATTACTCAGATTCTCCAAATTCAGGAATAGCTTCACATGTGCCGCGATTTTGTGCTCCGCCATGGCTCCCACGATTACATAAGAGGCCGATTGATCCCGGTACGGGTTGTATTCCAGGCGCTGACTACCCGTGTAATAGAACTCGATGCCGGCGCGCGTGACGCCCTCCTTCTCCCACATACCCACCAGGCCCAGGCTGTGGCGCGGCGTCAACGGAACCGCGGCTCGACCAGAGGGCTCCTGCTCGATCGATCGAACATACGTGTAGGAAGCGGTTGCCGTGAATGGCGATTTGCGCAAGGTTGCCAGGAGCTCTGCCCCGCGGTTGTGAGCCGGTCCAGACAAATTGTAGATCGCATATTGCGCGCCGCGATCCACATAGACCGGGTGGTCGATGTTCGAGGCAAAAAACGTGCCGGTCACGGAGACGGGTCCCATCGTGCGCGTCAGATCGGCGGACGCGCCGCGGCCGCGCTCCGCGGTGAGCGGCGCCGGTATCAGCAACTTCGCCAGCCCCGCCGCTTCGGTTTCCTCCGTGAGCGGCGTCGGGGCGAAGAATCCTTGCCCCACGGAGAGGCGGCTCGTCCATCCGCGCTGGCGCAGAAGGGCTGAAAGCCGCGGGCTGAAGAAGGTCCCATACCGATTTTGAAAATCCAAGCGGGCGCTGGCTGAGACGGTGAGCCATGGAGCCAGATTCAAGTCATCTTGCGCAAAAAGGCCGGGCGTCCCATAGGTGTAGGCGAAGCGCGGCACGTCACGTGAGCGAAAAGCATCGCGTTGAGCGGCAAAACCCGCCACCCATGTATTTCGGCCCGCAGTCCCTTTGAGCGATACCTCGCCGAACCAGAGCTCGTGCCGGTCTCGCTCGAGGTCTTCTCCAAACTGGTGCCGATGGTTTTGCGCGGAGACCGAAAAGCGCGCGGTTGCGACCAAACGGCCGCCAAACAGCCGTTGCACATTGGCGCCGGCATCGTAGCGGTTCGTTCTTAACGCTTCGATGTACGGCTGGCGGGTGGCGGGAAGGACAGCACCGGACACGGTGCCGCCCGAGCGGTCCTCATAGATCACGCCACCGGTCAACAGCGCGGTTCCGCCTTGTCCGTTATCCCAATAGAAGCGAGGCCGAAACACGCCGCGCGAATATCCCGCGACATCCGCCCAGCCGTCGTGGTCCACGTCCCGGTGCTGTTGAAAATATGCGCCGCCCAGAAGCGACGCACCCCAATGAGGGGTGAGCTGCGATGCCAGGAACAGCGCGGCGTCTGTTTCGCCCAGCGAGGAGCGGTTGAAGAGAAACTCGTAAATTGGGTCCTTCGCGGGCCGGCGCGAGATGAGGTTCACAACTCCGGCCATGGCAGCGCTGCCATAGAGCGCAGAGGCGTTCCCCTTGATGACTTCGAGTTGAGCAAGATCCATCGGTGGAATTTGCAATAGGCCAAGACCGGCACCTTGCTGCCCAAACAGCGGCAGTCCATCAGACAGGAAAGCGGTATACCGCCCTACCATTCCCTGCACCCGAACGCTTGCCGCCCCGAGACCGGGCGACGTGGTCTGAACACGCATGCCGCCCATCTCATTCAGCAGCATGCTGAGGTCGCCCGGCCGCATCGCGATCTCCTCGTTGATCTCGTCCTGTGAGACAATCTCAACCCGAAGTGGCGAATCTTGAACACGAACATCATTGCGCGTGGCATAGACGGTCACCTTCTCTTCCTGCTTCTGTTGGGGCACTAGCTCGATTTGGATGGTCCACTCCCGCCGCGCGGCGTCTACTTCAAGCGCCGCATCAGCAGGGAAGAAGCCCTCCTTCGTCACGTTGATCTCGACGTGACCCAACGGCGCCGGCAGAATGACGACGCCATCCGGTCCGCTTCGACCGCGTTGGCCGCTTACGGCGACTTCCGCATCCTGGACCGCACGTCCGGCTGTCTTAATCTCTACCCGAATGGTTGCCGGCGGAGTTTGCGCCAACATCTCCACACCGGCAAGTGACACGGCGAGGAGAAGCCGCGCGAGACGCATCCTCTCCATTGAAATCTCCTTCAAACCGGAATCAATCGTGAAAGTAAGGGCGATCAGGATCGGGGCGCGTGTTCGATCCGGCTCGGTGGCACGTCGGGTGTCTGGGAATACATGTTCGCGGAATCCCCGGAATTGACCGCGGCTCGCGGGACACAAGGCCCGAATTGGGTCGACTCCGCCTTAGGCTATGGGTAACCCTGAAGCCTCGGCTCGCCGTGCTTCCAGTCGGGAGGGAGGGCGAAACCATCGTGATTCGGCATCTTTACCTTCGGGAGACTCTGCTGGTCCATCACGTCGTCTTCTTTGATGACGTCGTTCTTGTACAGCAGGAAGGCTGTGAGGGCATACACTTCGTTCGGAGTCAGGCTTCCCTCTTTGCCCAGCGGCATGCCGCGATTGATATAGTCCCAAAGAGTCGTCGCGAAGGGGGAGTGAATCGCCATGGCGTTGGAGTCGTTCACACACGGGGCGAGACACGGCATATTAGGCATCGAGCCGGCCGGGTGCGGGTCTTTACTTTTGATGAGGGTCGGAGCGCGACCGGCGGACGATCCGTTCGCGCCGTGGCAGCCGGCGCAACCCTTGCGAACGTAGAGGGGCGCACCTTCCTTGGCGGTGCCGTGGCCTTGCGGAAGCTCTTTGCCGGTCGGGCTGATGGAAATATCCCAGGCGCGGATTTCTTCCGGGGTCGCGGTTCTGCCGAGGCCGTAAGTGGGAGACTGGGTCCAGACGGCCGGACAAATCCCGAGAGCCGCGGTCACGAGGAGGAGTCTAGAAAAGACCATTTTGCACGCTCCCGTCGCTCGCGATTTTCCAGGGTTGCACGCTATTATCGGCGCCGCGCACCCGGACTTTGTCCACGGGTTCGTTCCAGTATTTCGCGATCTCGGCGCGCGTGGGCTGCACTGTGCCGAGTTCATCGGTGCATCGCGACAGGAGCATACATTCTTTGCCGTCCCATTTCCAGTTGAGGGCGAATCGCGTATGCGCCATGGGAAAGGCCGGGGACCGCAGCTCGGCATTGTTCCAGCTCCGGCCGCCGTCTGTGGAGATCTCGGCGCCGCGAATGGCGCCCGCGCCGGACCAGGCGAGGCCGGTGATTTCGTAGAAGCCGGGGCCCGGCAGCTTCTGCCCGCCGGAAGGAAACGTGATGACCGATTTCGGGCCGATCTGGTGAGTCAGCGCGGCGGCTTTGGGGTCGGGATTGATATGGCCGTAGTCGTCGTAGGTCATGTAGTAGCGATCGACTAGTTTGATGCGCCGCAAATATTTGATCTGATAAATGCCTTCAAAGCCGGGAACCATCAGGCGCAGGGGGAAGCCCTGCTGCGGGCGGATCGGTTCGCCGTTCATTCCGTAGCAGACCACGCAGTCGTCCATCGCCTTGGCGAGCGGAATGCTCGACGAGCCTTTCACTTCTTCGGCACCTTCGGCAACGATCCAGGACGCGCCGTTCTGCACGCCGGCTTCTTTGAGCAGCAAGGAAAGCGGCACGCCGGTCCACTCGGCGCAACTGGTCAGTCCGTGCGTTTCCTGAACGGTTTTGTGCGTTGGGCGCGCGCGGTTTCCGAGGCACTCGATGAAGTGAATGCGGGAGACGTACGGAAGACGCTTGAGCTCGTCCATGGTGAAAACCAGCGGGCGGTCGACCATCCCATGGATCATGAGACGATGCTCGCGCGGGTCGATGTCGGGGACAAACGCGCCGCGGTGCGTGGCCGTGTAGTGGAGCGAGGATGGCGTGATGATGCCGACCGAATCCTGAAGCGGGGTCAAGACGTGGAACGTGAGGCCGAATTCATCCGGCGAATGCCGCTCGGCGACGGGCACGCGCACCGAAGTCACGAAGCGTGAGCGCTCGCCATAGGCGATCAGCTCGTCGATTTTCTTGGCGGGCGTCCCTTGCGTCTGGGCGCTGGCTAAGGGCGCGCTTCCGGCGGCCAGACCGGCCAGGGCGGCGCCGCCTTTCAGGAATCCCCGACGATTCGGCTTTTTCGAATTCATGGTCCCCCTCGAAGTGAAGTATTCCGGGAAGCCGCTTGGGCGTCCGATGGTGAAAGTATACACCTTTGAATCTGGCGGTTTCTTGGCGGAGCGATCGGACAGAAGACGAGCGGTTCCGGGAATTATGCAGAAACGGCGGTTCTGGCGCGCGAGCACAGCAGACTGCAGCCGTTATGGATTGCTTCCAAAAGGAAATCAACCTAAGATCTTAGTCTATATAGGAGTGCGTATCCGATCTTCGTGCATGGCCCAGCGTGCAAAGCAATCGCATAAGCCCAGCTGAAGATAGAACCCCGTATTTGAGAAGGCGGGCTGTTATGCGACCGCATCAGGAGAATAATCAACATGCACGATGCCGAACGTCGCGCGGTGCGACTTGCTATGTTTTGGTGGCTTGGTTTGTGCCTTTCCTCGGCGGGCTGGAGCCAAGCGCTAAAGATTGTCTACCCTCCGGACAAGTCGACTACGGCGTTAGAGATTTTGTCTGTCACCATCACGGTTCCACCGGGCACAACTGAAGCACGGGTGGAAGTTTTCGGCAAGAAGAACACGCCGGTTTACAGCCAAGTGTGGCGGATGCTAAATGCGGCCAGCACAACCAAGAAAGTACTGCTGGCGCCGGGAGTCGAAAACACGATCACAGTGAGTCTCGTTTCCGACCCAACCAAATGCTTCTCGATTACGGTAACGCAAGAAGGCGACGAGTCGGATACGCGGGGCAATTGGGAAGCCAGCGGTTACGCCGGCGCCAGTATTGACTCCTTCGCAGCGAACGAGACTAAGAACTACCTGGGGTATAACCAGCCGGATACGGCGGGCGGCAAGAACCTGCAGCAGGCGTCGGGACCGCAAACGGGATATGTCGCGGGAGTCAATTTCGCTTACCGGATGTTCAAAGCGAGCAGCAGTCCCCAGTTCCCGGTACAGTTGTGGGTCTACGGCGAAACCGTGCACGGCGAGAGGAGCACGGAAGTGGATTGCAACTCCGCACCGGACACCTGCAAGCTGTTTGACCCGACTGGGTTCGATGTAAGCAAGCTCGGCTCGACGTTCTTCGCAATCCTGCGAAACTCATCGAGCCTGGAAGGGTATGCAGGGGCCAGGCTGGAATTTATGAAGTTGAACCCGGGCAGCGCCGACTCCGCCAATCTCTATATCAAATCGCAGCTCGGGTTTATTACCGTGCAGAACAATGGCGGGGATATCGTGGATGATCATATCAAAGTCGCTATCGGCGCCATCATGACAAACGGATTATTCAAGCACAGCTACCTGGAGGCGGGTTATGGCAAGTCGGATCTGTTCGCAATGCATCGCGGACGGCGGTTCAAGGTGGACGGGTACCTGGAGTGGCAACTGCCGGGCACGAATAGATTCTCGAGAGCGATAAGCCCGTTCTTACAATTGAGTGTCGAAGCGATTTTGGACCAGGGTCCGACAATGTTCGCGCGTATTACGGTCTGAACTTCGACATAAAAGAACTGTTCCGGTAGGAATAACCGGCGGGGCGGGAGAGGCGTTCGCCACGGGCTCGCCTGCGAAACGACTGGGGCGCTGACGGCGCAGGCGCGCCGATTCCGCAGACATCTCGGATCAATTCAAGGAGTCCGCGCCGCAAGCCAGCCGGGCGTCGAGCGACCCCGCGATCAGGCGAGCTGGCGCTCTTCTACTGGGTCGGCGGCTCGAAGTAGGCTTGGGCCAGCTCGGGTTTTTCGCGGATGGCGCGGCGCCAGCAGGAACGGGCTTCGTCTTCCTGGCCTAAAGCCATTAGAACGTGGCCGAGATTTAACAAGGCCTCGGCGAATTTGGGCTGCTCGTTAAGCGCCTGCTGATAAAATTTCGCGGCTTCATCGTTCTGGCCGCGCTTCTGACAGATCAGGGCAGCGTTGTAGTACAACTCGGGGCTGCGCTCGCCAAGCTCGATCAAGCGCCGATGCAGTTCGAAGGCTTCGCCGTAATCTTCCTGCTCGAGGGCCAAGGCGGCCAGACCGCGGACGGCGTCGGAAGAATCGGCGCGCAACATGAGGGCTTCCTGGAAGCAGCGGCGGGCCTGGTCGGAATGACCACAGCGCGCATACGCGATTCCGGCGTTCAAATGGGCTTCGGCCCAATCCGGCTTTCGCTGGATGCAGCTCTGGAACACTTCCGCGCTGTCAGCGTACTCGCCGCGCAGCAGCTTCAGATAGCCGAGGCGGAAGCAGGCGTCGACCCACTCCGGCGCGTCCTGCGGAATTCCGCTGTACAGCTTTTCGGCCGCGGCACGTTCGCCCTGCTGTTCGAGAACGAGTGCGAGGTTCCACATGGTGCCCGGTTGTTGCGGGTCGATTTGCAGAGCCTTCTCGTAGGAAGCGCGGGCGTTAGACATGTCGCTTAATTCCTGCTGGACGACGCCCAGATTCAGATACGCCTGCGCCGAATCCGGCTTTAACGACGCGGCTTCGGTGTACGCCTGCACGGCCTTCTGGAAATTGCCAATCTTGTGATAGGCGACGCCCAGATTGAACCAGTTCTCAAACCGATCGGGAGCGGCTTCCGAAAGACTCTTGCAATACTGCGTGGCGGCCAGGAAATCGCCCTGGCTGAACGCGACGCTGGCCAAGGCCTCCAACGCCACGGGAGAATCCGGCTGCAGTTCGGCGAGCATTTCCGCGTAGCGGCGAACGGCCTCGTAATCCTTGTTCTCGACGTACATGGCCACCAGATTGGAGAGCGCCTCTTCGCAGCGCGGGTTGCGCGCGAGAACCTTGCGATAGAACTCGGTGGCTTCGGCATGACGGCCGGTTTGCTGCAGGCCGACGGCTTTGCCGAAAAGCGCCTGCTCATTGTCGGGAAACAGGCTGAGGTACCGGTCGAGAATCTCGACTGCGTCGTTCGGCTGGCCGATGTGGAGCAGACAGATGCCCAGGCCCAGCAGCGCGTCGGAGCGGGAGCCATCCTCCTCGAAGGCCGTGCGGAACGCGTCCGCGGCCTTTTCCCAATCCTTGAGATTGCCCAGACAAACGCCGAGATTAAAATGGCCGGTGCGGTGATGCGGTTCGAGGTCGACCAGTTGCTGATACGTGGCGGCGGCGGCTTGATAATCGCGATTCTCGTAGTGAATGTGGCCCAGCGCGGAATACACACCGGCATCCTGCTCGCCGGATTCAATGGCGCGGATCAACAACTTGGCCGCGCTTTCGAGCTTGCCTTCCAGGTGTAGGGACACCGCTTTGGAGAGGGTGCGGCTCACCTTCTTCTGATGCTTCGGGTCATTAATCGACGTAACGCCGGGAGGCAGTGTTTCGAGGGCCTCCACCTCACCCCTCACGAACTCCATGTCTCGATCTCCCCTTTCCAGGAGCCCTTATCCCGCTGCAATTTTCCGTACCAGGTCTCGGCGGTTTCCGCGGGCCATAATGCGGCCGTCGCAGGCGCCGGGACTGGACGCTCGGGCTGCGGAACAGGAAGAGCCGGCCGATCCAGCCAGGCGGTATCACGAGGTCCGTCATCGCCGGCAATGCGGCTGCACAGGCGGCCGAACCAATCGTCATTCTTAGAAACTTTCATCCAGTAAATGCGCGCGCGTGAACCGGCATCGGAGAAGAACCCGACGCCGCCGGCAAGCAGAGTATCGTCGGACCACGAATCGACTTCCTGACCTTCAATGGAAGCCGTGTAATGGCTGCCCTTGACTTCCACCGAAACGTGGTACGGCATATTGTTATGCACCATGACCGACAGCGGCGTTTCCACCTTGTGGCCCTGTTTGCCGCCGACCACCGGGTAATGCGTCATCGAAATGACGGGCCGCAGGCCCGGTTCCACGATGTTGAACTTCATGGCGTAGTAATTCTGGGTGTCCTTGCCGCGAACGGCCCAGCTCATGCTCCGGTCCTCGATTTGGCCGAAGAAGTCCATGCGGTAATCGGTGAAGTGCAACGTCGGCTGGAACAAAGCGAGCTGGCCGGGGCGCACATATCCATCAGCGCTGTGGGACCAGCCCGCGGCCAAACTCTTGCCCTTAGCTCCCCAGGCGGCCATGCCGTTCTCAAACGAATCCGCCACCTGCACGGTGGCGCGTTTGGAGGCAGCAGTACGCACCCAGGCGACCGGGTGGCTGAGAGCGTTCGGCTCCGGCCGCGCCGGTCTTTCCGAAGCGGATGCCGTTTCGACCGAGCCCGTATTCGCGCGAGCGGCAAGCTCGTCGGCGGCTTGCTGGTTAATCAAATCCTTACCAAGCTTACCGGCGTTGGCGCCGAACCAAAGCGCCGTGGCGACGGTGACTGATGCCGCGATGGCGGTGAATGCATGACGCGCCGCCTTGCGCTGGACGAGCGCGGCGGCATCGGGCATGATGAAGATCTCGGCGAACGCCGGCCTCTTGCGCTCTTCCCTCTGCGCCGGCTGATCTTCGAGACGGTCAAATACCGGCCGCACCGAGAAGCGCGGCATGTTCAGCGACGGCGCAGACTTGAGAGCCCAGTACAGATTGGGCCGCGGAATCATCGGACCCGCGGGGCAACGGTAGTCGAGGGCCACGAGGCCCGCCTGCGGAACTTCGGTTTGCGGCCGGCCCGCTGCGGGCGGCATCGCGACCGGAGTGGTCGAAGCCGATTTGCCGGACTTGCGACTCACCGGCGCCGGCGCCGAATCGACGGCCGACTTAGAGGGCGCAGCAGGCGCAGCGGCGCGCGGAGCATACTGAATTTCGTGGACCGGAGTTTTCGCCGCCGGAGTCTGCTCGACCAGTGTCTCCACCAGATCGTTCACAGGCTGAATGACGAGCGCGGCGAAACGCAGAGGCGCAGCGGCGAATGCGACCGGCGCGGCAACAGCCGCAGGGTGTGCGTCGCGAACCGCTGGCTCACTCTCTGGAACCGGCATCCACTGCGACTCGCCAAGCGGCAAGACCGCACTGGAAATCTCGAGCTGCTTCAGACCCGGAGCGGCGAGGGCGGCCGGGAACGGAACAATTGCGGGGACAACCAGACGGCCTTCCATTTGCGCGGCATTCGGCTCCGGTCCGGCAACATGGGCGGCGTGCACTTCGGGCCGCGGCGATGCGGGCGCGGCAGAGAGCGCAACGGGCAACCGCAAGCCTGCGGAGAGCGGCAGGGCCTGCGCACTGACCGGCCGCATAACGGGCGCGACCGGCTCGACGGGTGGACGGCGCATCCAGGCTTCGCTTGGCTGCGGAGGAGTCACGAAATCGTCCAGAATCCGGGCAGGCTGATTGGCCGTTTCCGGAAGCGCCGTCGGCACGTGCAGATCCGCGCGAGCCGAGATAGGCAAACTCCATGAAGGCTGCGCCGCCGGGATCGCCGGCTCGGCCGGAGTGGCCATCCAGTTTTCGTTGGGCGCGGGCTCGGCCGCGGCCGTCATCTCTTCGCATTCGGCGGCAGGCAACTCGAAGCCAGGCAGAGCCGGGGCGGGCGCTATCCTGGCAAGCGGGGCCGGCGCCGAGTATTGGGCATTCGGCGATTGCGGGTGCGCGGCACGGTGCTCGAGCGGGAGGGGCCCACTCAGGATCTCCCCGTCCACGGAACGGAGCACTACCGCGCCAAGTTTGGGCTGGGGCAACGAGAGCACGGCCGCACGCGCATCGAAGTACGGGAAAGCATCGCCTCGATAGCTGAGAGCGGGCTTCCACGACGTGAGGTCGCAGGCCGTCAGTTCCAGGCGGGCGAAAACGCTGTCACCGACATCGGGAATTTCGAGAGACCAGGATTGAGGAAGCTTGGTGTAATGCCTGGAGGAACTGAAATCGAATGTCGCCTCGGATTTCGCGCAGCGGCCGGAAACGGGCCGCAGGAAATCCTCAAAAGGCGCGACGTGGGTCGGGACAGTCTCCGGCTCACCCACGCGGACCAGAACTTGCTGCAGCCGATCCTTATACAGCTTGCGATGCTTCGGGCTGCAAAATTCCGAATCGCGTAGGAGCCGAATTGGTCCGATATCCTTGCCGCAAAATAGACAGGCCACGGCGATCCTTTTCGCTCCTCGACAGATTATAGGTCCACCAGTACCTCCGAGTCGCCCTCCGAATTAGCCATGAATTCCCATAAGTGCGGTAACTGTTCGTTGATTACTTCGGTTAACTCTTAAGGTAATTTGCACGCGATGCCGGAGGACCGGCCGGTCAGGTTATGTGGAGTTGAAGGGGAGGAAGTAAGGGCGGGCCGACCGGGGGTCGGCCGCGGACGAGGGCGTCCGCCCTACTTCAGGCGCAGACTATTGGTCACTACGGTTACGCTGGAGAGCGCCATGGCGGCAGAGGCCAGCATTGGGGAGAGCAGTCCCAGCGCCGCGACCGGGATGCCGATGGTGTTATACGCGAATGCCCAGAACAGATTCTGGCGGATGATCCGCATGGTGCGGTGTGAAAGCTGCAGCGCGTCGGCAATGCCGTTAAGATCGCCGCGCATCAGCGTGATATCGCCGGCCTCGAGCGCGACATCCGTACCGGTTCCCATGGCGATGCTGAGATCCGCCTGCGCAAGGGCCGGCGCGTCGTTGATGCCGTCGCCCACCATGACAACGCGCTTTCCCGCCGCCTGCAGTTTCTTAATGTGAGCGACCTTCTGATCGGGTAGAACTTCGGCGAGGACGTGCTCGATTCCGGCTTCGCGGGCGACCTGTTCTGCGGCAGCGCGCTGATCGCCGGTAATCATCCAGACCTCCAGGCCGAGGTCGCGGAGGCGGCGCACGGCGTTAGCGGCTTCGGGCTTGATCTGATCGGCGATTTCGATAGAACCGGCCGGCACGCCGTCCACAGCGACCGTGATACCGGGTTTCCCGACGGTCACCTGGCGGCCCTCAATCACGGCACGGACGCCGATGCCCGCGGCTGCCGAAAACGCGGTTGTCTCGGGGAGCGCGATGCCGCGCCCGGCGGCCGCTTCGACAATTGCCTTGGCGAGCGGGTGTTCGGAGTAACGCTCGGCAGACGCCGCGAGGCGGAGCAACTCGTCTTCCGAGTAGCCGGCGGCGGGCGCCACACGAACTACGCGCGGACGGCCGGCGGTGAGAGTGCCAGTCTTGTCGAGCACCACGGTATCGATACGCTGCGCCATTTCGAGGGCTTCGCCTCCCTTGATGAGAATTCCGTGTTCGGCGCCGCGGCCCGTTCCCACCATGATGGCCGTGGGAGTCGCCAAACCCAGCGCACAAGGACAAGCGATAATCAGCACCGCTACGGCATTGACCATGGCTGCGGCAAAGGGCGCGAAGAACAGCCATGTTATGAAGGTCACGAGCGCAATCAGCAGCACTGCCACCGTGAACCAGCCGCTGACCACGTCGGCGAGGCGAGCGACGGGAGCGCGCGACCCCTGCGCCTGCTTGACCATCTCGATCATCTGGCGCAGCACCGTGCCGCGCCCCACCTTCCTGGCTTCGAACCGGAACGCTCCAGATCGATTCATGGTTCCCGCGAAAACAGCCGCGCCACGACCCTTGTCGACCGGCATGCTCTCACCAGTGAGCATGGATTCATCGACGGCGGACTCGCCCTCCAGCACCGTGCCATCGACAGCGATGCGCTCGCCGGGACGCACCACGATCACCTCTCCCACGCGGACTTCCGCCAGCGGCACTTCGCTCTCGGAGCCGTCGCGGATAACGCGAGCGGTGGGCGGTTGCAGATCCATGAGGCGGCGGATGGCTTCGGAGGCCTTGCCGCGAGCGCGCGCTTCGAGCGTGCGGCCCAGGAGAATCAGAGCAATGATGGCGGCCGCGGCTTCGTAATATACTTCGTGGCCGCCGCGGATGGTTTCCACCAGAGAGTAGATAAAGGCTGCACCGGTGCCCAGCGCGATCAACGTGTTCATGTTGGCGGAGCGATGACGCAACGCCGAGAAGGCGCCGGAGTAGAAGGGCGCGCCGGAATAGAAGATGACCGGCAGGGTCAGGACAAGCTGCAGCCAGGCCGTGTGGCCGTGCATCATGCCGAGCACAAGTACGGGCGCGGCGAAAATCACCGCGACTATGAGGCGCCGCCGGTAGGCGAGTGCTTCGGTATCCGGCGCGGGCTCGGTATCAGGAACACCATAGCCAAGCTCCTCGATCGCGCCCACGAAATCGCCGATTTTCGCCGCGGCAGGGTTATACTCCACGGTGGCAGTCGAGGTGGCGAAATTCACGTGCGCGCGCTCGACACCCGGGGTGTGGATAAGGGTTCGCTCAATGGTCCGGGCACAGGCAGCGCAGGTCATTCCGCTCACCGGCAAATCGACGCGCTCCGGGGCGGCGACGCTCATGCGGGCACTTCGTAACCGAGTTGCCTTACGGCATTCGCCAGCACTTCCGGTTTGACTAGGTCGGCGTCATATTCGACGCGGGCCTGCTCGGCTTTGAGATCAACCGTGGCTTTGGTGACGCCGGGCGTGGACGCCAGTTTCAATTCGACGCTGCGAGCACAATTGTTGCAGGTCATACCTTTCACGGCGAGTTGGAGGGAACTGCTCTTCATACTTATATGATGCGACAGAATGGGCAAGGGTTCGCAAGGGAAGGGTTTCGCGCCTGCAGCAAGCCGGGGGCTTACGTTACTAGATGCCCAAGCGTTTTTTCAATTCCTGCGCGCGCTCGCGGGCGACGGGGAGCTGCGTGCCTTTCGAGTCCTTGAGTCGGACCAGGACGCGGCCGCCGAGCCAGGCATCGACCTCGCGGACCCAGGCCAGATTCAGCAGAGTGGCGCGGTGAATCCGGCAAAACTGACGCGGATTGAGCCGCTCCTCCAGATCGCCCACTGCATGATCGACGACGTAATTCTTGGCTTCGGTAGCTGCGTAGGTGAGCTTATCCTGCGCGAAAAAATGAGTGACCTTCGCCAGATCGATGATTTGAATTTTCTCGCCGGCGCGCGAGGCGATGCGTTCCGGATAAGCGGGCGGAGCGGTCTGTTTGACGGCTCCCGTAAGCTGCTCCAGGAGCGCGTGCCAGTCGGGCGGGGGAACGGGCGCGGCGCGGAGCCGATCGATTTTATCGAGCGCGCGCGCCAAATGGGATGCCTCGATCGGCTTCAGAAGATAGTCGATCGAATTCACTTCAAACGCCTGCAGCGCGTACTGGTCGAAAGCGGTGGTGAAGACGACCAGCGGCTGAGGGTCCAGATAGGTGAGCATCTCGAAACCGGTCATGCCGGGCATCTGGATGTCGAGGAAGAGCACGTCTACGGGCTTCTCGTTGAGGGCAGCGAGCGCGTCGATCGGATCGGTGCTGGAGCCGGCGATTTCGACGCGGCCTGTCTCCTCCAACAGACGAACCAGGCGTTTGACCGCCAATTGCTCATCATCCACGACGAACGCGCGGATCATGCCAGCACCTTCTTTGGCGGCTCGCCGAGACCACATGCTTGATGCAGTTCTCGACCACTTTTTGTAGTGTAAGCGGGGGCAGTTCGAGGTCCTCGAGACCGGCGGGAATATTCACCGTGTAGCGCAGCCAGAGTGTTGAACAGAAAATGCGGACGAATGCGCGATTCCAGCGAGGAAAGGCGGGCCTGCACTACCTGCCTGCGGGCGCGCTCTTCCTCCAGTTGCCGGGCTTGCAATTCCAAACAGCACACAATACCCATTTTGGGGAGCGGGATACAGCAGTTAAGACCTGAAGCTACTGTATTGAACAGCGAGCCAAAAATCAACCACACGCCGCGGCCGCTTATGAGCGATAACGCTGGTTGAATACACGGTATCTTTTCGGGTTCTGTTTGTCGATGATCATCGGGTAGTTCGAGACAGCCTGGTGTTGTCGCGAAAAGTAAATCTCGACACTGTTCTAATGGACATCGGCGTTCTAACGGACATCGGCCTGCCCGCAATCTCAGTTGGCGTCCCCGTCCGGATTCCGTCCAAGGCATGCTGATGTCTGGCGTGGTGCGATTCTATCCCTGACATATTCTGGCTCGCGCAGCCGGCGCGCCAACCTGCGTGTTTCACAGTCGCGCGCGGTGTTACGAAGCAACCGCGGCCGCTGGTCCGCTGAGTCAGTTGGCATCCGATCTGCATCACCGCCTGCGAGGAGTTCCGATGAACAGACTGTCGATGCCTTTGACCGCGCGCGACCACATTCAGGGGCCGCGCGATGCAACACTCGAGCTGGTCGAGTACGGCGATTACCAATGCCCACACTGCAAGGCGGCCCACCCGGTCGTCAAACTGATTCAGGCGGAGTTCGATACGAATCTCCGTTTCGCCTACCGGCATTTTCCGCTAATCGAAATCCATCCCTTGGCGGAGCCGGCCGCCGAAGCTGCCGAAGCCGCCGGGGCGCAGGGCAAATTCTGGCGAATGCACGACCTGCTGTTCCGGTATTCGCCGCAACTGGAGCCTGCCGACTTGCTCGCAATCGCGGCAGAGATCGACCTCGACATCCGGCGTTTTGGCGACGACCTGGCGACGCGCCGGCACATGCCCCGCGTCCGTGAGGATATCGAGAGTGGCGAGACCAGCGGCGTGCGCGGTACCCCGACGTTCTTCGTCAACGGCGTTCAACATCGCGGCGGGTACGATTTCGAAAGCCTTCGCGATCCGCTGCTCGCGACGCAGCACGTCGCGGGCTGAAGAAAGGGGCGCCGCGAGTCACCGCCACCGCGTGTCGAAGCAGGGCTTCGGCTCCTCGCCGCGCTGCTGCGCCAAGGTCAGGTAATCGACGTACCCTTTCTCGCCGCCGCCATAATACGTCGTCGGATCGTCGCGGTTGAGCGGCGCGCGCTCGCGGAACCGTTCCGGCAGGTCCGGGTTCGCGAGGAACTTGCGTCCGAACGCGATCGCATCGGCGCGGCCGCGTGCAATCCACTCTGCGGCGGTGTCCTGGTCGAAGCCCCCGGCCATCACCAGCGTGCCCCGATAGCGCGCGCGCATCAGTTCCAGGATCTCGCGCGAGCGTTCATCGGGCTCGTTATGCTTCTCCGTAGCGGTGGTGGCCGGATTGATCAAATGCAGGTACGCCAGCCCGTATTCGGACAGCATTCCGGCTACATGCCCGAACGTCGACACGGGATTTTCGTCTCCGATATCGTTGAACGTTCCAAGCGGAGACAGGCGCACTCCGACGCGGTCGGCGCCCCAGATTGGAATGACCACTTCCACAGCTTCGCGGAGAAGGCGCGCGCGATTCTCGGCCGATCCGCCGTAATCGTCCGTCCGGACGTTGGTCTTCGAGCACAGGAACTGGTCGAGCAGGTAGCCGTTAGCGGCGTGAATTTCGACGCCGTCGAAGCCGGCGTCCATCGCGTTCCGCGCGCCCCGCGCGTACTGCTGGACCAAATAGGGAAGCTCTACCCGATCGAGCGCGCGCGGCGTTACGAACGGGACCATTTCGCCTTCACCCAGCGCGTTTTCGATGAATGCCTCGCCCGCCGGACGGATCGCTGAGGGGGCGACAGGCAGCATCCCGTCAGGCTGGAGCGCGGGATGCGAAATCCGGCCCACATGCCAGAGCTGCTGGAAGATCAGACCGCCCATTGCGTGCACGGCGTTGGTGACGAGCCGCCAGCCCTCGACCTGGTCGCGGCTGTGAATCCCGGGTGTCCAGGCGTAGCCCTGCCCCTGCATGGAGAC
This sequence comes from uncultured Solibacteraceae bacterium, assembly GCA_964554945.1. Taxonomy (GTDB): domain Bacteria; phylum Acidobacteriota; class Terriglobia; order Bryobacterales; family Bryobacteraceae; genus PSRJ01. Next base: position 19,114 of record CAZKQQ010000052.1, on the reverse strand, counting down.
TTGGGTGGCCTCGGAAATGATCAACGCCGCCGATACGCGTTGTGCGTAATAACACGCCATCAGCGTCGTCGGAACATTGCCCGGTTGGCGCGCGCGCGATCGGGTCAGCGGGGCCATCAGAATGCGATGACGCAAGAAATAGCGGCCGAGTTGCAGCGGATCGAACAGCGTGCTGGTGCTGCGCGCGACGCTCGGCATCGCATTAACCGTACTCGTAGACATGCCAATCCCACAGCAATTCCGTCTCCGGCGGGTAGACGCGCTCACAGCATCGGAAGTTCGCTGGGCGGGGGGCCGAGGGGGAACTCCTTGTCGATTCTCGTAATCTCCAGGTCCGTTAGACGCAGATCTCCCGCGCCCGCGTTCTCCTCAACGTGTTCCGCGTTTGACGACTTTGGGATGGCGAAGACCGCCTCCCGGCGCAGGAGGAATCGGAGCGCCACCTGGCGCGGCGTGGCGTTGTGGGCTTCGGCGATTTGCCGCAGCAGTCGGCCTCCGGGGGTTCGCGCGTCGGGAAACCGGCCATGGCCGAAGGGGCTGTACGCCACCAGGGCGGAACGGTGGTGCTCACACCATGGCAGAACAGCGTGCTCGACAGCGCGCTCCTCGAGATGATAGAGGACTTGGTCGCACACCGGGCCTTCCCGACCCGCCACGGCCTTCAGCTCTTCCAGGTCGGAAACGTCGAAATTGCTCACGCCCCAAGCCAGGATTTTCCCGTCTCGTTTCAGTTCCTCGAAAGCTTCGACAGTGTCCCGGAGCGGGTGGGCGCCGCGCCAGTGCAGCAGGTAGCAATCGAGACGATCGGTGCATAGCCGCGCCAGCGACCGCTCGCAAGCCGCCACGGTCTCTCGCCGCGACGCATTGGACGGCAGGACTTTCGATACCAGGAAGACCTCGTCGCGCCGTCCCGCGATCGCTTCCCCGATCCACTCTTCCGCGGCGCCTGAGAGGTACATTTCCGCGGTGTCGACATGCGTCATTCCGAGATCGATTCCGCGCCGGAGCGCGGCGACCGCCGCAGCGCGATCCTCGTCCTCGCCGTACCAGGTCCCTTGACCGATAGCAGCGACCTGCCTTTTCGTCGACCCGAACCAACGTAGTTCCATGAAGTAGTCGGATGCACAGCGGCTGCCACCACCCGCTTCTTCTGGCGCGAAAACGATGGCTTTCACCGCCGGCTCCGTCGCGTCTACGCGTCGAACGTGGCTGTCGACCACGCGACGATGGGCTCGGCGGAAAGTGGGGGTTGCACGGTGATGCCATTCGGTCCTCCATCTGCAGCACGGAACGTCGGAGAGGCAAAACGAGTATGGCGACTGTGATTGACACGCCGCGTTCGGCTCGAACCGCGTATGAGGGCTGGGAGAAGCAGTGGATCGACGGCGCCTGGCGCACGGGCAGGTCAAAGCGCGTGGTGAAGGATGTAGATCCGTTCACCGGAGAGATACTAGTCGAGATCGCCGGGGCGGATGCTCGCGATGTGGACGACGCCTACCAAGGCGCCCGAAGTGCCCAACGCGGCTGGGCTGCGGCCCTCCCTTCCCAGCGCGCCTCCATTCTTCGGCGGGCAGCGGAAATCATGGAAGCGCGCCGGGAGGAGATCGTCAGCTGGCTCGTGAAGGAGTCGGGCAGCACCCGGGTCAAGGCGCGGTTGGAATGGGAATCGACACACGCCATTATTCTGGAAGCCGCGACCATGCCCTACCTGGTCGAAGGGCGCGTCCTTCCAGGCGATGTTCCTGGCAAGGAATGCCGCGTCTACCGACAGCCGGTGGGTGTTGTCGGAATTATTAGTCCGTGGAATTGGCCCCTTCACCTGACGGCGCGCTCCGTGGGGCCCGCTCTGGCAGTAGGCAATGCTGTTGTCGTGAAGCCGGCCAGCGACACGCCCGTGACCGGGGGCCTGCTGCTGGCTCGGATATTCGAAGAGGCGGGACTGCCGCCCGGCGTCATGAGCGTGCTCGTCGGCGCCGGCAGCGAGATTGGAGACGCGGTCGTGCTTCACGCTATTCCGCGCGTCATCTCGTTCACGGGCTCCACGGCCGTCGGACGACAGATCGCGCGCCACGCAGCCGAAGCTCCCATCATGAAACGCCTCGAACTGGAACTCGGCGGCAATTCGCCCTTTGTCGTTCTCAGCGACGCCGAACTGGAGCACGCGGTAGACGCAGCCGTCTTCGGCAAATTCCTCCACCAGGGCCAGATCTGTATGGCCATCAACCGCATCATCGTCGACGAAAACGTATATGAAGATTTCGTCGGCCGGTTCACGGATCGCGTCCGACAACTGAAGTACGGCGACCCGAACCAGCCTGACACGATGGTGGGCCCGATCATCAACCGAGCCCAGATGGACCACTTACGCAAGCACATCGACGAGGCGCGAGCCGCGGGTATCCCCCAGGTGCTCGGCGGCGAACCCGACGGTCAAGTCCTTCCGCCTCACGTGTTCCGCGATGTCGACAACGAGCACCCGATCGCGCGGGATGAGCTGTTCGGCCCCGTCGCCCCGATTCTGCGCGCCCGAGGCGACGAGGACGCGCTGAGGATCGCGAATTCGACCGAATACGGCCTCTCCAGTTCGGTCTTCTCGCGCGATCTCGAGCGAGGAGCGCGCTTCGCCGGAAGGCTCGAAGCCGGTATGTCGCACGTCAACGACCAGCCCGTGAACGACCTTCCCAACAACCCGTTCGGCGGCGAAAAGAACTCCGGGATCGGGCGCTTCGGAGGCGTATGGGCAGTCGAGGCGTTTACAACCGACCACTGGGTGACTCTCCAACATACGCCTGCGCGATATCCCTTCCGCGAGCAGGATGTAAAGGGACCGTGGGCCGGGGGCTAGCGGCGAGAAAAAGAGGAGAGCATGAGTATCGACACCACACAACGCAAGGACAGGCCGACGCAACCGGAACACCGAGCTGATGCGCGCGCCGGATGCGCGAACGCGGGGATCATACCAGCACCTTCTTCTGAGGAACCGCAACGGAAACGGTCATGCGGCTGTCACGGCGGTCGAATTCAAGGCGCCCCGCGCCGTCAAACAAGGCTGTAATCCGTTCGCGGAGATTCTCGAGACCGTGGCCGGCCTGCAATGCGGACGCATCAAAACCGGGACCATCATCGCTTACTTCCAGCAGAAGACAGCCTGCCTCCAGGCGCGCGGAAATCCGAATCTCGCTGCCCTGGCGGCTCGTCGACACCACATGCTTGATGCAGTTCTCGACCACGGTTTGCAATGTAAGCGGCGGCAGTTCGAGGTCTTCGAGACCGGCGGGAATATTCACCGTGTAGCGCAGCCTCTCGCCGAACCTTGTTTTTTCGATCTGGAGATAGTCCTCGACCACGCGCAACTCCTGGCGCAGCGGAACTACCGGTTTGGCGCTGGTATCGAGCGAATAGCGCAGGAGCGCCGCAAGACGCTCGACCGTGCGCTCGGCGGCCGCGGGATTCTCACGAATCAGAGCGGTAATCGAATTCAGAGTGTTGAACAGGAAATGCGGATGAATGCGCGATTCCAGCGAGGAAAGGCGGGCCTGCACTTCCTGCTTGCGGGCGCGCTCTTCCTCCAATTGCCGGGCTTGTAATTCCAATTTGGCGGTGCGGAGCCGTTGCGCGAGGGCTTCAAAGACGCTGATTACCACTCCCAGCAACAGAGTGATCGCGATGGCAATCCGAAGGCCGAGACGGAATGATCCCCAAAACGCCGCGGGCGAACTCCATTGGAGCGCCACAAAAATGAGATTGGCCGCGAGTGATCCCGCGAGAGCCATCGTGAGAAAGATGGCGAATGACGCAATCCACATGTATGGCTGGCGGAGACAGCCGAGCTTCCGGCCGACCATGTGCATCACTGCGAAGCAGAGAGTCCCGATGCAATAAGAGTAGACAATGGAGATACGGAAAAAATCCCAGAGATCCTGCCACGACGCGTTCGATTGATACACGAATGCGAACAGCGTCGGGAGCACCCCGCCGGCGGTATTCACCAGCAGGGCGATCCCGACAATGCGGCGCCTTGGAGCCCAACTTTTCATTTTCCGACGTGGCAGCCCACGCAATTGACTGTGCCGGTCACGTTACCGCTTGCCAAATAGGCGCGCGCCTGGGCCAGATGGCCGTTTTCCGGATCATCGACGGCCGCCAGCTTCTCGAACCACTTCCGCGCGTGTTCGGCGTCGCCTATTCTCGAATATCCCTCCGCCAACCCGAACAGCAACTCGCCCCGCGCATGGCCGGGCAATTTATCAAAGCGGGAACTCTGCAGTTGATAGACGTGCTCGTAATCCGCCAATCCCATGCGAAGCAGCTCTTTTCCATTGTCGCCCGGCACGTTACGGCTGGCGATGAGCAACGTGGCGCCGCGCGGGATCACGACTCCGACGTTGTCCGGCGCTAGAGCAACCGCCGCGGCCATTTCTTCGAGCCCTTTCTTGTAAAGCTCCGCGGTTTTCACGAAATCACCCCTTTGCGCGGCGACTCCGCTGAGATAAAACGTGCCGGAGCCGTGCCATACCATCGCCTCGGCGTGTTTAGGATTGGCAGCCAGGGTCTCCTCGCACTTCTCCATCGCGCGATCGAGAGCCGCGCGATTTCCAGCGAGCCCCGCGAAGA
>CAZKQQ010000052.1:0-14490 GCA_964554945.1 uncultured Solibacteraceae bacterium | reverse complement strand
TGCGCACCATGTAATCGAAACGCTCCTGCCCGGACAAGACTGCCGCGGCGATCAGGAATAAGGGGAGTCGAGCCTTTGTAAACATCAGAACCTCCTGGTGCTATTGAAACGCCGGCAGTACCGGCTGTCGTCCTGTTTCGGACGAGCCGTTGGAATCGGCGATGAACCGGCCGAATCCGAGGAAGAACCGTATACTGTCACAGGAGGAAACCGAATGATTCTGGCCGGCGTGCCCCTCGCGCGCCGTATCGAAGCGGGGGAAACGGCAATCGCTCGCGGGTGCGCGGAACAGCAGCCGGGCGCGGCTATTCTGGAGGCCGGCGGCGGCATCGCCCTGTTTCAAGGTGTGGATTCGCCGCTGACGCAGGTTGTCGGTATGGGCTTGAACGGCCCGGTGCCAGACGCCGATCTGAACGCGATCGAAAGTTTCTTTCGGGGACGAGGCGCGAGAATCTCGATCGATATATGCCCGCTGGCCGATCCGGGACTGTTGGAAGCCCTGGGGAAGCGCTGTTACCGTCCCACCGAGTTCAATAATGTCCTGGTTCGGCCGCTGGCGGGCGCTGAAATGATACCGGCACCGAGAGTGCGGCGAGCGAAGCCGGAAGAAGGCGATCTCTGGTCGCATACGGTGGGATATGGCTTCTTCGAGCAGGCGGAGCTGACAGGCGAGGAGATGGATGTCGGCCGCGCGATCTTTGGAATGCCGGGCGCCCATTGCTATCTCGCCGGGTCGGAAACAGGCGAAAGCGCAGGCGGGGGCGCCATGGCGATTTGCGGCGGGCTGGCCACTTTGTTCGCCGACAGTACCGTTCCCCGGTTTCGAAGCCGCGGCCTGCATCGCGAGTTGATCGCTATGCGGATCAACGAGGCGGCGGCCGCCGGCTGCGATCTCGCGACGGCATCTACCTTACCCGGTTCTCAATCGCAGCGCAATTACGAGCGAATGGGATTTCAGGTGGTCTATACCAGGGTGACGCTGGTAGGTTAAGCGGCGGAAAACGTCCCGTCTGTCTCCGGGTTTTTGACGCCGTGGCGCGTCAGCAACTCGACCGCTCTCGGGTTGCCGGTGCGTTCGGCGGCGCGGGCGTGACGCCAGGCTGCGGCATTGTCGGCCCGCACTGCGTAGATCTCAGCCAGCGCGACGTGGGCATCGGCATAGCCGGAGTCCAGCCGCACCGCCTCCAGCAATAAGCCGAGAGCCTCGTCCTGGCGGTTTTGCATTCGATAGAGCTGCGCGAGGTTGTGGTACGGGCGCGGATCGGAAGGGTCACGCTGGATGGCGGCGCGCTGCTCCACAATATGCTGAAGCGTCTCGTGATCGAGCGCGAAATCGATGACTTCTTTGCGCCAGAAGCTCACTGCTGCGATCCTACCAAAACCAGGTGGACATCCATAACGTTGGTGTGGGTGGGGCCGGTTTTGACCAGGTCGCCAAGCGATTCGAAATAGTGATAGGAGTCGTTCCGGTCGAGGTAACTGCGGGCATCCGGTTTGCGGCGGAGCGTACCGCCATCGGCGAGGGCGCCGGCAGCGTCGGTCGGACCGTCAATGCCGTCCGTGCCGGCGCTGAAGATGACGGTGCTGCGAAGGCCGTCCACATCGAGAGCGGCTGCCAAAACAAATTCCTGATTTCTTCCACCCAACCCCTCCCCTCGGAGTGTCACGGTAGTCTCGCCGCCGGTGATGACGCAGGCCGGCGGACGGAGCGGATAACCCGAGCGTGCGATCTCACGCGCGATGGCGGCGTGCATGCGGCCGATCTCGCGCGTTTCGCCTTGCACTTCGCTGGACAGCAGAAGCGTCCGGAATCCAAGCTCGCGCGAGCGGCGCGCGGCCGCCTCCAGTGCAACGCGATTGCCGCCGACTACCGCATTTCGCACCCGTTTGAATAATGCGTCGCCGGGCTTCGGTGTCTCAGGCAGTTCGCCGCGCGCACCGGCTTCCATCCGGTTCCGCACCGAGGCCGGCACGCGCGCGCGAATTCCGTACTTGTCCAATACGCCCAATGCAGCGGCAAAGGTGCTGGCATCGGGCGCCGCCGGTCCGGAGCCGATCACGCCGGGATCGTCGCCAATGACGTCGGAAAGGAGCAGAGCTTCCACATGCGCCGGCGCGGCGAGGCGGGCCAACTGGCCTCCTTTGATGCACGACACGTGCTTGCGTATCGTGTTGATCTCGTGAATGTCGGCTCCCGACGCGAGCAAGAGGCGCGTGGCGGTCTGCTTTTCCTCAAGCGTGACGGGCGGCGCGGGAAAGGGCATCAGCGCGGAAGCGCCGCCGGAGATCAGGCAGACTACCAGATCGTCCTGGTCCGCCGTTCCGGCAATCTGCGCGATGCGCTGCGCGCCTTCGACGCCGCGCTGATCGGGAATCGGATGACCGCACTCCTGCAGCTTGATGCGGCGGGGTTTAGCGCCGGAAGCGTCTTTCACGTTGAGAAAGCCCGCCGTGATGCGGCGGCCGATTACCCGCTCGGCTGCCACTGCCATCGGCACGCCTGCCTTGCCGGCTCCCACTACGTACACGTTCCGGAAGCGGGAAAGGTCGATACGCCGCAAATGACGCATGACTGCGGCGCCCGGATCCGCCGCCGCCACAGCCGCGCGAAAAATGGAGAGCGCCCGCCGCCGCAACACGGCCGTGCTTACGTCCCGGGTCATTGCAGAAAGGGATGCCGCAGGATCGCTTCGACCACGTCGGCCGGATCGTCGGTCTGGATGGTAATGTGAATATCCGCCAACGCATATGACTCACGGCGCGATTGAAAAAGCACCGCCAGTTTTTCGGGATCGCGCGCCAGCGGACGGTGCGCAGCTCTCGCGGTGCGCCGGGACACGACCTCGAACGGGCAGTCCAGCCAAACGGTGACTCCGCGGTCTTCGAGGATGCGGCGGTTTTCGGGTTGCGTAAAAACACCGCCGCCCAATGCCAGCACGGCCGGCCGGCCGCGTTCCACCGAGTGAGCGTGTTGCTTCACAATTTCAGTTTCGATGCGGCGAAACTCGGGCTCGCCGCGCTTTTCGAAGATTTCGGAAATGGAGGTCTTCTCGGCGGCCTCGATCTCATCGTCGGTATCGAAAAAACTCCATCCCAGCCGATGCGCGAGCAGGCGCCCGATCGTCGATTTACCGGATCCCATGAAACCGACCAGATAGATGCCGGGCGTGCCTTTCAGCTTGAGGTTCATGCGGTTTGGTTTAATGCAGCCATCTGCGATTCGACAAATGCGGGAAACAGCCGCATGGCAAGCACGAATATCCAGCCGCTTCGCGGCGTTACCACCGTGCGGGCCTCTCGTTCTACCCCGCGGCGGATCGCGGCTGCGCATTGCTCGGCCGTGATGGTGAACCGGCGCGCCCTCCGGATCGCGGCGGGCACGGCACCGCCGCGGGCATGCTCCTGAAACGCGGTTTGGACGTATCCGGGGCACACGATCATCGCGCGAACGCCGTCGCGCTTCAGTTCCATCCGCATTCCCTCTGTGAATGCTCCTACGGCGAATTTCGAAGCGCTATATAGAGTGAGCCACGGCAGCGGAACTTTGCCGGCAATCGAGCCTACATTGACGATCATGCCGGCGCGGCGCTCGCGCATATGAGGAACCACCAGCTGGGTCAGCCCCAGCAGCGCGAAAAAATTCAGTTCCATGAGCCGCCGCACCTCGTCCATCGGCGCGCTCCAGGAAGGCACGTATAGCCCCGCGCCCGCATTGTTGACGAGGACGTCGATGGCCCCAAAGCGGTCGAGTGTGCGCTCCACCACCGAACGCCGGGTTTCGCCGCTGGTGATATCGCCGGGCGTGATCAGAGCGTCTCGACCCGCCGCGGCCGCGAGCAATCCCGGTTCGGAGCGCGCGGTGAGAGAAAGGCGGGCACCGGCGCGGGCGAACTCCGCCGCGCACGCAGCGCCAATCCCTTCGGAAGCGCCCGTGATCAGGATTACCTTGCCGTTCAGTCGCATGCGCGCGCGGCGAGCTCGGGAGTCTTATACATTGCTGCTGATTCGCCGGAAACGCCATAATGTTAGCATGTCATCGGGGTTGATCCCACTATTCCCGCTGTCCGTAGTCGTCTTCCCGCGGACTGCGCTGCCGCTGCACATCTTCGAGGAACGGTACAAGGAAATGGTGGGAAATGCGATTCGCGACAACTCGGAATTCGGCATCGTGCTGGCGCAGGAAGACGGCATAGTGAACGCGGGCTGTACGGTTATTGTCGAGAAGCTGAAGCAGATGTACCCGGATGGGCGCATGGATATTCTTACGCGCGGCCGGAGGCGTTTCGAAATTCAGTCGCTCAATCAAGAGAAGCCCTATTTGCAGGCGGAAGTGAATTTCTTTGACGACGACGATTTCACAGAAACGCCCGCGGAGCTGCGCGACCGGGCGGTTTCGCAGTACCAGGCGCTCAGCCAGCTCGGCGTGCTGCGCGACGCGGAAGAACCGAACTTGAAGGACCCGCAGCTGAGCTTTCAACTGGCCCACGCGGTGCCCGACCTCAACTTCTTGACCGTGCTGCTGCGGCAGCGATCGGAGACGGGGCGGCTTACGGAACTCAATCAATTCCTGTCGCAGTACATTCCGCGCCAGCAGGCGATTGAGCGCGTCAAGACACTCGCGCCCACCAACGGGCACGGGGGCAAACCGGTGGGGATTTGATATGCGGGTGGCGGTTCGGGAAACGAAACGCCTGCGCAGCGCGTTCTCGTTTACTGTATCGACTGTGATACACGGGACAGTCCTGGGGTGGGTCGCTCTGGCGCCGCTGGTGCCGGCGGCGCGGCCCAGTCTCTACGATCAGGAGATCCGGCCGTACGAGAACAAGATCGTCTGGTACAACTTAAACGAGCGGCTTCCGGATATCAGCCCGCCCAAGCTGGATGCGCGGCCGGCTCGCGCGCGGATCCGGTCGCGGCAAACATTGGTAGCGGGGCCGCAGGATAACCAACGTCCGCCGCAGCTCATCTGGACGCCGGCGCCCGAAATCGAGGCGCAACAGATGCTGCCGGCGCCGAACGTGGTGGCCCTCACGCCGGCGGCGCGTCCGCTGCGCGACTTCAGCTTGCCACCGGACTTGGTACGTCCGAAATCCGCCGCGCCTACGCTGCCGGACGCGCCTCAGGTTGCTATGGCCGAGTTAAAACCGGTCTCGTTGGCCCCGCCGACCCGTCCGCGGCCGCGACCGTTCGCGCCACGTCCAGGGGACCGTCCTGCGAGTGCCGCAGCTTTGTTGCCCGCCGCGCCGGAACTGGCGATGGCGGTGGATCGTACGCCCGCGGCTATCCCGCTGCTACCGCCGGTACAGGCAGCGCGCCGCACATTCATTCCGCCAGTGGAAGCAGCCCATCGACCCTTGCCACAGCCGGCGAACCTGCCGGCTGCGCCGATAATCGAAGCGCGAACGGCCGGTACAACGGCGCTGCCGGCAGGCCCTCCGCCGCGGCTGGCCCGGCCGTTCGCCGCGCCGGCCGCTGTGGCACGAGCGCCCCTCTCAGAGCCGGTCAGTTTACCAGCAGCGCCTCAGATCGCCACGAAAACAGCCGCGGACGCCGTGGCCTTGCCGGAGATGCGAGTCGCGCGTGTGTTACGAAACTTCTCGGCTCCCGCGCGGCCAGGCATCGCCTCCACTACTGCTTCACTCGCTGAGGCTCCCGCCGCAGCGAATCGGCCTGCCGAGGCTGCGCTTGCGATTGTGAGTCTCTTCCCCACGCGCGACGCACCCATTCCAGCGCCCCAGTCTTCGCAGCAGGGCGGATTCTCCAAGGGCGAACAGCCGCGGGCCGACGGCAGTGACTCAAGCCCGCAATCCAGCACGTTGACCGTCCCGGGATTGCTGGTTCGCGACGGATTGAAAGAAACACAGCCTACGCTCATGGCTACACTCGAGCCTCCGACGTCGCAAACGAACCTGCGGGCTGCGGCGCGCTCGGTCCAGGTGGAGGCGGCCGGAGCCGCCATCGATCCGTCGGCTCACCGGGTAACGGCCGTGCCCGATCCTCGATTGGCCGGGCGCCTTGTATACAGCATCGCGATCCAAATGCCTAACGTCAGCAGCTACTCGGGAAGCTGGATCGTCTGGTTCGCCGAACGGGAACCGCTCCGCGATCAGCCGCTGCCAAACATGCAAGCGCCGCAGCCGCTTCGGAAAGTGGATCCCAAATACTTTCCCGCGGCTTTAGACGAGAAAGTAGAAGGCAAAGTTCGTCTGGCGGCCGTAATCCGCACCGACGGTCACATCGATCATGTCGAACTGCTTCAGCACCTGGACGACCGCCTCGACCAGAGTTCCCTCGAAGCGCTCGCCAAATGGGAATTCAAGCCCGCCGTCCGGAATGGAACCGCCATTGACGTGGATGCCGTCTTCGAGATCCCCTTTCATATCGCTCCGAAAGTTTCCAAATAAGACGAATGCGCCTGCACCTGATCATTGATGCGTACGATACGCTGTGGGAGAACAACATCTATTTTGAGCGGGCGTTCGAAGAATTTGTCGACTTTCTAGGCCACTCGTCGATGACGCCGCGCGAAATTCGCGATGTGCTCGACGAGATCGAAGCGGCGAACGCCAAGATTCACGGCTATGGCTCGTTGAATTTCGGGCGGAATCTGAAGCAATGCTACCAGCACCTGGCCGAACGCGAAGTGCGGGAAGACGACTTGAAGACGGTGATCGGATTCGCCGAGCGGATTCTGGAGTGCCCGATGGAAGTAATCGAGGGTGTTCCCGAGACGCTGGAATATCTATCCTTGCGGCACGATCTGACTTTGTTCACCAAGGGCCATCCCGATGAGCAGAAGCTGAAAGTCGATCGATCGGGCCTGGGCGTATTCTTCCAGCACACGGCGATTGTCCGGGAGAAGGACACAAAAGCCTACCGGGACCTTGTAACGGAGCGCCAACTCGATCCGGATCGCACGTGGATGGTGGGCAACAGCCCGAGGTCGGACGTGAACCCGGCGATGGCGGCTGGTTTGAACGCGGTGTTCGTGCCACACGCGCACACGTGGGTTCTGGAAAAGGAAGAGATCCGGCCGGGAAAAGGGCGGCTGCTGGTGGTGGAGCGGTTCGGCGATTTGCGGGAGCACTTTTGAATGGCCCCGAAGGTTTTCCGTGGCGCAGGCCATCGTTTCGTTGCCGGCGGCGGGCGGCAGACCACAAATTGTTGGCGGCAGACGACAAAACCCGATCGTCTGCCCCACAGGCTATGCCAGCAGTTGCCGCGCGGCGAGCGCGATGAGGAGCGCCGCGATGCCTAGAAATGTGCCGAACGGCAACTCGTAACTGCCGGGATCTTTACCGGTGAGCCGGATGTAGCCGTAACCGATGGCGGATCCGGCGATCGATCCCAACAGCAGCGTGTACAGAGCTCCGCTAAAACCCAGAAAACTTCCCACCATTGCGATCAGCTTCACGTCGCCGAAGCCGAGGCCTTCCTTATGGCGGATCTTCTCGAAAAGCCACCCCGGCAGCCAAAGAAAGAACGCGGGCACCAACGCGCCGATCACCGCATCCAGAATCCATTGAACGCGATGGCTGATTTGAATACCTGTTATGAGCGGGAAGAGGCCGGCCACACCCTCGGGGACCGGCACGAACAGGGAGAAGACGAGACCGGCAACGGTGCCTCCCAGGGTCAGTTCGTCGGGCAGGATGAGCTCTTCCAAATCGGAGAAGATCAGCGCGACGAGCATGGCCGCGAACACGCACATCTTGAGCGCCGGCAAGGTCGGCCCGAGCATCCAGACGAAGAGGAAAAACAGCAGGCCCGTAAGCAACTCGACCGCAGGATAGCGGAGCGAAATCCGCGCTCCGCAATGGCGGCACCTGCCGCGGAGAAGCGCGTAACTCAGCAGCGGGACGTTGTCGTACCACGCGATGGTCTTTTCGCAAGCCGGGCAATGCGAACGCGGCCGCACCACGGAAAGATCGCGCGGCCAGCGATGAATGCAGACATTCAGAAAACTGCCGATGAGCAGGCCGGCGAAGAAAGCGAGGATAGCTGGAGTCAAGCGAGCACCTGACGGTAAACCTCCATGGTACGGCGAACCATGTGGGCGGCAGTGAATTTTTGCTCGACGGTACGGCGCGCGGCCTGGCCGAGACAGGCTGCAAAATCGGGCTGCTCCAAGACGTTGTGGATGGCCGCTGCGATAGCGTCGAGCGAGTTATCGACCAACAACCCATTTTCGCCGTGACGGATGATCTCGGGTAGCCCGCCGATTTTACTGGCAATCACGGGAACGCCGGCCGACATGGCCAACAACGCCGCCGAGCCCAAGCCTTCACTATGCGTAATATAAACGAACAGGCCGGCGTGGGCGAGATCCCGTTCCAAGTCGGTAGTGAGTTGCAGAGGCACGGCAGCGAGCCGCGCCGCTTCGACGGCGAGACCGGCGCCTTTTTCGCGGTCGGCTGCGTTGTCCAGCGCGAGGATGGCGGTGCCCCACCGCGTTTCCAGGAGCGGCACGCCGTCGTAAACCACCGCGATTTTCTCTTCCGGAACGCCGCCCTCCCGCAATACTGATTTAACGAATTCGGAAACAGCGAGGAACATCCGGGCGCGCCCGTACTTCCAGCGCGAACGGATTGGAAATGCCACGCGGCGCGAAACTAATAATGGCGTGCTTCGCGCGACGGCGCCCAGTGTGTGACTCCGCGCATCGTGTGCATGGATCAAATCATGCTTTCCGGCAAGCGCGATCGCGCGCGAGATCCCCAGCGGTTCGACGCGCCATCCTTTTCTGCTCGCCGCTTCGAACAGAGGAGCGCCGCGGCGCGCTAGTAAGGTCGATTCCACGCCCGCTCCCGTAAGGCCCTCGATCAGCCGCAGAACCTGCCACTGGCCTCCGCGCATCTCCTTGCCCGAGTCGAGGTGCAGGACGCGCATCAGCTCATATTTCTCGCTTTGGAGTATTTCAAGAAGGTGTAGAACGCCGCCATGTATGCGATGATCACTCCCTCCAGACCGTCTTGAAAACCGCGCTGGAAAAAATAGGTTTTGACGAAAGTCCAGGGAGGATCAAGCAGAAGACGCCACAGTCCGATCGGCACCTGGCGGGCCGCCAGGTCCTGCGCAGCGAGCGTCGTATAGCGGTCCAGCGATTTCAGATGTTCGGACAATGAATCGCACGTGAAGTGCAGAATGTTGGCGTCCAGGTGACCGACGCGGCCGTGGGCCTGCACGCTCTCATGCACGACATCTCCCACCCATTTCGCCTTCGCCCGATGGTAGAGGCGCACCTTGCGATCGGGATACCAGCCCGAGTGCAGGATCCACCTCCCCAGATACCGGGCAAGCCGCGGCATCGTGTAGGCATCGTATTGCGGCCCGTTTTTCTTGAGGTTCCAGATCTCGCCCTCGAGTGCCTCGCTGAGCGCCTCGTCAGCATCGAGGGACAAGATCCAATCGTGCGTGGCTTGCTCGGCGGCCCAGTTCTTTTGACCGGCGTATCCGCGCCAACCGGCCTCGAACACGCGCGCTCCCAGTTTTTCCGCCAGTTCGACCGTACGATCAACCGACCCGCTGTCCAGGACTAAAATTTCATCGCAGCACCGCAGGCTCTCAATCGCACGCGCGATATTCCGTTCTTCATTGAGCGTGATGATGGTCGCCGTGATTTTCATGGGCGGCTCAGATTCCGCCGGTCATGATGGGCGCAGGCATGAAACAGAGAACAAAAATCACCAGCGACACCCAGCCTAACTTGCGGCGTCCGGCGCCCACATCGGAGAGATCGTAGATGAGTGGATGACGCCGGCCCATCCAGAACAGCACCGCGGCCCATACCCACCAAACCCACCACAATTTGCCCAGCGGCACCAATGCCACGATCGCGATGAGAGAAATCCGGCGGTGCTTGTCTCCCACCAGCGAATACAGAATATGACCGCCATCGAGCTGGCCGATGGGCAGCAGGTTCAGCGCGGTGGCGAAGATGCCAATCCATGCCGCGCGCGCCACCGGGTGCAGGTACACGTCAGCCAGCTTTGCTTCAGGAAAGATGGCGTGCTGCAACAGAGATTGAAGTATCGGCACGCCGAACTGGATGCTGCCCTGGTTGTCGATGCCCGGAATCACCTTGGAAAACGCCAGGCCGACGCCTAATGCGGGCAATAAAAAAATGAAGCCGGCCAAAGGTCCGGCCACGCCGATATCGAAAAGCACGCGTTTCGTGTAGATGGCTGAGCGGATCCGAATGAACGCGCCGAAGGTGCCGATCAGAGAGGGAGCGGGCAGAAAGTACGGCAGGCTGGCATCCACCCGGTAATACATGCAGGCCAGGTAATGTCCGAATTCGTGGGCCAGTAGAATCGCCGCCAGGGTCAACGAGAACGGCAGACCCACAAACAATTGCGCGGGATGGCGCCACACGATGGCGTATGTGTCGAAGCTATGCTCGACATCAAACGGCAGATTGCGGTCGAAATCCGTCTGTAGCGCTACGCCGACCATGGTGGTGGTCAGCATGGTCAGCAGGAACAGGAGCCCGTGGAGCCAGTACCGGTCACGCGGACGCGCGACGGCGGACAAATACTCCGGCCCCACACCTTCCTCGGTGTAAGACGGGAAGGGTGCAGGAGAAAAATCCTGTGAGGACACGATGAGGGGGACAAACCGCAGCTTACTGCAGCGTCTGCAACTCCTTGCCGGGCTTAAACCGCACGGCCTTTCCAGGCGGAATGGAAACTTCGGCGCCGGTCCGCGGATTCCGTCCGATTCCAGTCTTGCGAGGCTTCACGTTGAACACTCCGAAGCCGCGCAGTTCGATGCGGTCACCCTGCTCCAGAGCCTTCTTCATGGATTCGAAGACGGTTTCCACCGCCATTTCCGCTTTGGTCTTGGTAATTCCGGTCCGGTTGACGACCTCGTTGATAATATCCAGCTTGATCAAGTCAGGCCTCCTCCTGCGGCACGGGGCGAGCTGGTTCCCGCTATCGACAACCACATGATAGGATTGAATTTATCTCAATGTCAAGCGAGGGCACGGAGGCGCCCGCGAAGGCGGTTTCCGGAGACGAGTTTCGCCGCGCCTGCGGGCGCTTTGCGACCGGGGTCGCGGTGGCCTCGGTGGTCGATGAACGCGGCGCCGCTCACGGGTTGACGGTCAGCTCGTTTACATCGGTTTCCCTGGAACCCCCGCTGGTTTTGATCTGTCTCGGCCATGATGTGACTATCATCGAGGCGTTTCGCCGCGCATCTCATTTTGGAATCAATATTCTGCGCGAACAAGACCGCGACCTCTCGCAGCGCTTCGCAACGAAGGGACTGGATAAGTTCAACGGGATCTCCTGGCGCCCGGGGCGCACCGGGGTGCCGCTGATCGACAGTGCACTGTCCGCCATCGAGTGCGAAACACATCAGCTCATGCAATCCGGCGATCACGACATTCTGGTCGGCCGGGTGGTCGCCACCCGCGTGGAGGACGGCGCGCCCCTCATCTACTATGCCAGCCGCTACCGGAAGCTGGCGTTAGACTGAATTCGTGGCCAATCCTCTTTCCTACCTCAGCGATCAACTGAACCAATGGCGCCAGGAGGGCACCTATCAGCGCTTGCGCGTGCTGCAATCGGAGAGCGCGGCGGAATCGCGATTCGACGGCAAGAACGTCATCAATCTCGCGTCCAATAACTATCTCGGGCTCACCACTCATCCCAAGCTGCGCGAGGCCGCGCTCGAAGCCACACGGAAATATGGTGTCGGCTCGGGCGCCGTGCGCACGATTTCCGGCACCATGTCGCTGCACATGGAACTGGAAGAGCGGATCGCCGCGTTCAAGAACGTGGAAGCGTGCGTGGTGTTTCAATCAGGCTTCGCCGCCAATGCCGGCACGGTCTCGGCGATCCTTGGCCCCGAAGATCACATCATTTCCGACGAACTGAATCATGCCAGCATCATCGACGGCTGCCGGCTCTCGCGCGCGAAAATTCACGTCTTCGCGCATAAGGATTTCGCCGCCGCGGAGCGCGCCCTGGCTGAGCTCGCCGGCTCGCCCGGAAGGAAACTTCTCATCAGCGACGGAGTGTTTTCCATGGACGGGGATATAGGCCCGCTACCCGGCCTGGTCGCGGCGGCGGAAAAGCACGGCGCCATCATGATGGTGGACGACGCGCATGCCTCGGGCGTCCTGGGCCGAAACGGCCGCGGCACCATTGATCACTTCGGCGTGCATGGCCGCGTGCACGTGCAAGTCGGGACTCTCTCCAAGGCAATCGGCGTGCTTGGCGGGTACGTTTGCGGCAGCCGCGACCTGATCGAGTTCTTATATCACCGCGCGCGGCCGTTCCTCTTTTCGACCTCGCATCCCCCCGCGGTGGCGGCCTCCTGCATTGCAGCCTTCGACGTCCTCGAGAAAGAGCCCGAGCGCATACAAGCCTTGTGGGACAACACCAAATACTTCAAGGCGGGCCTGGCCTCCGCCGGCTTCAATACCGGGATGAGCGAGACGCCGATCACACCGGTAATCGTGGGTGAAGCCAAGACCGCGCATGACCTGTCCCGGTCGCTATTCGAGGAAGGCGTGCTGGCCACGGGCATCGGATTTCCAACCGTGCCGAAGGGCAAGGCACGCGTCCGCACCATCGTGACCGCCACACACACGCGGGAAGAGCTGGATCGCGCGCTGGAAGCATTTCGAAAGGTCGGGAAAAAGCTGGCGCTGGTGGCTTAAAACCCGGGTTTGGGGGTCATGGCTGCTTCTGTTTCTCCAAAGTGTCGAGATACGCTCTCTCGCGGTCGGCCACGTATCGACGGTAGCCATCCGGATCGACGAATGGATTGAACTTGACGCCCACCTTCTCCCGCGCGTATTTCTCCTCCATGTTGTAATACGCGCCGTGCGCCCCCAGGAAAATATCGCAATGCAGCGATTTCAACACCCGGAACGTGCGCGCATAATCGTCGGCGATCTCCGGATAATCAGCATTGTGTACAAGCTGAAAACCGCCATTGACATTGGCGCTGCCCAGGATCACCACGTCATACGTCTTGCCGCCGTCTTTTGCCTTGAGCGTCCAAGTGGTGCAGCCGCGGGTGTGGCCCGGTGTGAGATGCGCGGTCAGAGTCGCCTCGCCGAGAGTCACCGTGTCGCCATCGTGCAGCACCCGGTCAATCTTCACCGGCTTCCAATGGTCGTGGTAGAAGTACTGCCCTTCCCCGCCCTTCGCCATCACCTGATCGTCGCCGTCCATCACGAAGACTCGCGCGCCGGTAAGCTCCTTGAGCGTCGCCATACCTTCCACGTGATCGCCGTGCGCATGGCTGGCAAGCAGGATTTTCACATCGTTCACCTTGAATCCCAGCTTCAACACATTCCCCAGCACCACCGGCACGGTGCGCTCGAAACCTGAATTGATCAGGATGTCTCCATCGCGTGTTTTGATGAGATAGCTCGCGAGTCCCTGCGAGCCGACGTAATAAAGGTTGTCGGCGATCCGGTGCGGCGGGAACGGAGCGCTTGCATCGGGTTGGCCGGCGGCCAGCGCTGCCAGGCACACCGCGGTTAACAGCAAACGAGCCAGCATCCTCACATTATAGTTCGGGTATCGCATGTTACTCTCGATTTACATGAATCATGCGGGCTTTGATTTGGCAGGCGCGGCGCGTCAGGAAATGATCGATCACGGCTTCCAGCCCGACTTTCCTTCGGGTGTGGCGCAGCAGCTCGCCTCCATCGATGCGCGGCCCGACCCTTCTCTCCGCGACCTGCGATCCCTGCTCTGGTCGTCCATCGATAACGACGATTCGCGCGATCTCGATCAGATCGAATGGGCGGAGCGCGCCGGCGACGGCATCCGCGTGCTCGTCGCCATTGCCGACGTGAGCGCCTCGGTGGCGAAGGCGACACCCATTGACGGCTACGCAGCGCTGGAGACCACCACCGTTTACACCGGCGTTCGGACTTTTCCCATGCTGCCCGAAAAGCTCTCGACCGACCTGACCTCGCTGGCGGAGAACCAGGATCGGTCCGCTGTGGTCATCGATATGACGATCGGCGCCGATGGTGCCATCCAGTCGAGCAGCAGCTATAGTGCGATCGTCCGCAATCGGGCGCGGTTGACGTATAACGCCACCGGTCCGTGGCTGGAGAACACCGCGCCGCCCCCGCCGAACATTGCCGCTTCCGCCGATCTTCAGGCCCAGCTTAAATTGCAGGATGAAGCCGCGCAGCGCCTATGCGAGGCGCGCCACCGCCACGGCGCGCTGACCTTCGACCGCATGGAAATCGAACCGCTCGTGAAAGACGGCCAGGTGCAGGGCCTTGCCACGCGAAAGCACAATCGCGCCGGGCAGCTGATCGAAGATTTCATGATCGCCGCCAACGAAGCTATGGCCCGCGCGCTGCGCGAGGCCGGCGTCGCGTCCATCCGCCGCGTCGTCAAAGATCCCGAGCGCTGGCCGCGCATGGTGGAACTGGCCCGCCAATACGGGGAACAATTGCCGCCTACACCCGATCCGGCTGCGCTGAACGCCTTTTTGACCCACCGGCGC
>CAZKQQ010000051.1:11880-36093 GCA_964554945.1 uncultured Solibacteraceae bacterium | reverse complement strand
GATCGGGGCGCGCCGCGCGGACATCGTTCTCCAGTTTCTGACGGAGGCCGTGGTGTTGACCGCTCTCGGCGGCATTCTCGGCCTGCTGCTGGGCTGGCTGAGTTCGCAGGTGGCGCGCCTGGCGTTTCCAAACCTGCCCACTGCGGTGCCTCTGTGGGCCGCAGCTGCCGGCGTCATCATGTCGGTGGGCGTGGGCCTGTTCTTCGGCATCTGGCCCGCCGCCCGCGCCGCCTCACTCGATCCGGTGGAAGCGCTGCGCTACGAGTGAGGCGTTCGCGTGCGACTCCCCGGCCGCCGCGGTTTGGGCGCCACCAATTGGTAGCTGCACTTTACCAGTTCCGCCACTTCGTCCCAATTGATCTTGCCCACGTCCAGCCGCAGCGCCACCCAACCGCGCGGGCCAATATATGCCGGCAGGTAGAAACGCACGGGCTGCGCAGCCGCTAACGCTGTGTTGTCCCCGGGCAACGCCTTGCCCGTGACCGAGACAATACCATCTCCGTGATGGTCGTTTAAGAAGTACAGGAACTTCTTCTTGCGGACCATGAATGAGGCGTGACTGCCGTGGATCTCCCGCGAGGTGTCCGGCAGAGCGAGGCAGATTTTCGTGAGCCGCACCAGGCGCGGATCTTCCGTTGGAAGCTTGGCCATCACTGTCCCGGCAGATGCGAAACATCCCGGTTGTTTTCGTTGCAGATGAATTCCAACAGCTCTGTGTCCGGGAGCAGGTGTAGCGGCTCGGACACGGTCCACGGCTTCGTGTAGGCCTTCGGATCGTCGATCGTGATGGTCAGGTCCATATGGCCGAAATCCTTGCGATGGAACCGTTCGATGACGTGCAGCGCCTCCGTCGAAGGCTTGCCCAACTGATCAAGCCACGCCTTGCCATTAAAGCCGCGGGTGTCAACCACCAGAGTGTCGCCGTCCCAAGCGCCGGTCGAATATCCGAGCCAGGTTGGATTGAGGTCCTTGGCGCGCTCGCGCCCATCCATAAAGACCTGGCGCCAGAGCGTGAACGCTTCGTAAATAATGACGAGAGACCCCGGCAACTGCACGATTTTCCAGGGCGCAGGCGCCGCGTCGATCTTGGGCACGCCCTGCGGCAGGCAGTTGGCATCCGGATCTTCTTTCGAGTGCGACCCGTCGGTGCGTTGGTCGTAAAGCGCCTTAGCCCAGGGCTGGAACGGCACCTGCTCCGGCTTGATGTCGGCCGCGATGTTGCGGACGTACTTGTTTTCGCTCGGCTCCCAGATGCCAGAGAGATCCGGCTTGCCGTCACGCGCGCGCGGCGCCGGCGCCGAAAGGTTCACCTGGCCATTCGCTGAGCGCGGAATGCCCGCGGTGGGAAGCTTCGTCCACTGGCCCCAAAGCGGCGTTGCCAGTAATGAGCCGGCAGCCAGCGCCATCTTGAGCCACGCCGGATGAAGATGAAATGGTCGCATGGACCCTCCCGATCTCCGGCGATTATACACCCGGGGCGGACGGTTGCATCAGGGTAACAGCGTACCAGCGGCGTGGCATAAGCCATTACCGCTCACGCTTCGGCGTCGAAGATCAATCGCAGATAAGACCTTGCCTGGTATTCGATCCGCAGCGGCAGGGGCTGGGCAGCCCCGTCTTCCACCCACAGACGAAAATCCGTTTCCTTACCTCCAGATTCGCGGCGCAGTTTGCCAGAGACGCGCACCAGCTGTTTGCCGACGTCAAGCAGGCCGCGCTGCCGGAAAGAACCGGTGGTTTTCGGATCAGGCGATCTCTGAAGCGAAAGCCGGTAGAAACGGCCCCCATAGACAAACCTGGCTTGGGCGGGCGCGGCCTGGCGCAGAGCGTCGGCCAGAGTTACCAGGAAAGGCCGAATCTCGCCGCGAGCGTCGCCCTCCGGCGTCCTTGACGGCGTGGCCGCCAACGCCGTGCGAGCGAGTTGAACCAGATCATTGCGATTTGCCACCGACCAGTTTGCCGGCGCCGTGAAGTGCGCGATCACAGTCTCCATGCCTGCGCCATCGAGATGACCGTCGATGGCGGTGTACGCTGCTTCCTTGCTCTTTGGGTGCAGCGACTGGCGTGCTTCCTCCGCGGTCTCTTCCGGAGACGCAGTCATCAGGCCGAAATAGAGACATTCGGCGGCAGTTCCCGGCTTGAGGCGCGACATCTCGCGAATGAACCCGAGCCGGTTCAACCCGGCGGCGTGTTCGGGATTCGAAAACCCGGTAAATTCCAGAAATCGGAGCAGGCCATCGTCGGGCGAGCCCGCGTCGCGCCACACGGCGCTGCCGCCACCCACATTCGACCACCGCACCAAAGGCAGAGATAGGACAAGGATCTGCGCCGTGGCCCGATATCGGCGCTCGTGTCCCTCACCCGGTCCAGGCGCCGCTCCCCAATTCAGATGCCGCTCACTGGCGAAAGCGCGGCGGAACCACCTGTTGAACACGGCTCCCGCCAGAACCTGGCCGCATCGTCGTCGACTTAGAAGCACCTGGGCAAGAGTCATGCTGGAATCCGTCCCGCGCCCTTTAGTGTATCCCTCGCGCGGTCCGGCGCCCGACGGGGTAACATCGAGAAATGGCGGTTTTCTTACACCGCTTGTCCCGCCGGTCCCTGTTGGCTTCGAGTCTACTGGCGGTTCGGGCGGTCGCCGACGAAGCTGGCCCCAAGGGTCAGACCTTCGAATCCGACTGGCGGCGCTATGCCGATCCAGCCACCGAGCTGGAAGTGTATCGTCTCACGGATCCCTCGTACACCAGCACACTGCCGGCGTCTTATAACCGCGTGATTTCGAGGAACAGCGCGTTCCTTCTGTTCTGCTGTGATCGCAGCGGTTCGCCCGAAGCGTTCCGAATGGATCTGAAAACCGGGGAGACCCGGCAGTTGACGGATCGCACCAATCTGGACGGCGCTTCGCTCAACCTTTTGCCGGACGGCCGTTCCTTTTGCTACTTCGCCGATCGAACTCTCTACCAGGTGACTCTGAGCACCCTGAGGGAGCGCGAAATCTACACGCTTCCGGAAGATTGGGAACGGAGCCCGGGCCTCTGCGTGGCGGCCGACAGCGCTCACGCGATATTCGTCGAGCGGCGCGGCGAGCGGTCGCGCCTTCGCATCGTCGCGCTGGCGCAAGGCGCCGCCCGTACTGTTTTCGAGACGGCGCTTTCAATCGCGGGTCCCATCGAACGCCCGCTCCGCGGCCAGATTCTCTATCGCGAAACCGGCAAGGGCTTGTGGCTGATCAATGCCGACGGCCGGCTAAACCGCCAATTGAAGCTGGCGGCAGGCGGCATGGGCACCGCCAACTGGGCTCCCGACGGCCGCACGCTGCTTTATCTCAACTTCCCCGAAGACAGCAGGAAGTTGAATGCGATTCGCGAGTATTCGCCCGATGACGAAACCGATAAACTGGTGGCGCCCACCAGCCAGTATGTTCAGTTCGGTTTCAACCGCGATACATCCGTTTTCGTCGGCGCCAGCCGAAACGGCGCATCGCCGGTGGTCCTGCTGCTGCTGCGCCTGACGCAACGGGAACGCACCTTATGCGAGCACAAGGCCAGCCATCCCGATACCGTAACTCCGATGTTCTCGCCCGATGCCCAGCGTATCTATTTTCAGAGCGACCGCCACGGCAAACCTGCCCTCTACTCCATGCACGTCGAGCACCTGGTGGAGAAGATCGGAAGCGATAAGGAGTGAACCAATAGCGCTATGAAGCATGGGCTGATCGCGCTCGTCCTGCTGGCTGGCGTGCCAGGGCCGTCGAGCGCCGCGACCAAGCTGCTGGTGACGGTAGTCGAATCGAAATCGGGCGCGCCGGTTACCGGGCTTCAGGCGCGGGACTTCACGGTGCTAGACGACAAGACGCCAAGGCGCGTCGAGGCCGCCGAGTTTTCGCGCGATACGCTCGACATCATGCTGCTGCTCGACACGAGCCTCGCCGGCGGACTGGTACAGCCCGTGGCGGAAACTCTGGTCGGGCAGCTCCAGCCAAAGGAACTGATGGCGGTGGTCGCCTATCACTCCTCGGCCGACCTGGTTCAGGACTTCACCTCCAGCCGCGATCTGATCATGCGCTCAATCGGCACCGTGAAATACGGCAATGAACCGCACGTGTTGGACGCGTTGTACGCAGCCATCGACGGCGGTTTTCAAAACAGCGTCTTCCGCCGGGTCATTCTCCTGCTCACCTCTGGATTGGAAGGCTACAGCCGCACGACGGTGCGGGACGTAATCCGGCTCGCGCGGCGCAACCAGGTTTCGATCTATCCGATCTATGCGCTGGGCAGCGAGCGAGGACTTTTGGAACAGCTGGCGAGGGAGACTGGCGGCGCCTCCTTCAATCTGCGGGATATGAAAAAGACCGGTTCCGCGCAACCGGGCCCGCGCGTATTTGAAGTGGTGCGCTCGCACTACACGCTTACACTCAGCGGCAACCTGGATGTGAGTGAGAAGTTGAAAATCGAAGTGAGCCAGTCGCCTAAAGCCCAGGTATCGGCGTTGCCTTTGGACTGAGCCGGGCGACTCGCAATTTACGCGCTATGGGACCTGCGCAGCGATATATTCGGCAACCAATTCCGGCGCCTCCATCGGAATGAAATGCGTCCGATCCGCAAGCAGGACGTCCCGCCCGTTCGCAAATCGCGAGGCCAGCAGAGGGTCCGTAGGCGAACGGCTGAACGGCAGATCCCCGTCGTAGCCCGCGCGCAGTACGACGACCGGCACTCTCACCGATCCCAATATTCCGTGCAGTTTTGTCTCGGGCTCTTTCGAGTTCTCATAAATGGAAGCTTCGACATCGGGCGGGCAGGCCAGCACGAATGCGGCGCCCTGCGACACCAATCCGAAATCGCAATAATCGCGCAGAACCTCCGGCCTCCATCTCTCGAATGGCGGCCGCCCGCGAAAGCTTTCAAACATTTCGTCTGGAGACGACCAGCGGGCCCGTCGCTTCCGCACGAACGAAACGTCGAAGGGCGGGGTCTCGTAATCCACCGGTCCTCGAATGGTGGGATCGGCAAGGACCAGCGCCCGGAATGAGTCGGGCCGCACTGCCGCTATTGCCGCCAGAGTATGCCCCCCCATCGAGTGTCCAATGCCGACAGCGCCGGAGACTTCGAAATGCCCGAGGATCGCGAGCAGATCCTCGCGGAACACACTCCAATGGTAGGGAGGAGCAGGCTTGCTGCTGCGCCCGTGCCCCCGCGCGTCGAATGCAAGGCAGCGCCGGTGGGGAAATTTGCGAATGACCGCATCCCAACACCGTCCGTGAAAGCTGGTGGCGTGGGCAAATAATAAGGAGGGTTCCTCGCCCGGCCAGTCCCACACCGCCAGCCGCACCGCGCCGGCGGCGATCTCGATCAATTTGGGCTCGCGCCCCTGGTCAGCTCGCACCTTGGGATTCTCGCACACCCGACCGTTCGGAATCGGGTGTCATCGCGGCGAATCGAACGCGGGCAACGAGAAGGCCGCGGGAAGATCATTCTGGCTGACAGCTCCATCTCGTACGGTAAAATCGGAGCACGGGCCCTTAGCTCAGCGGTTAGAGCAGCGGACTCATAATCCGTTGGTCGAAGGTTCAAATCCTTCAGGGCCCACCACATCATTGGTTGTCCGGACCGGACACATAGGTAACAGATCGTTCCTAAGACATAGGTGACACTTTTGGCCCGAAGAAATTGACCAGTCACAAGCTCGCCCTGCCGCTGATCCAAGTCAGAGGCCAGCCAAACAGAATTAGCTACCTCATTTCGGAATCTGGCATAGTCTTCGAAGGAAGTCGCGGCTTGTTCAATGGCACTGACGGCAGTGCCGGAAAGTGCGGGTGAGATCCGGCCTTATACGTCGCGCAGTAGGCCTGCCACTCCTGAGAATAGTTACACACGGATTGAACGAAGCCGGTTAACTTATCGATCCGGTTTGCGAAGGAAGTGTGTGCGTCGGCGGCCGTCATCTGCTCCCAATTCGTCATCAGTTGTGGGCCTAAGCCCGCCGTCGCCATCGCGAACTTTCCCAGAGCACCGGCCGAAGCATAAGGATCATAACCAGCGTAGAGTGCCATCAGAAGGCCCCAACAATCGGCATCCCATTCAGGGTCGCTGTACCAGATCGACTTTCCAGTTCGAAGTTGGTAGATGTGGCCCATTTCGTGGCCCACCACGGAAGCCAGTTCACTCGGCGAGTCATTGAGCAGTTCTGCTAGTGCGAGGTTGATGTAGATGGAAGATCCATCAGGGCTCACGTACGCATTGACCACTTTGGCGGAACTCATGATCAATTGCGGCTCTGGGCCAAAATCCGGCAGCCTGTTCTGGTAGGCGTACACTAGCCGCCGAAACACATCGCGGATTAGATCAGGATGGGGCCTGGGAGACTCGCCACGCCCGTCCGGTAAGCTTGAAATGATCCCGGACGCGTCGGCGTATACTCCCCAACCGACGAGATAGTTTCCTAAACTCTCTGGCGTCAGAAGTACACTTCCCGTGAAGCCCGCCGGCAGAGTCGGAAACAACTGCGACACATTGAACGCGGAATGGCCATGGGCGGGGAGTGTGATTGACGTCTGGCCTAAGATCTGTCCCGACCCGTCGAATACGGTCACCAGGTCGGAGATCGGGTCGGAATAAACGTTTGCCAAAGCGAGGCCAACCTGCCTCGTTGCGACTGTCAGGTAAGAGCCTGACGGTAGAGTCGGCTCTGCCGTGATCTCCACTTTTGCGATGCCGTTCTGGATGTAACGGAACGAAACATTCGCTTGAACCGGCAGCGAAGCGCCCGCTATCGCCCATCCCGATGTTGCGGCCGTGGCGATCTGGCTTTGGAGCACGACGGTTCCGTTTGCCGGGACCGAAAAGGACGTTTGACTGCTTGGGCCGTTACCCAAATTCAAAATCAGGGGGTCGCCGGAGTCCGAATATAGGGTCAAAGTAACTGTTGCCGGAGAAGCATTCGGGTTGATGAACGTGAATCGGCTCTGCCATTGGCCGCTGGCAGGGCCGCCATCCGCGAGATGGGGAAAGTAGAGATCCGTCTGAGCATTTTGAGGAATGAGAGGCAGTGCTTGACTAATAGAGGCGTGGAAGAAAACCAGCGTTAATGCGAGGAACCAGCGGCAGCCGGACATAAGAATGCGTCTCGCTGATGATAATAACCCGAATACGAATTAGGCGAAAGGCACGCGCAGTACTATCGGTACTCGCGGGGAAATAAGCGCGTGCCTTTGTTCTTTCGCAGGTGAATCCCGCAAGTCTATTTATCAACGCACGCCTGATAGAAATGAGGAGGCACACGCCCGGGCCCGAACGCTCATCGAAAGCCGGTTATGCGGGATGTGCGCCCTTTGTTAAGGCCTTCGACAAATTCGGTTACTTCGCAACGTTTACTTTGTAATTTGGAAAGAAAATCAGAGGGAGAGGGGTGGTATTAGGGTACGTATAGAGTAAACCAAACCTTAGAGAAAATCTCGTTATTTCGACGACAAAAAGAGAATATCAATCCATGAATACGTATACGGAGTGGCACTCCGGGCCGGGTGTCATAATCCTTTGAGCGAAGGTTCAAAATTCTTCAGGGCCCAACAGTTTCAACTCGCTCGCCGCAGTACCGTCCTTGACCGGCTCGGATATTTCGCAATCGGAGTCAGTAGTACGCACGTCGGGTCGGGCGCGGCCTTGCTCCGGGTTTCGTAGCGTGCCTGGCGCGAAACAGCGAGTTTACGCAATCAGCGTATAGCAGACCGGGCTTGTTCTTCGCCGCGTGCACAATTCCTTCTTCTACGCTACCTTACTCAGAGAAAGGCTGCGGAATGGCAGAGAATAAAACCAAACCCACGAAGGTCAGCGTCGCGGCGTATATCGATGCGCTCCCGGATGAGACCAAGCGCGCCGACGCCAAGGCTCTTATTAGGCTGATGCAACGCGCGACCGGAGAAAAGCCGAAAATGTGGGGGCCTTCGATTGTCGGCTTCGGCAGCTATCACTACAAATACGACAGCGGGCGCGAAGGCGACATGCCGCTGATCGGTTTCTCGCCCCGTAAAGCCGCCACCGTTCTCTACTGCATGACCGCGTTCCAGGATGCCCAAGCCTTGCTCGCCAAGCTCGGCAGGCATAGCATGGGGAAAAGCTGCCTCTATTTCAAGAAGCTCTCCGATGTGGACGCAAAGGTGTTGGAAGCCCTGGTTGTCAAGTCTGTCAGCGCTATGCGAACCCGGTACGGGAGCTAGGAAAGCCGGCGCCAGGCGCACGCGCAGATTACGGAATACCGTGGCTGCGCCACACACGCCTTCATCCGTCATTATCCAGTTTGATAGAATCTGAATCACTCATTCGAGGCGGCGCTGCGGTCTGGCTCTGAAAACAATCGCAGGAAACGCCCGAGAGAAGGAGAGTCCCATGAAGCGCTTGTTACTGATTGCTGCTTTTTCCGGCGCCGCCGGCGTCCTCACATTCCACGCGCTCGCGCAGGCCCCGGCCACGCAGCCGAAACCGAATGCCGATCCCTATGCGAATAACGCCGATCCCGGAAAGCTGCGCTTTCCTCTCGCGGCTCCGGAGGGCAAGGATAGCGGCGCGATCAAAATTGCGCCTCCGGGCGCCGTCAACTCCGGACCGTTTGACATGAAAGCCTGGAAGTATGGGCCGGCCTGGAATCCACCGGCCAATTCAAAGATCTGGAATCCGGTGAAGCTCAAGATGATGCAGGGCGGCAAAGTCACCGGCGGGACGCTCTTCAGCGCTACCGATCCGGAAACGTATTGCGCCATGGCGAACGCCGGCTACGATTTTATCTGGACCGAAATGCAGCACAACTCCCGTGACTGGGATTCGGTGGCGCGCATGTGGCGCGCCTGTCCGCACGCCAAGGCCGTTCCCGGCGTCCGCGTCGCGTACACCGATGAGCGGGAGATCCAGCACGCCGCCGACGATGGCGCTCTGGTGATCGTGGTGCCGACCGTCGATACCGTCGAAGAAGCCATCGCGGCGCGGGATTGGGCCTATTATCCGCCGCTCGGCAAGCGCAGCAATGGCGGCGGCCAGGCGTTCGATCCGGCGATGTGGGGCGGCGTCCCCGGCGGCTATCGGGCCACCATCAACGACAACATCGTTTTGATTCTCATGATCGAGACGCTCGAAGGCATCAAGAACGCGTATGAGATTGCCAAGGTCCCCGGCGTCACCGCGGTTTTCGCGGCCAGCGGCGACCTGGGGAATTTCTCGGGATACGCGCAAGGCACGCCCGATTACGAACGGTTGATCAATGTCGTCCATGACGCCGCGCTCGAAGCCGGCAAGCGGCTGTGCGGTCCGCTGGCATGGCGCGACCGACCGGACTTCACCTGCTTCCAGGCGGGCAGCGAGACTGCCGCGATTGCCCGCGGCGTGGCCTCCGAACTGGGGCCGCTGGCGAATACACAGCCGAAGGTCGAAGTCGGCCCGCTGGCCGAGCCGGCCGGAAAAAAGTAAATCGCTACGGAGATCTTCATGTCCAGACTCTTTTCCTGTTCGCTGATCTTAGTGTGCGCCGCGGCGCTGCTGAACGCGCAATCGGGCGCTAAGAACGGCGAGTGGCGCACGTATGGGGGCGACCTGGGGAACACGCGCTACGCGCCGCTCGATCAGATCAACGCGTCGAATTTCGACAAGCTGCAGATCGCGTGGCGCTTTAATACGGCGAGCCTGGGGCCCACGCCCGAGTTCAACCTGGAAGCCACTCCCCTGATGGTGAAGGGCGTGGTCTACTCGGTGGCTGGTTCGCGGCGCGACGTGGTGGCGCTCGATGCCGCCACCGGGGAACTTCTCTGGATCCACCGGGAGGAAGAGGGCCGCCGGGGACAAGCCGCGCCGCGCCGGCTGTCGGGCCGCGGTCTGGCCTATTGGACCGATGGCCGCGAAGAGCGCATCCTGTATGTCACGCCCGGATACCGGTTGATCGCTCTCGATGCGAAAACGGGCAACGTCATCCCGGGATTCGGCAACGGCGGCCTCGTCGACCTGAAGCTGGACGACGATCAGCAGATGGATTTGATCACTGGTGAAGTCGGACTGCACGCGGCGCCCACGGTCGCCGGCGACACCGTGATCGTCGGCGCCGCCCACCTGGCTGGCGGTTCGCCCAAGAGCAAGAGCAACGTGAAGGGCTACGTCCGCGGTTTCGATGTGCGGACCGGCAAGCGTCTTTGGATTTTCCACACCATTCCCAAGCAGGGCGAATTCGGGTACAACACCTGGGAAAACGATGCGGCCGATTACACCGGCAACACCGGCGTGTGGGGCCAGATCAGCGTCGATGAGGAACTGGGGATGGCGTTCCTGCCGGTGGAATTGCCGACCGGCGATTACTACGGCGGCCATCGGCCGGGTAACGGTTTGTTCGGCGAGAGCATCGTGGCCGTGGATCTCAAGACCGGGCAGCGCAAGTGGCATTACCAGTTGGTGCATCACGGCATCTGGGATTGGGACATTCCGTGCGCGCCCATGCTGGTGGACTTCACGCTCAATGGGCGCACGGTGAAGGCGGTCGCGCAGCCGACCAAGCAATCGGTCCTGTACGTGTTTGACCGCGCTACCGGCCAGCCCATCTGGCCAATCGAAGAACGTCCGGTGGCGCAGTCCGACGTTCCGGGTGAGAAGACTTCACCCACGCAGCCGTTCCCCACCAAGCCGCCGGCGTACGGCCGCACCGGGACCTCGATCGACGAGCTGATCGATTTCACGCCCGAGTTGAGGGCGGAAGCGATCAAGGTGGCGTCGCGGTACAAGATGGGTCCGCTGTTCACGCCCCCTGTGGTCAGCAAGGTGGAAGGCCCACTCGGCACATTGGTGGCCGGATGCTGCCAGGGCGGCACGGGCTGGCCGGGCGGATCCTACGATCCGCAGACGCATTTTCTCTACACGTTCACCTGGGCCAATGTCAGCCCATTGGGACTGCTGCCGGCCGATAAGAGCCGCTCGGACATGAACTACATCACCGGCGTCGCCAGGGCGGCAACGTCCGAGGCGGAGGGCAATCGCGGCGGGAATCGCGGGGGCGAGGGGGGTGGCCCCGGTCTGACCGTTCAGGGACTGCCGCTATTCAAGCCGCCCTACGGATCGATCGTCGCCATCAATCTGGATAAAGGCGACATCGCGTGGAAAGTCGCGCACGGCGAGACGCCGGACAACATCCGCAACCATCCGGCGCTTAAAGGCCTGACGATTCCGCGCACCGGCCGCGGCGGATTGGTCGGCATTCTCACAACGGCGACTCTCGTCATCGCGGGGGAACGCGGAACGTATACCGATGAGCAAGGGCGCAATGCTGCGCGCCTGCGCGCCTACGATAAGGCGACTGGTAAGGAAGTGGGCGCAGTATTCATGCCCGTCGGCCAGACGGGCTCGCCAATGACTTATATGGCGAACGGCAAGCAATATATCGTAATCGCGATCGGCGGACCCGGCTATCCCGGCGAATTGGTGGCGTATAAGCTGGCGGAGTAATAGCGCAGACTCGTTTGGAGGAGTTGGGTACCGGCCCGCAAGTCTATTGGTCGCTAGAAGTGCCCACGACTCCTACGGCAAAAAGGCGCGCCGGCTCCACCCGTGCTGCAGACCGCCGCGCCACGGTCGCGCTTCTGCTCCGGACCAAACGCAAGGCGCCTCGGCGATGGCGGATCTCCTTACTGGCTTTGAGAAACTCGTCCCGCAGGCTCCTGCCAACCCAGATCGCGAGCAGCGCAGCGACTAGTCCGACCAGAACCCAAAGACTTGCTACAAACCACAATGAATCCATGCTTCACTCCCCAATGAAAACGGTAAACCTAACTTTAGTCGATTTGTGAAAATCCACACAATGAGGACCTGACCTTAGATTGACTAGGAGAATCACCTTAGGTGGGAAAGGCTGTTTTAAGCGCTGATATGGCAGATCGGGCCTTTGTACACGCGAAGGCGGTGTTGCCGTTTCGCACCGATCCTCCGGGCCATTAACTTGACACTCTGCGTCGGCAGGTGATACCCTCCCGTCATTAGGTAAGATATTGTTCGCCCGCCGCTTACACCGTATAGACGGGGTCGCTGTACGCGTCGTGCAGTTTTCACTTTTGGTCATTAGGAGCTATCGCGATGGCTTTCAAACTCAACGTGAACGGCAAGTCTGCCACTGTAGACGTGCCGGCGGATACGCCTCTGTTGTGGGTTGTTCGAGACATCCTCAACCTCAAAGCCACAAAATATGGCTGCGGCATCGGCCAGTGCGGAGCCTGTACCGTGCACCTGGGCGGCAAAGCCGTCCGGTCGTGCCAGACCCCGGTTTCGGCAGTGGGAAACCAGGCAGTCACCACGCTCGAAGGGCTCTCGCCTGACGGGACGCACCCGGTACAAGTCGCGTGGCAGGAAATCGATGTGCCGCAGTGCGGCTATTGCCAAGTGGGCCAGATGATGTCGGCGGCGGCACTGCTCGCCAAGAACAACAAGCCGTCAGACAAGGATATTGATTCCGCGATGAACGGAAACTTATGCCGCTGCGGAACCTATTTGCGGATCCGCCAAGCCATTCACAAAGCCTCGGAAATCACCACCAACGCATCGGCGCGCACCGTGCAAACGGCGTCGGTGAGCAAATAAGGAGGAGGAACCATGAAAAACATGCGAATCGATCGTCGTTCCTTTCTGAGAGTCAGCGCGCTCGGTGGTGGAGGCGCGGTGCTCGCTCTGTACGTGAAGCCGGCCGCGGCGCAGTTCGGGCCGCAAGTGCCGCCCGTCGCGGGCAACTACATCAAAATCGCGGCCGACGGCACCGTCACGATCATGGCCAAGAACCCTGAATTGGGCCAGGGCGTCAAGACGATGCTGCCCATGCTGATCGCCGACGAGTTGGACGCGGATTGGAAGAAAGTCAAAGTCGAGCAGACCGATTTCGACGACACCAAGTACGCCGGACAAATCGCGGGAGGCAGCACGGCGACTCCGACCAACTGGACGCCAATGCGGCAAGTCGGCGCGGCCGGACGGGCCATGCTGATCACCGCCGCGGCCCAGACCTGGAACGTGCCGGAATCCGAGTGCTCCACCGATTCCGGGAAGGTGCTGCATAAGTCATCGAATCGCTCGATGGATTACGGCCAACTGGCCTCCAAGCTCGATTCCATCAAGCCCCCGGCGTTGAACACGCTGAAGCTGAAGGATCCGAGCGAGTACAAGATCATCGGACACACGCAGCAAG
Organism: uncultured Solibacteraceae bacterium; assembly: GCA_964554945.1. Taxonomy (GTDB): domain Bacteria; phylum Acidobacteriota; class Terriglobia; order Bryobacterales; family Bryobacteraceae; genus PSRJ01. The sequence continues at coordinate 22,905 of CAZKQQ010000051.1, read as the reverse complement.
GCCGCGACACGCACGACATCGCGACCGGCAAGCCGATCTTTGCCATCGACATAGTGAGGCCAGGCATGCTGTACGCGTGCTTCGAGAAGTGCGGCGTGTTCGGCGGCAAGGTGGTGAGCGCGAATTTGGATGAGATCAAGAAGATGCCGGGCGTGAAGGAAGCGTTCGTCATTGAGCGGCCGGTGCCCACGGAAAACGTACTGCCGGGCGATCCGGGTCTTGAGAACGGAATCGCAATCATCGCCGACACCTGGTGGCAGGCGCAGACGGCGCGCAAGAAGCTGCAGGTCACGTGGGATGAAGGCAAGTGGGCTAACGAGAGCAGCGCGGCCCATGCTCAAAAAGCCGACGAACTGAGCAAGCAGACACCCCAACGAACCATCCGCGCCGATGGCGATGCCGAAGGCGCCCTCAAGAGCGCCGCCAAGGTAGTGGAAGGCGCTTACTCGTATCCGCACATCGCGCACGCGCCATTAGAACCGCAGAACTGCACCGCCGAATTCAAAGACGGGAAGTGCGTGATCTGGACGAACAGCCAGATCCCCGGCAACGCGCGGCGCCTGGCGGCTGAAGCTCTCGGCATCCAACAATCGGACGTCACGATTCACATGATCCACGGCGGCGGCGGCTTCGGCCGGCGCCTGACTAACGATTACGCCGTAGAAGCGGCTTACATTGCGAAGAGAGTGGGCGCGCCCGTCAAGCTGCTATGGTCGCGCGAAGACGATATGGCCCACGACTACTACCGTCCGGGCGGGTTCCAATACCTCAAAGCAGGGTTGGATAATTCCGGGAAAGTGGTGGCGTGGCGCAATCATTTCGTGAGCTACGGCGAAGGCGAGCGGTTCGCCTCGGCCGCGGCAATGGGGCCGACGGAGTTCCCGCAGCGGTTTGTCCCTAATTACGCGCTGCACACGTCGGTGATGCCGCTGGGAATCCGGACCGGCTCACTGCGCGCGCCGAGCAGCAACGCGTTTGCGTTCGTCATCCAGTCGTTCATCGATGAATTGGCGCACGCGGCGGCAAAGGATCCAGTGGAGTTCCGAATGGACCTGCTGAATTCGGCGCAGCCACTTCCCCCACCGCCTCCTCCGGAAGCCGGACGCGGAGGGCGCGGTGGATTCGGACCTCCGGGAGTGAACCCCGAGCGCATGAAGGGTGTGCTGCAACTGGTCGCGGAGAAATCGAACTGGGGCAAACGCAAACTGCCAAAGGGCACCGCGATGGGCGTGGCCTTCCACTTCAGCCATCAGGGCTACTTCGCGGAAGTGGCGGAAGTGAAGGTCGATTCCGCCAACAAAGTGAAGGTCAATAAGGTCTGGGTGGCGGCCGATATCGGCAGCCAGATTATCAACCCGGGGTTCGCCGAAAACCTGAGCCACGGCGCAGTCATCGACGGCATGAGCGAATTGATGGACCAGGAGATCACCGTCGAAAAAGGCCGGGTCGTACAAACGAACTTCCACCAGCACAAGCTGGTGCGGATGACTCAGGCGCCGCCCGAAATCGAGGTGCACTGGCTCAAATCGAACAACAATCCCACGGGACTGGGCGAGCCGGCGCTGCCGCCGATTCTACCGGCGATCGCGAACGCGATTTTCTCGGCAACGGGAAAGCGCGTGCGCTCGCTACCGCTATCGAAGTCCGGCTTCAGCTGGGCGTAATTAAGACGGAATAACAAAGGGGACAGACGCATTTCAGAGAATGCGTCTGTCCCCTTTTGTTTGTGATAAAGTACGGAGCCATGGCAACCCACCAACCCGCGCTCGATCAAGTTAAGCTCGCAATGGCCCGAACCAACGAGCTTTTTAGCACAGAGGCCGTCGGCAACCGCAATTTCGCAGCGTTGGACGATGTGTACACATCCGACGCCCGCATTTTGCCGCCGGGCGCGCCCCTGGTCACCGGGCGCGAAGCCATCAAAAAGTTCTGGTCGGACCTGGTGCAAGAGGCGAACGCCAAGTCGGCCGCGCTCGCTTCGGTCGACGTCATGCCCGCCGGCGACGGCGTGGTCGAAATTGGCCGCGCGACGTTGACGGTGGCGCCCCAAGGCGATCCCACCGACATTGAAGTGAAGTACGTCGTCTATTGGCGCCAGGAAAACGGCCGGTGGAAGTGGCACGTCGACATCTGGAATCAGAACGCCTGATGGTCTCGAGCGGGGCGAAACCGCTATAGAATAGTCCGCATGCGATTGGCTCCAGCACTGCTGATTTTCGGATTTGTCGCGGCCGCGCAAGACCGTCTGCCGCCGATCCCCACGGACAAGATGACCGAGGCGCAAAAGAAGGCGGCCGCGGATTACAAGGACCTCCGCAAGGCCGAGCTTACGGGTCCACCGTGGTCAGCCATTCTGCGCTCGCCCGACTGGGTGGTTCCGGCGGTTGAGATGCGGCTGCACGTGCAGAACCATCCGGTGCTGGGAAACAAGCTGACCGAGTTTGCGATCCTGATTGCCGCGCGCGAGTGGACCAACAATTACGAGTGGAATGCGCACTCGCCCGCCGCGGGCCGCGCGGGGCTGAGTCCGGCGCTGGTGGCGGACGTCGCAGCGGGACGGCGTCCCGAACGTATGGGCGAGGACGAGGAAATCGTCTACGACTTCTGCGCCGAACTGCTCCACAACAAGAGCGTCAGCGACGCGACCTATGCGCGCACACTCGCCAAATTCGGCGAGGCAGGCGTAATGGAGTTGGCGAACATCGAGGGATATTACGTGTATCTATCGATGGTCATGAACACGGCGCGTAGCCCGCTGCCCACGGGAGCAAAGCCGCAACTGGCGGCGTTCCCGAAGTAAAAACGGCTGCGGCTCAGGCGTCGGCTGAATCCCATTTCAAAAGCTGAAAGGCGAATTCACGGCCATGGCCGGGTGTGAAGGCGAGCGTAATCCACAGAAGCGCGAACGGCTCCAGCAGGCGGGCTCGTGTCAGCGGGCCGGCATCCATCGGCTCGAAACCGAGTTCGACCACCAGGGCGCGTGCGGCCTGTTTGGCCGAAGCGTCGCGATGCCGCCCAACAAATGTGACCTGCAAACAAATCACGCGCGCCCCGAGTAGCCGGATCATGCGCGACTACTCGTAAAACGCGGGCGACTTCTTGAGCTTCATGGTCGATAGGTAGTCGTGCTGGATCCAGAGTTGCGCGCCGGTCTTCTTGATAAATGCGTCGATGCGCGCGCGCGATGCGATGGTCTGATCCTTGTTGAACTCCGTGGTGGGCAACCGGTTCAGCTTGCGCTCTTCCGGATAATGCCAGAGGTCGCCGCTGAGAACGACCGGGCCCGTCTTCGCCAGTTTGAGAAATAAAACCTGATGGTCGGGCGAGTGACCAGGCGCCGATTTCATGATGACAGTACCGTCGCCGAATACATCATATTCATCGTCTTTGATGATTAGGGTTTTGCTGTTCTTGAGCGCGCTGTAGTTGGCCAGGATGGTGCGCGTCGAAGGCGGCTCGGCGAACATGATGTCGTGCTCCTTCTGGCGCACCAGCCATGTGGATCCCGCGAACGCATTGGCGTTTCCGACGTGATCCCAATGGAAATGTGAGAACGAAAGATACGTGATGTCCCCGGGCGTGTAGCCAACTCCCGCCAGTTGCGACAGCAGCGGTTTCAATGAGGTGGCGTAGTTCAGCGTTGCGGGGAGCCCGTCCGGCTTGAAATTGGCGTCGGGAACTGCGCCCACGTCCCACATCAGCGTTCCCTTGGGGTGCACAATCAGGAACGAGGGAACCGACATGAGGTGCGTCCCAACCTCCTCCTGTTTGAGTGAGTAGCGGGAGATATCGGCATTATCGAGGATTCCGCAATCGAATACGTAAAGTCGAAGGGTCTTGGGCGGCTGCGGCTTGCTTGGCTGCGCAAGCGCGGTTAGCGCGAGCGCCGCAATCGCGAACAGTGTTCGTATAGCTCGGTTTCTGGTCATCTCCCGCTCCGGATGTGAATGTCAGGACCAATCATAACGGAAAGCCTGGATGCCTGTAATCAGCATCACACGCCCGGGAGCACACCATTCCGTTTGCGAAACAGCCGCACGGTGCCTCGCATCGGAAGAGTATGACGATCCTGAGGATGGGTGGCATTGTGCTTACCCTCACATGGGCGCTGGGCGCATACGGTGCGCCGGTGCCTGCCGGTGCCATCAGTGCAGCCGAAGGCCGTGTCGCGCTCGACGGGCAACAGATAGGCGCCGACATCGCGGAGGCGCCTCGGGTCGAGCCCGGCCACGTCCTGGAGACCGGAGACGGGCGTGCGGAGTTGCTGCTCAATCCCGGAGTATTTCTGAGGCTTGGCGAGAACAGTGCGGTGAAGCTGATCGCATCGTCGCCCGGCAACACACGGGCCGAGTTGTTGCGCGGCGACGCGTTGCTCGAAGTGCTCCAGTTCGACAAAAAGCAACAGCTCGAGATTATTGACCGGCAGGCCTATACACGCATGCTGAAAGCCGGCCTCTACATGTTCCATGCTGACGGCCCCGCGATCCGCGTATATCAAGGGAAGGCCCAGGTAGAAGACGACCGCCGGGTTGCGGCGTTCGGCCAGGGACGGCAACTAACTCTGAACACTAGATCCATGGAGCCGCAGAAGTTCGATCTCATGGAGAGAGACGGCCTTTACGAGTGGAGCGCGCGGCGTACTCGTTCGATCGCGCAGACGAGTGAGAGCATGGTGGGGAACCTCCTCGCCTTCGCGCGTGAGGAAACATATGACGCGGGATGGTATTGGAACCCGTGGTTCCAGGCGTGGGCTTACGTGCCCGAGGATGGTTATCGCATCAGCGCGTTCGGATACAACTTCTACTCACCTGGGACGCCGCACAGCGTCCTTCCGGTCTTCGCGGACTTCCGGCAATAAACGTCAGGCCCGGCTCGCCAGTTCCACCAGCGTTCGCCGCACGACGGCTTTCGTCAGCGGGACCTTGTAAGCATTCTTGGCGAGAGGCGTCGCGCCCATCAGCGCAGCGTCTCCCACTTGAGCCGCCAGTTCCGGAGTGACTCGCTGGCCCGTGAGTAAGCGTTCGGCATCTGGCACCCGCCACGGTACGGGAGCGACTCCGCCCAACACGATCCGGGCGGAGCGGCAGATGTCTTTATCCATCTCGAGCACGATCGCGGCGCTTACCACCGCATGCGTCCATGCTTCGCGGTCCATGATCTTGTGATAAGTGCTGCGCGTACCGGGCCGCTGTGATGGCAACTGCACGGAGGCCAGCACCTCGTCGTCCGCCAGCACATTCTCGCGCGCTGCGTTCTGTTTAGGAAGGACGAAGAAGTCCGCCGCCGCAATAGTGCGCTCGCCAGACGGACCATTCACGCGGAATTTCGCGTCGAGCGCCAGCAGCGCGGGCGCCGTATCCGACGGATGCACGATGAAGCTGGGACCGCCGCCGAAAATGGCGTGGAACTGGTTCTCGCCGTTTATCGAAAAGCACTGGCTGCCGCCTGCCTTAAAACAGGGGAAGGCATTGCGGTAATACCAGCACCACGGGCGCTGGCACACGTTGCCCGCCAGCGTGCCGACATTGCGAATCTGCGGGGTGGCCACGCTCCCGGAAGCTTCGGCCAGCACCGCGTACCTGCCGCGAATCATCGAATGATTGGCAAGAGCGTCGAGCGTGATTTGTCCGCCGACGCGGGCGCCGCCGCTATCGGCAGAGACCTGATCGAGGCCTTTGATTCCCTTCAGGTGTACGAGCACATCGGGCTCGATGAGGTGTTCCTTGATCATGCCGAGCAGGTCGCTGCCGCCGCCGGCAATCGCTGCGCGGCGTCCAGCCGCGTTCGTCTCGTGAACCAGCTTTGCCGCCTGCGGGAGCCCCCGCGGATTGGCGTTCGTGAAGGCCTTCATGCCAGCACCCCCAGAACCTTATCGCGTGTGATCGGTAAGTCTTTCATGCGATGGCCGAGCGCGTTGAACACCGCATTAGCTACCGCGCCCACGGCCGGCACCTTGCCCGATTCCCCGATGCTCTTGGCGCCGTAGGGCCCGTACCCGTCATCGCTCTCAATGAAAAGCACCTCTATATTCGGAGCGTCGCGATGCGTGATGATGCGCGCTCCATAGTAACCAGCCGTCAAGGGCTGGCCGCTGCGCGGATCATAGAGTAAATCCTCGTGGAGCGCCATGCCGATGCCCATCAGCGCCCCACCTTTGATCTGGCCTTCGGCGGTGAGCGGATTGATGATGCGCCCGCAATCCTGCACGGCCAGGTATTTCAGCACGCGCAAAGTGCCGAGTTCGGTATCAGCCTCGACCTCCACAAAATGCGCGCCGAAAGTATTGCGCACTTCCCCGCCCGCGACTGTTGGATTCGGGGCGGCCTCGGCCGTGAGAAAGTTGTTCCCGGTGGGCAGCCCCTTTTCCGCGATCTGCTTCTTTAACTCGCGCGCGGCTTCGATCACAGCCTGGCCGGTCATGATGGTCGTGCGGCTCCCCGATTCGCCCACCGAATACGGGCAGCGGTCGGTATCGCCCCAGACAACCGTCACTTTCGCGAGAGGCACTCCCAGCGCCTCCGCACCGATCAGGCCCATGGTTGTCTTCGCGCCCGCGCCGACGTCCGTGACGCCCACGTGCACGTAATATTGTCCCTTCGAATCGACGCGGACCACGGCGTTACTTCGGCCCACACCCGAGCGGAACGCCATGAATCCCATGCCGGCGCCGCGTTTGATTGGGCCCCGGTCGGACCCCGGCTGCGGCCGCCAGCGCTTCTTCCACTCGAACACTTCGGCGCCGCGCCGGATGCATTCCTCCAGCGTGTAATTGGTGAACTCGGCTTGATCGTTGGGCTTGCGCACCATGTTCTTGATGGCAAACTCGACCGGGTCCATCTTCAATTTGTAAGCGACATCGTCCATCATCGATAGGAAGCCGAAGTAGCCCTGCGGAAATTCAGGTCCGCGGAAATTTCCGGAAACGGTGCGGTTCGTATACACCGGGTACACAGTGCTCTCGATATTCGGGCAGTGGAACGCATCCATGCCGCCGATGGATCCGGAATTCTTGCGATAGCCGCCCATGCCGCTGTACCCGCGGAGTTGAATGGCTCTCAGCGTGGATTCGCGATCCACGCCGACTTTGAAGTACTGGATCGTCGGCCAGCGGCCGTGCATGCCGATGAAATCTTCCTTCCGCGACATCTCCAGCTTCACCGGCGCGCCCGCCTGCTTGGCGAGCATGGCCGTGATCAGGTCGGCGTCCTGGTTCTGGTTCTTGTTGCCGAAGTTGCCGCCCATGTACTGAGAGACAACTCGCACTTTCTCATCGGCAATACCCAGGTCTCGCGCCATGTCGTGACGGCAATTGGCGATGCCGCCGGTCGGTGTGTAGACTGTCAGCTTGTCGCCTTCCCATTCGGCGACGCATGCGCGCGGCTCCATTTGCGCATTGTGAACAAGGGTGGTAGTGAAGCGGTTCTCGAAAACGTGTTCGGACGAGCGCAATCCTTCGTCGATGTTGCCGCGCCGCTGCCCGAGCGGCTTGGCCTCGTTCTGATTGTTGAGTGCCAGGTTGCCCTCCGGCCAGAGCTGCGGCGCCGCGGGCTTGAGCGCCTCTTCGGCATCAAGCACGTGGGGCAGCACCTCGTAATCCACCACGATCTTGGAGAGCGCTTCTTCGGCGAGATGCCGGTCCGTAGCCGCAACCGCAGCCACGGGGTCGCCGACGAAACGCACCGGGTTGTTGAACGCATACCGGCGCTGCTTGGTGATCTTCTTGACCTGGTCGTTGTACTGAATGCCTCCAGCGATGCTGCCGGCGCCCCACACCACTTCGCAATTCTCGTTCGTGAGCACCGCTTTGACGCCTGGCATAGCCGCCGCTTTGGAAATATCGATGCTGCGAATGCGGGCGTGCGGGTGCGGGCTGCGCAGCACGCGCCCGTACAGCATTCCCGGCAGAAGGACATCCCCAGTGTAGTTCGCTTTGCCAGTGACACGTTCCAGCGCGTCAATGCGGGGCGTCGGATGCCCGGCTGTCTGCAGCGCGGGCAGCGGGGCCCCCGCGGCGGATTCGTACTTGGCGGTTCCGCCTTTCGGGACGGAACCCGCCACCGCAAGGGTCGCTTCCACGTAGCGGTTGTACGCCGAGCAGCGGCAGATGTTTCCGGTCAAACCGGCGCGCACCTGCTCTTCATCAGGATGCGGGTTGCGCGCCAGCAATCCCTTCGCGGCCATCAACTGGCCCGAGGTGCAGTAACCGCACTGTGGAGCGTCGTGCTCAATGAACGCAGTCTGCAGCGGGTCGAGTTGTTCTCCCTTAGCGAGACCTTCGACCGTCTGGATCGACTCGCCGTCCATCCACACTGCCAGTTGGCTGCAGGAATATACCGGCTTGCCTTCCATCAACACGGTACAGGCTCCGCACTCGCCGCGGTCGCAGCCAATCTTGGTGCCTGTAAGCATCAGGTGATCGCGCAGCACCTCGACCAGCGTCCACCGATCTTCGACTTTGAGGTGATGAGTAGTGCCGTTGACGGTGAGCCGAATCGCCGTGCCCGCCCCCTTGCTTCCAACGTCGGCATGTAGTGCTGGAACTTCCGTTGCTGCAACCAGCGCGACGCCGGTGCCTTCCAGGAATTTGCGTCGGGAAATGTGACCCTTGGCCTTACTCTTGCGCATGTTCCCCTCCAGATGGGGCGGACCCCCTGGTCCGCGCGGGTCCCCCCGGACCCGCTGCTTGCACCGGAAAAAGGCCGGCTAGAGGGCCGGCCGTGGACCGGGGGTCCGCCCTACATCCTTTACCTTTGCCCGTGATGGTCGTTGTTGATCAGCTTGTTGCCGTCGGTCTCCACGCAGCGCGGCGATTCTTCCAACGGATCATTCGACGGCTTGATGACGCGCGGCGCCTCGGTCCAGGGCGCACTCAGCACCTTCGGATCGTCTACCGTCACCTGGTATACCAGGTTCTCCTCATTGCGCCAAAGACGTTCCACGATATGCATCGCGTCGCTGTGGAAATAACCGTCTTCCCCGAACCAGGAGCTATCGACAAAATTCGTCACATCCACGACCAACTTGTCGCCTTCCCAGTGCGCGACCGAGTCGCCATAATAGGTGGGATTCCCGCCAGCCCGGTGCGGACGCCCGTCGGTCGGAATGATGCGGTACGGATCGCCCGAGATGTCTTCATAGAAGAAGATGATCTCGTTCGGGAGCTGCACGATCTTACGCGGCGAACCGATGCGCGGCACGCCGGGTTTCCCGCAATAAAACACTTCATCCGTCTTGCTCTCGTGGTCGGATAGATCTTTCACTTTCGCCTGAAATTCCGGCTTATACGACGGCGTCGCGGTGAACGGCAGGGCGCCGGGAACCGAAGTCCGTGCCGGCCGGCGCGCGCTCGGATCGAAGCTTTTGACCGACACCGCCCCGTTCGCCTCTTTCTTCAGCGCGCCCGGAGGCAAATCGATGGCGAACTGCCACACGCCGCTCAGGTCCGGATGTCCATCGGCCGTTCGCTTCACGCTGTTGGTCGAGACCTTAGCGGTTGGTTGGGCGCTTCCAATCAGAGTAAGGAGAGCCGCCGCTGTCGCGCAAAGAAAACTCATTCTCATTTTCCATACTCCTGGGCAGCATTCGGGCTGACCAATTCCAGCGAAGTCCCGTCGGGCAGGATAATCTTCTGAAGATAGCCGTAGAAAGTTCCGTCCTTGGAACGGACGCCTTCAACCTTGACGGTTTGACCGATCGCCTTAGCCAGATCGGCGCGGCTGACGCCGACTCGGCGAAACCAGGCTGGCGGATTGCTTTCGAATCCCCAGTTCTCGACTTTGCCGCCTTCGCCCTTCACATCCATGGCGACTTTAATATGGGGATTGATCCAATCCACTTGGGTGAGCGTGCCGGTCAGGGTGATCCGCTTGGTCATGTCGAACTCGGCCGATGGCGAATGGTGGGCCGATAAGGCGGCCGCCGCCAACACTCCCAAAACAGCGATCCGGACCCCGTAAACCTTATATCTCAAGGCACTTCTCCTTTCTAACTTGTGGGGAAGTATATCACACGGGTGAATCGGTGGCTGCCCGAACAGGACCTATTCGCAGGCCCGCAATCCGTCGGCGGATCGGCGTCTGCGGTAACACTTCGAGACGGATCACGGCAGGCGCCTACTTGGCTTTCAGATCGCGCTTGAGACGGCTTACAATGTCGGAGGCTGTGCGATTCATATTGTCGGCACTTGAACTCCGCGGAGGCTCGTACGCCGACCACAAAACGCGGTGTGTTTTGGGATTAACCAGGAACACCGTGCCCTTGCTGGCTCCAAAGGTAGAATTCTGCGGAGGACCCGACAACTTTGGCGTCGAGTTGGCTTGTTGCTGGTTCGCAGCCTCGTCGTCCTTGGGAGTCCGGCTGACCGGCTCTGGGTTGCCTTCCAGATCCGCGAGTTTCTCTTCAAATGGTACGCCGATCCGATCACTGAAAACCGCGTCCGCCATTTTCGGGTTGGTGACTACCTGGAAGACGTGCTCTTGCGTCAACCGGTTCGCCAGGTGTTGGTCCAGGCCCCGCCCCATCGGCAGCAGGTACACGGTGTGCACGCTGGAGAGATCCTGGCCGGATAGCAGGGCGCCCGAAAGCGAAATCAGGAGCAAGACCGGTTTCATCAGTTCCATCATATCAGCGGCTCCCGACAGCAACGGCCCACCCGCCTTCCCATGAGGCTGACAGCGATTGTCCCCGTATGGAACGGCCGGGACCTCCTGGCGCGGCTTCTGTCTAGTCTTGAGGCCCAGACGCAGCCGGTCAGCGAGGTGCTGGTGATCGATAACGGCTCAACCGATGGCGCACCGGATTTCGCCCGGTGTCGGGGTGCCCGCGTGATTGCCATGGGCCGGAACGCCGGCTTCGCCGCTGCGGTCAATCGTGGGATAGCGGAGAGCCGCAGCGAACTGCTGGCGGTGCTCAATAACGATGTCGAACTGGCTTCGGATTATCTCGCAAAACTGGTAGCCGCCGCCGCCCCCTTTGCTACCGGCAAGATTCTTTCAGCGGTCACCAAGGACCGCGTGGACGCCACGT